>NZ_LMLM01000031.1:0-443800 GCF_001421905.1 Duganella sp. Leaf61
TGGCGATGCTGATCATCTTCTTCTTTATTCCCCAGTCGCTGCGCGGCTTGCCGCAGGGCGCCAATGAAATCACGGTCGATGGTGTTGACCTGCACGTGCTGGCCGGGCTTCCCCTACGGCTCATACTTTGTTGTATCCGATAGCGCCATAATCGCTGACGGAATTTTCGGCTGGCGTACTGACTACCCTGATCCGAATGAAACAGCAGCCCTTGGGGGCGACCGCGMTGCTCGAAGGCCATTTCCAGCGCTTGCACGACAAGGTCGGCATCGGGCCGTAGCGAGAATGCCCAGCCCACCGCTCGGCGAGCGAACAAATCCAACACCACAGCCAAGTAATACCATCGCCCCTGCGCCCAAACATAGGTGATATCGCCGCACCAGACGTGATTTKGCGCCTCCACTGWGAACTCACGGTTGAGATGATTCGGAATGTCGATCCGCTCCACCGTGGCCTGCTTGTAGGCGTGCCTGCCAGGTTGTTTGCAGACTAGCCCCAACTCCTCCATCAGACGACTAACTTTGAAGCGGCCAATGGCCGTGCCTTCCTCGCGCATCATGTCCATGATGCTTCGGCTCCCCGCTGAACTGCGGCTCTCAACGAACAGCTCGTGGACGCGGCTACGTAATGCCACGCGTTCAACATCAATGTGTCGCACGCGCTCCCGATGTGCATACAGGCATGATCGCGCGACGTCGAACACCGCGCAAATCAACTCGATTGATTCGTCACCACAAATCTCATCGATTACCTCGTACGTTCTATTCCTTCCGACATCAAGAGCGCGGTAGCCTTTTTTAAAATAGATTTCTCCCGCTCGAGACGTTCAATGCGCGCCTCGAGTTCCTGTATTCGTTGCTGATCCGGCGTGATCGCCTTGCCCTGTGGCGTGACGCCTTGTCGCTCCAATTGAAGCTGTTGAACCCAGCGGCGCATCAGCGATTCTCCGACGCCGATCGATCGACTGGCCTCCACGTGGCTGTATCCCTGATCCAATACCAAGCATGCTGCCTGCTGCTTGAACTCAGGGGAAAATGTACGTCTTTGCTTGCTCATCAAACACCTCTCCATGGCGAGCATTCTCGCCTAAATCAGTGTCCGGGTACATTAGACCACTACAGTCCCCAGTTCATCAAGCTGGCAGCGAGCTCGAGCAGCATNCTGCTTGAACTCAGGGGAAAATGTACGTCTTTGCTTGCTCATCAAACACCTCTCCATGGCGAGCATTCTCGCCTAAATCAGTGTCCGGGTACATTAGACCACTACATAAAGCCCGGTTGAAATGTTCCAATAAGGCGGCCGCCTTATTCCGCCGTTAATGCAATATGGTTAAAATGCAGGGTCAAGTAGCGCTTGTTTAAGTAATTCGCAGTCATCCTTATCTAGCGAACCAAAATCAAAATTCTCCATAAACACCTTGCGGGCTACTTTTAAGGGATTTTCGTCAGATGGTTGAAGATTGTTTGCAGCACCCCACCAAGTAATGAATTTTTCTTTTTGAAGCCTGTAGGCTACATAATTCGCTAGGTCTGCAGTGCTAACATTTTCAGCGGCTGAGACGGAAATGACAGAATTTTTAATGCGCACAATCTGCCCGCCTGACTGTGCTAAGACCAGGTCGTATAATTTTTGAGCACGCCCAGAGAACAAAACATCTCCGGCTAAATTATTTGCTTCATGCTCTTCGTCCGAATCTCTACGCTCATTATCCGTTGCGTCCCCATCAAGAGGTTCTAAAGCATGCAACTCAGGATTTTCTCCCGCATGGTGGATTTCATGCAATAAATCGAAGGCCCACCGTGAAGAATACTGTGTGCTCTGCTTCAAAACAATCACATTACGATAATCAAAACGCCAGCAGACACCATGAAAATGGATTGGGTCTGCCAAAGGTAGAACAGGTATACCCATAGCCCACGCACCGCGAAGAATACTTTCGAAGTTAGGTTTGGACTCGCCACATAACGCCTTTCGTAACTCAGTCCAACTATCAGGCACCGCGTGCAGGGGAAGGTGCCGGGTAGCCTTAGCAACTATATCTGCTAAGTGATGCGCGTAAACCGCATACGCCGTAACTTTAGCCTTGTCCGCATTTTGGGGGACCTTGAAACGAGCGCCCGCACAAGCCAGTTTAAACCTGTCGTCTGAGAAGAAAACGCCGTTAGCGGCAACTCTCATACCGAATATCTTATGTAGACGGCCGGCAGCGGCACTCAGCAAATCAGCATCCGTAAACGAATCTAATCTATATTGAGCGTCGTTCGATGCTAAACGGGCCAGCAAAAATGTCTTATCAATCCCATGACGCTTCAAATCCATAATGGCACTGCGTGGCTTGGCTGGAAGTTCAATATGCTCAGAAATGCTAAGTTCCAGCGCTTTAGCAATTTCGACCAGCTTTAGGAAACCCACATTCTCGTAATCTTCGTGCTCCCACCGCTGAACTTGCTGTGGTTTGACATCTATTAAAGCAGCCAGCTGCTTTTGGGTAAGCCCACGTGCAATACGAGCTTTAATTAGCCCCAATGGAAGCTCTTCCAGCCCAACCAGCGATAACGATTCAATTTCTCCGTTGCGGAGCGCTTCATATTCTTTAACCTCAGCCAAGAGTGTTTCGAGTTGGCTCTCTAACCCGTCGTGTTGAGCTTTGAACATTAATGGGTCAACACCCTGCGGGCACTCCTCAGTTCTTAGGCGCACTAAAGCCTCAGCAAACATAGCTGCACTATTTTTAGTTAAATTATATTGCCGCTGATTTTTTATCATGGAAGAGTTCCAAGGTCTAACTTCACAATGCCCTTTGCTTTACCGGTGCCTTTTTCTGTCTGGAAAAATTTCAAGTATGGGGGGCCCAGCAATCCGGCGGCGCTGGCTTCCGCGACAAAGGCTTCACCCTTGAATTTATTTTTTTGAGCAGCTCTACCGTTAGTAAAGTCTAGCAAGACGGGGTCCAGCAGAGCAGCTATCACCCCTACCTGACTGTAACAAGCATCCCAATCGCCTGGGTTTCTTTTGGCAGTTACGAAACTACCGTCGAGATATAGATATTTCACACCAGCGTTGCTAAGCGAGCGACAAGCTTCTAGCAACCCAGCAAGAAGAGCGTTACGACCCGCCGAATTGCCAAATCGCTGACTAACCTCAGCCCAAGACGCTTCATGCTCTCCTTCGGGAAGGAGACCGTTGATTTTTTTGAAGTCTGGAAGCATTAGACAACCTGTATGTTGTGTGGTAAGGCCTGATATGTCAAGCACGATTTCAGCGGCGCTCTGGCATTGCCTACATGGTGCCTACACAGAGATAGCTTCATCTAGCAAAGTAAAAAGGGTCACATGCAAAAAAGCATGTAACCCTTTGAATTAACACTATATTTCTGGTGCCGACTGCCGGTTTCGAACTGGCCACCTGATGATTACAAATCAACTGCTCTACCAAATGAGCTAAGTCGGCGAAACTTGTACGGGGCAGATTATACGCTATTTAATCCGGGTCAGGGTCGGGCGGCCGCCCTTGCGTGGTGGTTCGTTGTCGTCGTCGGGCGATGCGCCGTCGTCCGGCTTGGCGGTGGACACCGGTGCTGGCGCGGGGGCGATCGAGGGGACGGAAGCGAGTGCCGGGGCGCTTGGTTCTTCCACCACGGGCGACGATTGTCCGGCGGAAGCATCGCTGCCACCGAGTTGCGGCTCGAACGCCATGCCCTGGCCGTTTTCGTTGGCGTAGATCGCCATCACGTTGTTGACCGGCACGTAGATTTCGCGCGAGACACCGCCGAAGCGGGCGTGGAAGCGGATGGCGTCGTTGTCCATTTTCAGGCCGGACGTGGCGCCGAAGCTGATGTTGAGGACGATTTCGCCTTTTTTCACGTATTCCATCGGGACCGTGGTCGAAGCGTCGACCTTGACGGCCAGGTAGGGCGTATAGCCGCTATCGGTGCACCATTCGTAGATGGCGCGCAGCATGTAAGGCTTGGTTGAGATTTCGGACATGGTCTTCCAGACTACGGTGAAACTTGGCGCGCCCCGCTGGCAGAACAACAGGGCGCGCCGATCGATCAACTATTGCAACCATTCATACCAGGGCGCACAGCGCCCCTGCATCAACGACGCATCACTTTTTCGGACGGGGTCAGCGCTTCGATATAGGCCGGGCGCGAGAAGATACGCTCGGCGTATTTCATCAGCGGCGCGGCGGTCTTCGACAGTTCGATGCCGTAGTGGTCGAGGCGCCACAGCAGGGGAGCCACGGCCACGTCCAGCATCGAGAATTCGTCACCGAGCATGTACTTGTTCTTCAGGAACAGCGGTGCGAGCGTGGTCAGGCGGTCGCGGATTTCGGCGCGGGCCTTGTCGTGGCTCTTGTCGTTGCCCTTGGCGCGTTCGCTCTCGAGCACGTGCACGTGGACGAACAGCTCTTTCTCGAAGTTGAACAGCATCAGGCGGGCACGTGCGCGCATCAGCGGATCGGCCGGCATCAGCTGCGGGTGCGGGAAGCGCTCGTCGATGTATTCGTTGATGATGTTCGATTCGTACAGGATCAGTTCGCGCTCGACCAGGATCGGCACCTGGCCGTACGGGTTCATGGTCGAAATGTCTTCCGGCTTGTTGAACAGGTCGACGTCGCGTACTTCGAAGTCCATGCCTTTTTCAAACAGCACCAGGCGGCAACGTTGCGAGAATGGGCAGGTAGTGCCCGAGTAGAGAACCATCATTTGTTATAGTTCCTTAGAAACAAAGGGGGCGAGCCGTCGAACGGATCACCCCAGAACCGATTGCCCGCTCAGGCGGGCATCGCAAAAACAAGCGCCGAAAATCTGTTTCGGCGCTCTCGATTATTTCACTTCTTTCCAGTACGACGCGTTCAAACGCCAGGCCAGCAAGACAAACAGGGACAGGAACAAGACCACCACCACGCCCAGTTTCTTGCGGGTCTGCGCCGCAGGTTCCGCCATCCATTGCATGTAGCCAACCAGGTCGGCCACCGCGTTATCGAATTCTAACTTACTCATGGTGCCCGGCGCGACTTGTTCGAACCCGTCGAACTGGTGGATCGTCTTGCCATGCTCGTGCGGGTCAGGCACATCCTTCGTCTTGATCTTCTGTACGCCTTGCAATTCCCATAATACATGCGGCATCGCGGCGTTTTCCAGTACCCGGTTGTTCCAGCCGTTCGGGCGGGTCTCGTCCTTGTAGAACGTGCGCAGGTACGTGTACAGATAATCCGATCCGCTGCCCGAACCCGACGCCTTGGCCCGTGCAATCACCGACAAATCCGGCGGTACCGCGCCAAACCAAGTCTTGGCATCCTTCGGATTCATGCTCGTGGTCATCATGGCGCCCACTTTATCCGCAGTAAACAACAGGTTATCGCGGATTTGTGCGTCGGTCAGTCCCAGGTCCTTGAGGCGGTTGTACCGCATCGAGGACGCATTGTGACAGTTCAGGCAGTAATTGACGAATAATTTTGCACCATGTTGCAGTGCGGCCATGTTATTCGAACGGTCAGGGGCCTTATCGTAAGGGAAACCGGCTTCATTTGCCAGTACCAGCGCCGGCACCAGGGCCAGCGCGGCCAGCAGTTTCTTCGCAAAATTCATGTCTAGTCCTTTATGTACGGAGATTCAGCGGCTCAGTGCGGATGGAAAACCACGCGGTCGGGCACTTTCTTGAACGTGCCCATCGTGCTCCACCACGGCATGAACAGGAAAAAGCTGAAGTACAACAGGGTGCACACTTGCGAAATGATGGTGAACAGGTCGGTCGGCGCCAGCGTGCCGAGAATGCCCAGGATGATGAACGAGATGAAGAACACCGCGTACACATACTTGTGCCAGCTTGGACGGTAGCGGATCGACTTCACCGGCGAATGGTCGAGCCACGGCATGAAGGCCAGGATCACCACCGAGCCGCCGAAGAACACCACGCCCCAGAACTTGGCGTCGAGTACCTGTGGCAGCATGCCGATAATGGCCAGCAGGGCCACCACGGCGATGATGATCTTGGTGATGCGCGACAGGCGCGACTTGAGCCAGATGAACACGGTGTAGGCGGCCACAAAGCACATCAGCACCCACATGAAGTCGGCCGTGGTGGCGCGCAGCACCGAGTAGAACGGCGTGAAGTACCAGGTCGGCGCGATGTGGAGCGGAGTTTTCAGCGAGTCGCCGGGCAGGAAGTTGTTGTACTCGAGGAAGTAGCCGCCCATTTCCGGCGCGAAGAACACCACGCAGCTGAAGATCAACAGGAATACCGACACGCCAAACAGGTCGTGCACCGTGTAGTACGGGTGCGACGGGATGGAATCGAGCGGGTGGCCGTCCGGGCCCAGGTTTTCCTTCACTTCGATGCCGTCCGGGTTGCTCGAACCCACTTCGTGCAGGGCGATCAGGTGGGCTGCTACCAGCCCCAGCAATACCAGTGGAATGGCGATCACGTGGAAGGCGAAGAAGCGGTTCAGGGTGGCGTCGGACACCACGTAGTCGCCCCGGATCCACAGCGACAGGTCGGGACCGATCACGGGAATCGCGCCGAACAGGTTGACGATCACCTGCGCGCCCCAGTACGACATTTGGCCCCATGGTAGCAGGTAGCCGAAGAACGCTTCGGCCATCAGGCACAGGAAGATGGCAAAGCCGAACAGCCAGATCAGCTCGCGCGGCTTGCGGTAAGAACCGTACAGGAGCGCCCGCGTCATGTGCAGGTAGATGATGATGAAGAAGGCGGAGGCGCCGGTCGAGTGCATATAGCGCACCAGCCAGCCCCACGGCACTTCGCGCATGATGTACTCGACCGAGGCGAACGCCAGGGTGGCGTCCGGCTTGTAGTGCATGGTCAGGAAGATGCCGGTGACGATCTGCAGCACCAGCACCAGCATCGCCAGCGAGCCGAAGATGTACCAGAAATTGAAGTTTTTCGGGGCGTAGTACTTGCCCCATTGGTCGTTCCACAGCTTGGTCAGCGGAAAACGGTCATCCACCCAGCCGAGGGCTTTTTGTGCGGCCGGAGCATCGGCCGGAAGCTTGGTCTCTTTGAACGCCGCCATGGTTTATGCCTCGCCTTTCTCGTCTTTGCCGATCACCAGCTTGGTGTCGGAGAGGAACATATAGCGCGGCACTTGCAGGTTGTCCGGCGCCGGCTTGTTCTTGAAGACGCGGCCGGCCATGTCGAAAGTGGAGCCATGGCAGGGACACAGGAAGCCGCCTTCCCAGTCGTCGGGCAGCGAGGGCTGCGGACCGGGCTGGAACTTGGAGGAAGGCGAACAGCCGAGGTGGGTACAGATGCCGACTGCGACCAGGATTTCGGGCTTGCGCGAGCGCCATTCGTTGCGGGCGTACTCGGGCGTGTATTCGTCGGGATTGCGTTTCGATTCGGCATCGGCCACCTTGCCGTCGGTTTTCTTGAGCGAGGCCACCATTTCCGGCGTGCGCTTGAGCACCCAGACCGGCTTGCCACGCCACTCGACGGTGACCATTTCGCCCGGATTGAGGGCGGCAATATCGACCTCGACCGGCGCACCCGCCGCCTTGGCCCGTTCGGATGGCTGGAAGGTGGAGACCAGCGCCCCCGCCGTCGCCAACCCCACCACGCCCCCCGCCGCGCCTGTCGCGACGATCAGGTTGCGGCGACCGGAATCGATCTGTTTTTCGTTACCCATTCTTACCCCAATCTTTTTCTTAAAGTGCCAACAAAAATCTGCCTGCCGTGCAGCGCCTATGCTCCGGAGAACCGACCAAGTCCCGAGCACTCGATGTGTGCTTCTTGCAACCTCAAAAATTATAAGGGAAGGGGAGTTCCACAAGGCGGGAAAAGCTTTCTCAAAAGTAACTTTCGAGCGCCTTCCGCCGATTTGCGCCAGTTTTCCGCGAACGGTGCGCTATTGAATCGTCCCCTGTTTTTTATTTTATTGATATAGGTCAAACTTAAACTAATTCCTTGTCGATGTGTGCAAACGGCAAGGGTGTTTGGAATCCAATTGAAAAAATAGTATGATCCTTGGGCAGTTTTGTAAACAAAAGACCACACGTCGAGGGGTAAGAATATGGCAATGATGAAAGAATTCAAAGAATTCGCGATGAAGGGCAACGTGGTCGATCTCGCGGTCGGTGTGATCATCGGTGGCGCCTTCGGCAAGATCGTCGATTCGTTGGTGAAAGACATCATCATGCCACCGATCGGTATCCTGTTCGGCGGCCTGGACTTCGCCAGCTACTACATTCCCCTCAACGGCCAGGCCAGCAGCCTGCCGCTCGAGGAAGCCAAGAAACTGGGCGCCGTGTTCGCCTATGGTAACTTCATCACCATCTTGCTCAACTTTATCATCCTGGCCTTTATCATCTTCCAGATGGTACGCCTGATGAACCGTGCGCGCCAACGCCTGGAAAAGCCGGCCGCGCCCGCTGCACCGGCAGCCACGCCGGAAGATATCGTGCTGCTGCGCGAGATCCGCGATTCGCTGAAAAACAGCAACGCTTCACCGAAGAATTAACGAGGACGCCTGCTGTGGCGGGTTGAATTATGCGACGACTCTGGTTGTTGTTTGCGCAAACGGTCACCGTCGCGCTGGCACTGTATTTTGTCTACACGGCGCTCGTCACCGACCGCGCCGCGCCCGTGCGCCTGCAGCAAATGGGCAGCGCCGAGCGGCCCGCGCCGATGCTCGAGGCCGGCCCGTCGAAGCCGCCGGCGCTGGCCGGGGGCTCGTACCGCAACGCCGCCGCGCGCGCCATGCCTGCCGTGGTCAACATCGTCACCAGCAAGCGGCCCAAGCGCAGCAAGCATCCGTTGATGAAAGACCCGTTCTTCAAGCGCTTCTTCGGCGATGAAGGCGACGAGGAAGATTCGTCGCTCGGTTCCGGCGTGATCGTCTCCGCCGAAGGCTATATCCTGACCAACAACCACGTGGTGGAAGCGGCCGACGAGATCGAGGTGATGCTGGCCGACGGCCGCAAGGCTGCCGCCAAGGTGGTGGGCACCGATCCCGAGACCGACCTGGCCGTAATCAAGATCGAGCTGGAAAAGTTGCCGGTGATCGTGCTGGGCCAGGCCGAGCAGGCGCAGGTGGGCGACGTGGTGCTGGCCATCGGCAACCCGTTCGGCGTGGGCCAGACCGTGACCATGGGCATCATTTCCGCGCTCGGTCGCAACAATCTGCACATCAACCATTTCGAGAATTTCATCCAGACCGATGCCGCGATCAATTTCGGCAACTCGGGCGGGGCGCTGGTCGATACCCACGGCAACCTGCTGGGGATTAATTCGGCCATCTATTCGCAGTCGGGCGGCTCGGTCGGTATCGGTTTTGCCATCCCGATGAGTACGGCAAAAACCGTGATGGAAGCGATCATCAAGTCGGGCCACGTCGTGCGCGGCTGGATCGGCGTGGAAACCCAGGACATCACGCCGGAACTGGCGCGCAGCTTCAGCCTGCCGCGCCAGAACGGCGCCATGATTGCCGGCGTAGTGCGCAACGGTCCCGCCTACAAGGGCGGCGTGCGGCCCGGCGACATCCTGCTGTCGGTGGACGACAAGCCGGTCAGCGACACCACCGGCATGCTCAACCAGATCGCCCAACTGGTTCCGGGGGAAAAAGCTAAAATGAAGGTCCTGCGCAAGAGCCGCGAGACCACGCTCGACGTTACCGTCGGCAAGCGCCCGCCCCCCAAATAAGGTTCAGTCACACCCATGCATTTACGCGATCTGACGCAATTTTTGCGCGAACTGGCGGACAATAACAACCGTCCCTGGTTCGTCATGAACAAGCCGCGCTACGACATCCTGCGCGAAGAATTCCTGCAAGTGGTCACCGAGATGATTGCCGAACTCGGCAAGTTCGATCCGGCGGTCAAGTTCAGCAACCCAAAGAAGGCGATGTTCCGCATCAACCGCGACGTGCGTTTTGCGCACGATAAAAGCCCGTATAAAACGCGCTTTTCGGCAGCGGTAGCGCCCAACGACATGCGCCGCCCCAGCAAGGCCGGTGGCCCCACCTACTACATGCAGATCGACGGCTCGGGCCGCATGCTGTTCGGCGCCGGCGAGTATATGCCGCCGGCCGGGCGTTTGAAGGCGCTGCGCCAGCACATGGTCGATGACGCGGCCGGCTTCAAAAAGGTGTTGAAGAATAAAAAACTGAAGCTGACGTTCGGCGATATCCGCGACGAAGGCAAGTTGATGCGTCCGCCCAAGGGTTTCGATCCGGCGCACGAGCACATCGAGTACATCAAGCTGAAAAGTTTCTTCATCTGGACCGAGATCGATTTGCCGCTCAACCAGCCGGAGTTGCTGGTGCCGATTCTTGCCAGCGGCTTGAAAGATGCATTCCCGCTGGTGGAATGGATGCGGGGCGCGAAGGAAGAGATCGTCGAGGAGTGATACCGCCAGGCTTCAACGAAGCCTAGCGCAGCACCTTTTCGTCGCGTGGATCGCGCGCCAGCAGGCGCAGCACCATCGCCTGCGGCAGGTCGCCGTCGAACAGCGCGCCGGCTACCGCGTTGGTGATCGGCATCTCGACGCCAATGCGTGCCGCCAGTTCGCGCACGGCTTTGGCACATGGCACGCCTTCGGCCACGTGACCCAGTTCCTGGACGATGGTGTCCAGGGCCTTGCCCTGCGCCAGCGCCAGGCCGACGCGGCGGTTGCGCGACAGGTCGCCGGTGCAGGTCAGAATCAGGTCGCCCATGCCGGTCAGGCCCATGAAGGTTTCGGCCTGGCCGCCCAGCGCGGTGCCCAGGCGCGTGATTTCGGCCAGGCCGCGCGTGATCAGCGCGGCACGGGCATTCAGGCCCAGGCCCAGGCCGTCGGCCACGCCGGTGGCGATGGCCAGCACATTTTTTACTGCACCGCCCACTTCCACGCCCACCAGGTCTGCGCTCGAATACACGCGCACGTTGCCGCCGTGGACGGCTGCCACCACGCTCTCGCGCAGCTGGCAACTGGTGGAAGCGATGGTCAGCGCGCATGGCAGGCCGCGGGCCACTTCCTGCGCGAACGATGGGCCGGACAGCGCGCCGCCGGCGACACCGTCGCCGAGTTCTTCGCGCACGATCTGGTGCGGCAGCAGGCCGGTGTCGTATTCGAAACCCTTGCACAGCCACACCACATGGGCGACGTTGTGGGGTTTCAGTTGTTTCAATAACGGCCGCAGGCCGGCCACCGGGCAGGCCGCGATCAGCAGGCCGTCGGGGCCTGCCGCATGGGCCAGTGCCGCGTCGAAACCGGCAGCCACGTGCAGGCGCTCGGGAAACGGGTGGCCGGGCAGGTAATCGGTGTTTTCGCGGGCCTCGCCCATGGCGTGCAGGGCGGCGGCATTGCGGCCCCACAGCAGCACGTCGTGGCGCTGGGCCAGGGCCATGGCGACAGCCGTGCCCCAGGCGCCAGCGCCCAGCACGGTAACCTTGCGGGTGCCGGCCACTGCGGTTTGTTGAGCGGGAATCATACGCCCCAGATGTCGGCGTTCTTGACGTAGCCGGTCACGCCGTCTTTATGGCGGACCTTGAGCCAGCCGCCGGCGGCGGTGTCCAGCACTTCGAGCAGCACGCCCTTGTCGGCGATAAAGGCCGCAGTGGCGGCATCGTCCGGGGTGCTGCGTACTTTGAGGTTGGCGGCGCGCACGATGACGTTGCGCTTGCCGGTGAGGCTGCGCGCTTCGGTCCAGGCCATGTCGCCGTTGATATCGCGGACCTTGATCCATTCGCCATAGGTGAGCACGACTTCGAGCGGGGCGCCGCGCGGCACCACGAACAGTTTGCCACCCTTGGTGGAAGGCGCGTCGTACAGCACCGCAGGCGCGGCGCCCACCGTTTTGAAGTCGTATGCCTGGCCGGCGGCAGCGGCCAGCGTCATGGCCAGGGCGGCGATCAAACGGGGATATGTCATTGCAAACCTTGTCTGGTGAAACAGCCGCCGGCAGAGTCGCCGGCGGCGGATGCTACTTAGTGCGTGGTGGTACCGTCGGCAGCTGGTGCGGCAGCAGCGGCGTCAGCCACGGCTTGCAGGCGCTGCTGGTAGAACACTTCGAAGTTGATCTCGGCCAGGTGCACTGGCGGGAAGCCGGCACGGGTGATCACGTCGGCGATGTTGGCGCGCAGGTATGGATACACGATGTTCGGGCAACCGATGCCCAGCAGCGGGTCCAGCTGGTCGGCTGGAATGTTACGGGCTTCGAAGATACCGGCTTGCTTGCCTTCGACCAGGAAAGCGACCTTGTCGTTGACCTTGGCGGTCACGGTGATGGTCACGGTCGATTCGAAGATGCCTTCGGCCAGTGGCTCGGCGCCAACGTCCAGGGCGACTTCGATGCTTGGCGCTTCCTGTTCCAGGAAGATAGCTGGCGAGTTCGGTTGTTCCAGCGACATGTCTTTCAGGTAGACGCGTTGGATTTGGAATACTGGTTGCAGATTTTCTTCAGACATGGAGCGCTTTCGTTATGGTGAACAAGAACGGCCGTGGCCGTTCAATATAAGTTGTGCTTGGTATGGGCAATGCTACAGCTCAAATCAACGCGAAGGCAATTGTATCAAAACCATCATCGCAACCAAGACTTTCTGGCCCGGCGTTGTATTTGGTCTCGCAGTTGACTGAAAAGTTCAATCAGCCGTTGAGCATGGGTGTCAGTTTGCCGGCCTGGTCCAGCGCATACAGGTCGTCGAAACCACCGACGTGGGTATCGCCGATGTAAATCTGCGGCACGGTGCGGCGGCCGGTTTTTTCCATCATCAGCATGCGTTGCTGCGGATCGAGGTCCACGCGGACTTTTTTCAGGTCGGTCACGCCCTTCGCTTCCAGCAACCGCTCGGCGCGGATGCAATAGGGGCATACGGCGGTGGTGTACATCGTCACTTCGGCAGTCATCATGCTTCCTTCCAGTTATTTGGCTTGCGGTTTCGCCGGCGATGGCTTGGCCTGTGCAGGCTTTGCCAGCGGCAGGTTGGCTTTTTTCCAAGCGGCAATGCCACCATCGAGGGTCACCACGTCGGTGAAGCCGGCCTTGGTGAGCTTGCTGGCGGCGGTGGAGGCGCGCATGCCGCCAGTCTGGCACACAACCACCATGGTTTTGCTCTTGAACTTGTCCAGTTCGCCGATGCGCTGGTCGAATTCGGCAAACGGGATGTTCTTCGCGTCCGGCAGGTGGCCGAGCGCGAAGTCTTTCGCCTCGCGTACATCTACAATGGTGGCCTTGCTGCGATTAATCAAGAGCGTGACGTCGGCCGGGTTGGCGCGCTTGCCGCGCTGGGTCAGCATCGGGAACAGCAGGGCGCCGCCGGAAACGAGCACCACGGCGATCAAGAAAATATTGTCAATGAAGAATTTCACAGGGTTCCAATGGTTTAAATGAATCCGCGCATTATAAAATAGAAGCGGCGATCGATCTTACTCACTTATTACTCACCTTTCTTTGAAGATTATTCACATGTACAAAATCGTATTCATGCGCCATGGCGAATCCACCTGGAACCTGTCGAACCGCTTCACCGGCTGGACCGACGTCGATCTGACCGAAAAAGGCATCAACGAAGCCAAGGCCGCCGGCCAGGTGCTCAAGGAATCGGGCTTCACCTTCGACCTGGCGTACACCTCGGTACTGAAGCGCGCCGTGCGCACGCTGTGGCTGGCGCTGGACGAAATGGACATGATGTACCTGCCGATCAAGAACGACTGGCGCCTGAACGAGCGCCACTACGGCGCCCTGCAAGGCCTGGACAAGGGTGAAACCGCCGCCAAGTACGGCGACGAGCAAGTGCTGGTCTGGCGCCGCAGCTACGACACGCCGCCGCCGGCGCTGGAAGCGTCCGACGACCGCGTCTCGTTCAACGACCCGCGCTACGCCGGCCTGTCGAAAGAACAGATTCCGCTGACCGAATGCCTGAAAGACACCGTGGCCCGCGTGGTACCGGTGTGGGACGAGGAAATCGCCCCGGCCATCCGCGCCGGCAAGAAAATCATTATCTCGGCCCACGGCAACAGCCTGCGCGCGCTGATCAAGATGCTCGACGGCATCAGCGACAACGACATCGTCGGCCTCAACATCCCGAACGGCCAGCCGCTGGTGTATGAGCTGGACGCCGACCTGAAACCGATCCGCCACTACTACCTCGGCGACGCCGATGCCATCGCGGCAGCGCAGGCGGCAGTGGCCAACCAGGGCAAGGCCAAGTAATTTGTCTTCTTCCAAGCTTAGTAATAACTGGCGCGGCGTCTGTGCCGCGCTGCTGGTCACCGCCTCGTTGGCAACTTCGATGGCGGTCCCGGTGGCGCACGCCGCGCCGGGCAAGCCGACCGAGCGCAGCAAGCAAAAGGCGCTGGCCGAAGCCGAACGCGCCGGCTTGCAGCAAAAACTCACCGCCCTCAAGAAAGATATCGGCAAGACCGAGAGCGCCAAGGAAGACGCGGCCGATACGCTGGCCGAATCGGAAGCGGCGATTTCGGACGCCAACCGCGCCCTGCGCGACCTGCAGCAGGAGCAGAACGATACCAACAGCAAGCTGACCGCGCTTGGCGCCGAGCGCGAGCGCCTGAGCGCCACCGTCAAGGACCAGCAACAGCAACTGGCGCAAATGCTGCGCCAGCACTACGTGGCCGGCAACGAGGACCGCATCAAGCTGCTGCTGTCCGGCGACAACCCGAACCGCATCAACCGCGACCTGCAAATGCTGTCGTACGTGTCGCAAGCACAGGCCAAGTTGCTGGAAAGTTTGCGCACCAGCCTCAAGGCGGTCGAGGACAACCAGGCCGCCACCCAGAACGCCAAGGACGAACTGGGCGAGATCGCCCAGGAACAATTGCAGCAAAAGAACAAGCTGGAGCAGGAAAAGGCGCGCCGCGCGGCGCTGCTGGCCCAGCTGTCGAACAAGCTGGTGGCCCAGCGCAAGGAAGTCGGCAATGTCGAGCGCGACGAGCAGCGCCTCGGCGGCCTGGTCACGCGCCTGAACAAGCTGATCGAGGAGCAGGCGGCCGCTGCCGCTGCCGAAAAGCGCCGCCAGGAACAACTCGCTGCCGCCCGCGCCGCCGCCAAGGCCAAGGCCGAAGCCGAGCAACGCGCGCTGGCCAAAGCCAGGGCGGCCGAAGCCGAGCGCTTGCGCCTGGCGCGCGCCGCTGCCGCCAGGGAGGCCGCAGCCAAGGCTGCCGCCATGGCCAACGCCGGCAAATCGGGCACCATCAAGCCGCAGCAACCGGCGACCCCGGTCACCCCGCCGCCGCCGGTCAAGCTCGATCCGATCGACGCCGACGAACCAAAAGTCGCTGCCACGCCGGTACCGCCGGAACCGAAGGAGCCGCCGGCCAAGGCGGCCGATATCGCACTGGCACCGGCGGCGCCGGCCGGCGCCTTTGCCAGCCTCAAGGGGCAGATGCGCGCGCCCGTCAACGGCCGCGTCGCTGCCAAATATGGCAGCAAGCGCGGCGACGGTCCGGCCTGGAAGGGCGTGTTCATCAAGGCGGCCGAAGGCGCTGAAATCCACACGGTGGCCGGTGGCCGGGTGGTGTTTGCCGAGTGGCTGCGCGGCTTCGGCAACCTGATCATTGTCGATCATGGCGGCCAGTACATGAGCATTTACGGCAACAACCAGTCGCTGCTCAAGCGTCCCGGCGACGTGGTCAAGGCCGGCGATGCGATTGCCAGCGTGGGCAACAGCGGTGGCAACGAGGAATCGGGGCTATACTTTGAGCTTCGCCTGCGCGGCGCGGCTTTCGATCCGTCGGGTTGGGTGAAGTTCTAAGGAAACCATGGCAAACAAGTTCAAGAGTATCAGTCTGATCGGTATCGGCATGGTGGCGGGCGTTGCCGCTTCCCTGCAATTTTCCGCCATTGCACAAAAAGTCACCGGCGCGCCATTGCCGCTGGCCGAATTGCGCCAGTTGTCCGATGTGTTCGGGCTGATCAAGACCGACTACGTGGAAAGCGTTGACGACAAGAAGCTCGTCACCGACGCCATCGCCGGCATGGTGTCCTCGCTCGATCCGCACTCGGTGTACCTTGATAAACGCGCTTTCCGCGAAATGCGCGACACCGTGGCCGGCAAGTTCGTCGGCATCGGCGTCGAGGTGAGCGCCGAGGACGGCTACATCAAGGTGGTCTCGCCGATCGAGGATACGCCTGCGTTCAAGGCCGGCATCAAGGCCGGCGACCTGATCACCCGCATCGACGGCACGCCGATCAAGGGCATGAACCTCGACGAGAGCGTGAAAAAGATGCGCGGCGAGCCCGGCTCCAGGGTCACGCTCACCTTGAGCCGCAAGGACGAGGACAAGCCGCTCACCATGACCATCACACGCCAGGAAATCCGCGTGCAGAGCGTCAAGGGCAAGATCATCGAGCCCGGTTACGCCTGGCTGCGCATTTCGCAGTTCCAGGAACCCACGCTGGACGACATGGTCAAGAAGATCAACGAGCTGTACGCCAAGGAACCCAAGCTCAAGGGCCTGGTGCTGGACTTGCGCAACGACCCCGGTGGCGTGGTGCCGGGCGCCATCGGCGTCTCGGCCGCCTTCCTGCCGCGCGATGCGGCGGTGGTGTCCACCAACGGCCAGCTGGCCAGCGCCAAAGAGACCTTCTATGCCCGCCCCGAGTTTTATGCCCCGGGCGGCAAGGGCGATCCGCTGGCCAAATTGCCGGCCGGCGTCAAGGATGTGCCGATCGTGGTGCTGGTCAATGCCGGCTCGGCGTCGGCGTCCGAAATCGTCGCTGGCGCGCTGCAGGATTACCAGCGCGCCACCATCATGGGCACGCAGACCTTCGGCAAGGGCTCGGTGCAAACCCTGCGCCAGCTGACCGCCGATACTGCCGTCAAGATCACCACCGCGCGGTACTACACGCCGAAAAATCGTTCGATCCAGGCGCGCGGCATCGTGCCCGACCTGATGGTCGATGAAACCGCCGAGGGCGATGGCTTGAACAGCCTGCGCATGCGCGAGTCGGACCTGCAAAAACACCTGGGCAACGACAAGGACCCGGCCGCCGAAGCTGCCGAGCAAAAGACGCTGAACGCCCGCCGCGACAGCCTGGAAGAAGAACAGCGCCTGATCGCACTGTCCAGGAAAATCAAGCCGGTCGAATTCGGCACCAAGGACGACTTCCAGTTGACCCAGGCATTGAACCATTTCAAGGGGTTGCCGGTCCAACTGTCCAAGGCGGAACCAAAAGAGGCGCCGGGCGCGGCCAGCGGTGAAACCAAGTCGGACAGCAAGCTGGACAGCAAGCCGGACGCAAAAGCGGGCGACAAGCCGGCCAAGCCGGGCGACCAGTCCACCGACAAGCCAGCCAACAAACCGCTGCAACTGCCCAAGCCCAAGCCGGAAGCCGCCGCCCCGCAACCATCACCAACCCAGCCGGCCGCGCAATAGACGGCTGGCGGCCGAACATGAACGACGAGCAACTACTGCGCTACTCGCGCCACATCCTGCTGGACCAGATCGGCATCGAGGGCCAGCAGCGCCTGCTGGCGTCGCACGCGCTGGTGATCGGCGCCGGCGGCCTCGGTTCGCCAGCGGCCATGTACCTGGCGTCGGCCGGCGTGGGCCACATCACCATCGTCGATGACGACGTGGTCGATCTGACCAACCTGCAACGGCAAATCGCCCACACCACCGAACGCGTGGGCCAGTCCAAGGCGCTCTCTGCCCGCACCACCATGGCGCAGATCAATCCCGACATTCGCATCACCGCGCTGGCCGAGCGGGTGGACGAGGCGCGCCTGGCGCAGCTGGTTGCGGCGGCCGACGTGGTGCTCGACTGCACCGACAACTTTGCCACCCGCCACGCGGTCAACCGCGCCTGCGTGGCGCAGCGCAAGCCGCTGGTGTCGGGCGCAGCGATCCGCTTCGATGGCCAGGTCAGCGTGTTCGATCCGCGCGGCGGCGACCAGCCGTGCTATTCGTGCCTGTTCCCGCAAGACCAGCAATTCGAAGACGTGGCGTGCGCTGCCATGGGCGTGTTCGCGCCGCTGGTCGGCGTGGTCGGCGCCATGCAGGCGGCCGAGGCCCTGAAGCTGTTGATGCACGTGGGCCAGTCGCTGTCCGGCCGGCTGCTGATGCTCGACGGCCTGTACATGGAATGGACCAGCATTGCCGTGGCCCGCAACGAGCATTGCCCCGTGTGCGGGCACCCCTGATACTCACCGGAGAAAACCGTCATGCTGAAACGCGCACTACCATTGGCCCTGGCTGCCGCCCTGCTGGCCCACGGCGCCCATGCCGCCACGACCACGACTTTCCTCATCCTCAACGAGAGCAACAAGCAGATGGGCGAGCAGGTGGTCGAGCGCCAGGACGACGGCCGCACCACCGTGCGTTTCACCTACAAGAACAACGGCCGCGGTCCCGAGCTGACCGAACAATTCCGCCTCGGCCCCGACCTGTTGATGACCGAGTACCAGGTCAAGGGCAATTCCACCTTCGGCGCCGTGGTGGACGAGCGTTTTACGCGCCAGGGCAACGTGGCCGAATGGACCACCACCTCGGACAAGGGCCGCGCCACGCTGGCTGCGCCGGCCAGCTATGTGCCGCTCAACAGTTCGTTCGAGGTCGTGTCTGCCGCGATTACCGCGCTGGCCGCATCGAAAGACGGCAAGATCGCGCTGCTGCCTACCGGTACGCTGTCGCAAACCAAGCTGGAAACGGCGCAAGTGACCAACGCCAGGGGCGAAAAGCAGACCGTGCAGTTGCTGGCGCTGACCGGCATCGGCCTGTCGCCGTCGTTCTACTGGGCCACCACGGGTGAGCAGCCGCGCCTGTTCGCGGTGGTCATTCCCGGCTTCCTGTCCATGCTCGAGCAGGGCTGGCAGGATGCCATCCCCGACCTGGCCAGCCGCCAGAAAGCGGCCGAGGCGCAGATGCTGACCGATGTCGCGACCAGGCTGCAACACCCGCTCGACGGCTTGACCGTGGTGCGCAATGCCCGCGTGTTCGACAGCGAGAAGGCCACCGTGGGCCAGCCGTCCGATATCTACCTGCTGCGCGGACGTATTACCGCCGTTCTGCCGGCCGGCTCGCCCACGCGCGCGGCGAAAAACATCATCGACGCGGGCGGCCGCATCGTGCTGCCTGGCCTGTTCGACATGCACGGCCACGTCGATCGCTGGTCGGGCGCCCTGAACATCTCCACCGGTGTGACCAGCGTGCGCGACATGGGCAACGACAACGCCCAGCTGCAGGCGATGCTCGATGAAACCGCCGCCGGCAAGCTGCTGGCGCCGCAAGTGGTGCCCACCGGCTTTTTAGAGGGCGAAAGCCCGTACAGCGCCAGTGGCGGCTTCCTGGTCAAGGACCTCGAGGGCGCCAAAAACGCCATCGACTGGTATGCCCAGCGCGGCTACCCGCAACTGAAGATCTATAACTCGTTCCCGAAAGACATCCTCAAGGACACGGTGGCATACGCCCACAGTCGTGGCATGCGCGTGTCCGGCCACGTGCCGGCCGGTCTGCGCGCCCAGCAGGCGCTTGACGCCGGCTACGACGAGATCCAGCACATCAACCAGGTGATGCTCAATTTCTTCGTCAAGCCCGATACCGAAACCCGCAACCTGAACCGCTTCGTGCTGCCGGCCGAGAAAGTGGCCGACCTCGACCTCAACTCGAAGCCGGTCAAGGATTTCGTGGCGCAGCTGGCCAAAAAACAGATCTCGATCGACCCGACCCTGTCGGCGTTCGCCTTCATCAAGCAGCGCGACGGCGACGTCAACGAGCCGTATGCCGATTTTGCCGACTACATGCCGCCCGACGTCAAGCGCGGTTTCTCGGTGGGCACCATGAAGATCCCGGCCGACAAGGTGCAGCGCTACGAAAAATCGTATGCCAGGATGGTCGATTTCGTCGGCGTCATGTACCGCGCCGGCGTGCCGATCGTGGCCGGTACCGACGATGTGCCGGGCTTTACCTTGCACTCGGAGCTGGCGCTGCTGGTCAAGGCCGGCTTGACGCCGGCGCAGGCGCTGCAGGTGGCCACCCGCAACGGCGCCCGCTACACCCGCACCAGCAACGACCGCGGCAGCATCGTGCCGGGCAAGCTGGCCGACCTGGTGCTGGTCGATGGCGATCCGACCAAGGATATCCGCGACGTGCGCAAGGTGTCGGCGGTGATTACGCGCGGTTTCATCATTTACCCGAACCAGATCGACGCCGCGCTGGGCATCAAGTCGTTTGTCGAGACGGCGCCGCCGGTGGTCCAGCAATCGGCGCTGGCCGCCAGTTCGGGGCAGGCAGTCGGCGGCGGCGGCAACGACGGCGCGCTGCTACGCATCGAGGGCAGCGCCCGCAAGCACGATTGATGTCTCGTTTGTGACGCGTGCGTGACAGCACCGTGACCGCTGTATTACCGGCACCCGAAAACCGGTAAAACAGCGTAAATTCCGGCGCCGGTTAAGAGTTTTCTCAGCACCGGCGCGCAAAAATCGTGGTCGCGATCCGGTCGATGACCGTGTTTCGGCCTTATACTCTGCACTCACTAATTATTGCACCAGATTATGAAAAAGTTATCTCTTTCCCGACGCGCTGCCCGTGGCTTCACCCTGATCGAGATCATGGTGGTCGTGGTCATCATGGGTGTGCTGGCCGCGCTGGTCGTGCCCAAGCTGCTCAGCCGCACCGGCGAATCGAAAGTTGCCGCCGCCAAGGTGGACATCGCCACCATCATGCAAGCGCTCAAACTGTACAAGCTGGACAACCAGCGCTACCCAACCACCGAGCAGGGCCTGCAGGCCCTGCGCGAAAAACCGACCAGCGGCCCGGCCGCCAATGGCTGGAAAGCGGGCGGCTACATCGAGAAAACCCCGAAAGATCCATGGGGCGCGCCGTACCAGTACCTGTCGCCGGGCGTCAAGGGCGAGGTTGATGTGTACTCGCTGGGCGCCGACGGTCAGCCGGGCGGCACCGGTGACGATGCCGACATCGGTTCCTGGGACGAGTAAGCCCCCGGTATTATTTTAAGGACACGCCCATGGTTGCGGGCCGCGCGCGTGGTTTCACGCTGATTGAACTGCTGGTGGTGATGGTCATCCTGGGCATTACCCTGGGGATCGTCTCGCTCAACGCCATGCCCGACCAGCGCCAGACCGTGCACCAGGAAGCCCAGCGCATCGCGCTGCTGCTGCAAATGGCGCGCGACGAAGCCATCGTGCGCAACCGCCAGGTGGCGTTCGAGGCCAGCAGCGACGGCTACCGCTTCTTGATCCGCAACGGCCGCCAGTGGGACGTGGCAGTGCAGGACGACCTGCTGCGCGCGCGCGAATTCAAGCGCGGCCCCTACACCCTGATGCTCGATCCGCAACCCAACTTTCAGCAAGGCGTCATGCGCATCGTGTTCGGCCGCGAGCCGGTGGACAAGCCGTTCGTGCTGACCATGGCCAGCAATGACGGCAGCAGCGTGGCCATCCGCGCCGATGGCGTCGGTCACTTCATGGTGGATTGACCATGCGCCGCTCTTCAGCTTATTCCTCCGGCTTTACCCTGCTCGAAGTGCTGGTCGCCCTGGTGATCGTGGGCACCGCGCTGGGCGCCTCGCTGCGCGCTGTGGGCAGCCTCACCCAGAACAGCGCCGGCCTGCGCGCGTCGATGATGGCCACGTGGTCGGCCGAGAACCGGCTGGTGCAACTGAGCCTGGCCCGCACCTATCCGGCCATCGGCAAGCAAACCTTCGAATGCCCGCAGGGCGACCTCAAGCTGATGTGCGAGGAGGCCGTGATCGCCACGGCCAATCCGCGCTTTCGCCGGGTGGAGGTAAGCGTGTATGACCAGGCCAACCCGGAGCGCCGCATCATCAAGCTGGCACAGGTGCTCAGTCCATGATGCCGCAGTCGATGCCGAAGCACCGGCCGCGCCCGCGTGGCTTCACCCTGATCGAATTACTTGTCGCAATCACCATCCTGGCGTTTGTGGCGGTGCTCGGCTGGCGCGGGCTCGACGGCATCATCCGCTCGCGCGATGCGCTGACCACGGAAATGGCCTACACGCGTGGCCTGCAACTGGCGTTTGCCCAGCTGCAAAGCGACTTGTCCAGCCTGGCCAACTCGAGCTATCTGAATCGCCGTCCGATGATCGCGGCCGAAAACAACCGCATCACGCTGGTGCGCATGGCGATGCTGGAAAATGAACCTACGCGGCTGCTGGTGGTCTCATACCGGGTACGCGAAGATGGCGTGCTGGTGCGCCTAGAGTCGAACGCCACCCGCGACCTGCGCGAGCTCGACACCCTGTGGCAGGCTGCGCTCAGTGACACCGGCACATCGGCCAACGTGGTGTTGCAGTCGGGCGTACAGGGGATGACCATGCGCTACTGGGCCGACAACCAGTGGCTGCCAGCCAGCGGCACCGCGCCCGTGAGTGGCACCGGCGTGCCGACCGGGCTGGAAGTGACGCTGACGGTGCGCGGACAGGAAGTGCCGCTGGTGAAATCCTACCTGCTGGGGGAACTGTGATGGCCGCCCGCCCACGCCAACTCTTGCGCCAGCGCGGCGTCGCGGTGGTGACCGCGCTGCTCTTGACCACGCTGGCGGTGACCATCGTGGCCAGCCTGTTCTGGCAGCAGCAGGTGCAGGTGCGCTCGATGGAAAACCAGCGCCTGCAATTCCAGACGCGCTGGATCGTGCGCGGCGCACTGAGCTTGAGCAGACTGATCCTGCAAGTGGACTTCTTCAGCAAGGGCGGCTTGACCATCGAAAACGGCATCTGGGCCCAGCCGCTCGAAGAAACCAGGATCGACGACTACATCGAACGCGAACAGCGCGAGAGCGAGAATTTCAATGCCACGCTGTCCGGCCAGATTGTGGATGCGCAGTCGCGTTACAATCTGACCAATCTGTCCAATGGCCGCGCGATCAGCCCGACCGATGTGGCGATGTTCGAGCGCCTGCTGACCCAGTTGCAGCTCAACCCCAGCCTGGCGCTGCCGCTGGCCAGGCAGGTGGCAAGCTCCCAGCCAGCGCCCACGCCGGCGACCGGCGCGGGGACTGGCACCAGTACTGGAACCGGCACCGGCACCGGCAGCACGACTGCGGCGCAGTCGGGGGCGAGCGGTGGCACGGAGCCGATGGGGCTGGTGCGGGTCGATGATTTACTGTCGGTGAGCGGGTTCACGCCGCAGGCGATGGAGCGGCTGCGGGACTTTCTGATCATCCTGCCGCAGCGCACCTTGCTCAATGTGAATACGGCGCCGGCCGAGTTGCTGGCGGCACTGTCGCCCAACCTGCCGCTGGCCGACGCCACCGTGATGGTCAATGCGCGCAAGCGCGGCGGCTTTTACCTTGACGTGGCAGGCTACAAGAACCAGCCGCAGCTGCAGGCCGCCAACCGCACGCCCGGCGACTTCGATGTAAAAAGCAGCTTCTTTCTGGTCTATAGCCGGGTGCGGCTGGACCGGGCGGCGCTCGATGCGGTGTCGCTGTTGCAGCGCAATGGTACCTCCGGGCAGAGCACGGTGTTGTGGATACGGGAAAACGAGAACGGCGATCAACGAAAGCGAGAATTTTGACTACTTTATTTATCCGCTACCCGGCCAAGGCCAGCGTCGACAGCGGCGCCGCGCAGACCTGCGCATTCGCGCTGGTGGCCGACGGCGGCGCCGTGCAACAGCAGGGCAACGCACCGCTGGGCAACCTGGGCGCCATGGTGGCGTCCGCGCGCCGCGTGACCTTGCTGCTGGCCGCGTCCGACGTCACGCTGCTGCGTGTGAAAACCCCGCCGCTGGCGCCCGCGCGCCTGAAGGCGGCGCTGCCGGCGCTGGTGGAAGAACACGTGCTGGGCGATGTCGCGGACTGCGTGCTGGCCGCGTCCGGCAATGGCCCCGACGGCCTGCGCACGGTGGCCGTGGTGCAACGGGCCTGGCTCGAGGTGCTGGTCAAGGCGCTGATCGCCCAGGGCGCGCACAGCGTGTCGGCGGTGCCGGCGCAACTGTGCCTGCCGTTCCAGCCCGGCTCTGTGTCCGCCAGCCTGCAGACCAACGACGCCGGTTTTGAATTGACCATGCGCCGCGATCAGTTCGACGGCCTGGGCCTGACCCTGCCGGCGCAGCCATCGGCCGCGCTGCACACGGTGCGCGCGCTGGCCGGCGCCGAGCCGGTCACGCTGTACCTGCCGGCCGACGAGATCCAGCGCTTCGCGCCGCTGCTGGTGGACGTCAACCAGCATGGCGACAGCCTGACGCTGGAAGAAGACCGCTGGGAGCACTGGGTGGCGTCGGCCCGCGCCGCCGGCCTCGACCTGGCGCCAGCGCTGGGTGCTTCAGGCGCCGCCGCGCGGGAATGGCGCCGCTGGCGCTGGCCGCTGCGGCTGGCCGCGCTGGCGCTGCTGGTCAACGTGGTGGGCCTCAATATCGATTACCTGGGCCAGAAGCGTGACATGGCCGCCGTCGAGCAATCGATGGCGCAGGCGTTCCAGTCGGCGTATCCGAACCAGCCGCTCAGTGTCGATCCGATCCGGCAAATGCGCCAGAACGTGGAACGCGCCAAGGGCGGCGACGGCCAGGCGCCGAACGACAGCTTCGTGGCGCTGTCGGTGGACGTGGGCGAAGTGCTGGCCACGCTGCCCAGGCGCGATGTGGTGGCCAGCATCGATTACCGGGAACGCGCCTTGCAGGTCAAGGTCAAACCCAATACGGTCGATGGCGCCGCCATGGCGCAGGTACGAGCCGCGCTGGAAGCGCGCCAGCTGGAATTGTCGGAAGCCACGCCGGGCACCTGGCAGATCCGTCGCAAGGCCACCCCCAAACCATCGGCGAAGGCATGAGCAGCATGAGTAACATGAGCAAGTTGCAACAGAAACTGCAAGACGCCCGCGGCCGCGCCGCCACTTTCTGGCTGGCGCGTACCGAGCAGGAACGCAAGTTCCTGGCGGTGGGCGGCGTGGTGCTGGGCCTCGGCCTGTTCTACGGCGTGCTGCTCGACCCGGCGCTGACCGGGCGCGCGCGGCTGGCGACGGAATTGCCGCTCAAACGCCAGCAGGCAGCGGAAATGCAATCGCTCGCGCGCGAAGCGGTGGCGCTGCGCGGCCAGACCAGTGTCGCCCCGCCAGCGATGACGCGCGAAAGCCTGGCGGCCAGCATGGCGGCGCAGGGCCTCGGTTCGCCCACGGTGAACATCACCGGCGAGTACGCCAAGGTCCAGCTCACCAACGTGCCGTTCGCGGCGGTGGTGACCTGGCTGGAATCTGCGCGGATGGACAGCCGCATCGCCGTGCAGGACGCCAATTTTGTCGCGCAGGACGTGGCCGGCATGGTCAACGGCAATATCACCTTGCGCCAGAGCCTGCAATGACGATCTTCCCGAAAGCCCGTCCGTGAAGCGCGCCCTGCTGTGGGTGGCTACCTGCGTGCTCAGCGTGCTGTTGACGCTGGCCATTTTCTTTCCCGCCGCCTGGCTCGGTTCGCTGGTCGAACAGCGTACCGGTGGGCGATTGACCCTGGGCGACGCGCAGGGTACGCTGTGGCGCGGTTCCGCCTTCATCGGCGGCGCGGCTGGCGGCAATGGCCCGGTCACGCCGCTGCTGCCTGGACGGTTTACGTGGACCGTTTCGCCGCTGGCGCTGATCGGCATGGTCGATCTGCGGCTGGAGAACCCGGAGGCGCTGGCGCAGCCGGTCACCTTCAAGGGCAGCTGGTCGCAGTGGCAACTGAGCGCGTCGGCGCTGCTGCTGCCGGCCGAAGGCCTGTCCGGGCTCGGCGCGCCGCTCAATACGCTGGCGCCAAGCGGCAGCATGCGCCTGTCGTGGACCGGGCTCGAGCTGGTGCTGGACAAACAACAGATCGCCGTCAACGGCCGCACCACGCTGGAGATGACGGACATGTCGTCGCGGCTGGCGCCGGTGCGCCCGCTCGGCAGTTATGCGCTGGCGCTCGACTGGCGCGGCCAGCAGGCGGCGCTCACGCTGAGTTCCGTCAAAGGCCCCCTGCTGCTTAGCGGCAGCGGTAACCTGAACCGTGGCCGCCTGAATTTTTCCGGGCAGGCCGAAGCAGCACAAGGATACGACGACGTGCTGGCCAATCTGTTGAGTTTGCTAGGTCAGCGCCGCCCCGGTAGTGACCGCACCATCATCGCTTTAGAGTTCCATTCTTAAAAGTTCAGCCCCATGAAAAAACAGAGCCCAACCCAACTTCCCGCGCTGCGTCGCCTGAACGCCGCTGCGATGCTGTGCTGTGCGCTGGTGGCGCCCGCCGCCACGGCGCTGCTGCCGGGCGTCGCGCACGCCGCCAAGGCCGCCACCGGCAGCGGTAACGATGACGCCGCCGCGCTCAATTTCGTCGGCGCCGACATCGAATCGGTGATCAAGGCCGTGGGCCACTACACCAACATTACCTTCGTGATCGACCCGCGCGTCAAGGGCACGTTGACGCTGGTATCGGAAAAATCGATCACCAAGTCGCAGGCGTTCAGCCTGCTGACCTCGGCGCTGCGCCTGCAGGGCTTTGCGGTGGTGAGCGGCGACGGCTACGCCAAGGTGGTGCCGGAGGCGGACGCCAAGCTGCAATCGTCGCCCACGCAAGTCGGTTCGGCGCCTACCCAGATCAAGGGCGACCAGATCGTCAGCCAGATCTTCCAGCTCAACTACGAGTCGGCCAACAACGTGGTCACCGTGTTGCGCCCGCTGATTTCGCCCAACAACACCATCAACGCCAACCCTGGCAACAACACGGTGGTGATCACCGACTACGCGGACAATCTCAAGCGCCTGGCGAAAATCATCGCCGCACTCGACGCGCCCGCCACGGCCGATCTCGACGTGATCCCGGTGCGCTACGCGATCGCCAGCGACCTGGCCGCCATGATCAACAAGCTGATGGATGCCAGTGGCGGCGGGGCTGCCGCTGGCGGTGGCGATGCCGGCCGCGTCAATGTGCTGGCTGATCCGCGCACCAATTCGCTGGTGCTGCGGGCGCCGTCGCTGGCGCGCGCCAACCTGGCCAAGTCGCTGATCGCCAAGCTCGACCAGCCTACCCAGGAACTGGGCAACGTCCACGTGGTGTACCTGAAAAATGCCGAAGCCGTCAAGCTGGCGCAAACCCTGCGTTCGCTGGTATCGGGCGACACGTCCAATCCCAACCAGACCAGCGGCGGCACCAGCAATAACAACCAGGGCATGAACAGCAACTCGTTCGGCGGCCAGAGCAGCAATACCGGCATGAATTCCGGCTCGGGCAGCAATACCGGCGGCACCAACGGTCCCACCAACCCTCTGCTGACCGGCAATAACAACCAGCAGCAACAGGGCGGTGGTGGCCAGGCCGGCTTCATCCAGGCCGACGCCACCACCAATACCCTGATCATTACCGCGCCCGAATCGATCTACCGCAACCTGCGCGCGGTGATCGACCAGCTCGACGTGCGCCGCGCCCAGGTGTACATCGAGTCGCTGATCGTGGAAGTGTCGTCCGACAAGGCGTCCGAATTCGGCGTGCAGTGGCTGGGCGCCACCGGCGACGCCAACAGCAAGTACCGCCTGGGCGGCGTACAGTCGTCTGGCGTGGCCGGCGCCAACAACAACATCCTGGGCGTGGCGCAGGCGCTCAGCAATACGTCCTCCGCCACGGCTGCCAACCTGCCCGGCGCCGGCCTGACCGTGGGTATTTTCAAGCAGGTCGCCGGCGGCCTGGGCCTGGGCGTGCTGGCCCGTTCGCTCGAATCGGACGGCAATGCCAACGTGCTGTCCACGCCAAACATGATCACGCTCGACAACGAACTGGCCACCATTTCGGTCGGCCAGAACGTGCCGATCCTGACCGGCCAGTTCACCACCACCTCGGGCACCAACACCAACCCGTTCCAGACCATCGACCGCAAGGAAGTGGGCCTGACGCTCAAGGTGCGGCCGCAAATTTCCGAGGGTGGCACCATCAAGCTGGCGATTTACCACGAGACCTCGAGCGTGGACCAGTCCACCCTGTCCGCCGCCGCCGGCATCACCATCAACAAGCGCGTGATCGAAAACAACGTGGTGGCCGACGATGGCCAGATCATCGTGCTGGGCGGCCTGATCGAAGACACCGAGGGCGACAGCGTCGATAAAACCCGTGGCCTCGGCGATATTCCGATCCTGGGCAACCTGTTCAAGTACCAGAAACGGTCGCGCAAGAAAACCAATCTGATGGTGTTCCTGCGCCCGGTCGTGATCCGCAGCAAGGAGCAGAGCACCAGCCTGGCTACCGACCGCTACGACTACATGCGCGGCGCCCAGGAGGCGATCAAACCGCCGGACAGCATCCTGGTCAAGGACCTGGGCCAGCCGATGCTGCCGAATATGCAGAGCGGCCAGCCGACCGCCAGCGGTACGCTGGCGCGGCCGATCCAGACCGTGCCGTCGCAAGTGGTGCCGGGCCGCGCCGAGAATCTCGTGCCGCAGCCGCAACAACCGCAACCGCAGCCACCGCAGCAACCGCAGCAGCCGCAGCCGCTCTATCAACCGCAGCCGCAACAATGATGGAACGCCTGCAATGAACAACCTTTTGCCCTTCGCCTTTGCCCGCGATTACGTGGTGCTGGCGCAGCCGAGCGATACCGCCGAGAACACGGTGGACGTGCTGGTGTGCGGCGCCACCGCGCCGGCCGCCATTGCCGAGGTGTCGCGCCGGTTCGGCCGCATCCAGCTCAAGAACCTCACCCGCGCCGACCTCGAGATCGCCATTGCCACCGCGTACGCGGGCGCCGGCGGCAACGCCTCGATGGTGGCCGACGAGTTCGACGCCAATCTCGATCTGACCAAGCTGCTGCAGGACGTGCCGGCCATCGAGGACTTGCTCGAATCATCCGACGATGCCCCGGTGATCCGCATGATCAACGCGCTGCTGACGCAAGCGCTGCGCGACAGCGCGTCCGACATCCACATCGAACCGTTCGAGCAGACGTCGGTCGTGCGCTTCCGCGTCGATGGCGCGCTGCGCGACGTGGTGCGCCCGCGCAAGGCCATCCACGGCTCGCTGATTTCGCGTATCAAGATCATGGCCCAGCTCGATATCGCCGAGAAGCGCCTGCCGCAGGACGGTCGCATCACCTTGCGCATCGGCGGCAAACCGGTCGATGTGCGCGTTTCCACCTTGCCGACCGGCCACGGCGAGCGCGCCGTGTTGCGTCTGCTGGACAAAGAGGCAGGGCGCCTCGATCTGAACCACCTGGGCATGAGCGCGACCATGCTGCCCAAGTTCGACGCACTGATCAACCAGCCGCACGGCATCGTGCTGGTGACCGGTCCGACCGGCTCCGGCAAGACCACCACGCTGTACGCGGCGCTGTCGTTGTTGAACGCCAGCACCACCAACATCATGACGGTGGAAGACCCGATCGAGTACGACCTCAACGGCGTCGGCCAGACCCAGGTGAACGCCCGCATCGACATGACCTTTGCCAAGGCCCTGCGCGCCATTCTGCGCCAAGACCCGGACGTGATCATGATCGGCGAGATCCGCGACCTGGAAACCGCGCAGATCGCGGTGCAGGCGTCGCTCACCGGCCACCTGGTGCTGGCCACCCTGCACACTAACGACGCCGCCGCCGCCGTCACCCGTCTGTTGGACATGGGGATCGAACCGTTCCTGCTGTCGTCGTCGCTGCTGGGCGTGCTGGCCCAGCGCCTGGTGCGCAAACTCTGCGGCCACTGCAAGAGCTTTGACGGCCAGCTGTGGCAGCCGGTCGGCTGCGAGCACTGCGGCCATACCGGCTATACCGGCCGGGTGGGCGTGTACGAATTCCTCGAGACGACCGAGCAGATCCGCGCGCAAATCCACAACCGCGCGTCGGAAGCGGAGGTCAAGGCTGCTGCGGTTGCCAGCGGCATGATCACCATGCGCGAGGACGGCGAGCGCTGGCTAGCCAGCGGTGTCACCACCCAGGCCGAGCTGCTGCGCGTGACGAAAGACTAAGATGCCAGCATTCCGTTACGAAGCCGTCGATGCCGGCGGCGCCACCAAGAAAGGCGTGCTCAACTCCGACAGCGCCCGCTCGGCGCGCGCCGAGCTGCGCACGCTGGGCCTGGTGCCGCTCAAGGTGGATGCGATTGCCGCCCAGGTCGATGCCGCCGGCGTGGCCAAGCGCCGCGGCTTTGGCGAGCGCCTGTCCACCACCGAGCTGGCGCTGTTTACGCGCCAGATGGCCAGCCTGCTCGAAGCCGGGCTGCCGCTCGAACAGGCATTCACCGCGCTGCTGGAGCAGGCCGAACGCGCGTACCTGCGCGACCTGATCGCCTCGATCCGCGCCGAGGTGATCGGCGGCGCCGCGCTGTCCGATGCCCTGAGCCGCCATCCGCGCGACTTCGCCGAAATTTATCGGGCGCTGGTCGCCTCGGGCGAACAGATCGGCCAGCTCTCGCGCGTGCTGTCGCGCCTGGCCGATTACATCGAGCGCCGCAACGCGCTGGTGCAAAAGGTGCGCCTGGCGTTCACGTATCCGGCGATCGTGACCGTGGTGGCGTTTGCCATCGTGATCTTCCTGCTCACCTACGTGGTGCCGCAGATCGTTTCGGTGTTTGCCAATACCAAGCAAAAGCTGCCGCTGCTCACCGTCGTCATGCTGGCGATTTCCGACTTCGTGCGCAACTACGGCATCGTGGTGGCGATCGCGCTGATCGGCGCCTGGTTCGCCTGGCGCCGGGCGCTGGAAAATCCGTCGCTCAAGCGGCGCTGGCACACCTGGCTGCTGACTGCGCCGTTGTACGGCAAGTTCGAGCGCAGCCTCAACACGGCGCGCTTTGCCAGCACGCTGGCGATCACCACCGGCTCCGGCGTGCCGATCCTGCGCGCGCTGGAAACCAGCCGCGACACCCTGTCCAACGTTGCCATGCGCGAACTGGTGGAAGAGGCCAGCGACGCCGTGCGCGAAGGCGTGAGCCTGGCGCGGTCGCTGTCAGCCCAGCGCCACTTCCCGCCCATGCTGGTGCACATGATCCGCGCCGGCGAAATCACCGGCGAGCTGCCGGCCATGCTGGACCGTGCCGCTGCCGCCCAGGAAGCCGACCTCGAGCGTCGCACGCTCACCATCGCCGGCCTGCTCGAACCCGCGCTGATCCTCGCCATGGGCGTGGTCGTGCTCTTGATCGTGCTGGCGGTGCTGATGCCTATTATCGAAATCAACCAGCTTGTGCGCTGACCCGGAAAGACCGTTATGAAGCGTTTGCCCCTGTTTGTTACCGTCCTGGCCGTGGCGCTGTTGTCCGCGTCGCTGGCCTATTGGGTGCTGCAGTTTAACCAGCCCCGCCAGCGCGCGATTGCCGCGCCGCCACCGGCCCCGCCTGCCGCCCTCAACCTCGATGCCGCCAAGGGCCTGTTTGGCGGCCAGATTACGGTGGCCACCGCCAGCAACTACCAGCTCAAGGGCGTGGTAGCGGCGGTTGGCAGCGGCAACGGCCGCGACAGCGCCGCCATCCTGGCGATGGACAACCAGCCGGCCCAAGCCTACGGCCTGGGCCGCGAAGTGTCGCCCGGCGTGACGGTCAAGGAAATCCATCCGAGGTTCGTGCTGCTGTCCGAAGGCGGCGCCATCAAGCGGGTGGACCTGCCCAGCGATGCCGGCGCCACCAGTACCGCGCCAGCACTGCCGGCGATCCAGCCGGTGCAGACCCCGCCACCGGTCATGCCGGCGCCGCAGGTGCAAATGCAGCCGGCACCGGCCATGCAGCCGCCCGGCACGGTGCCGCCGGCCGCCGGCCAGCAAAATCCCCGGCCCCAGAACAACCCCGGCGCTCCCAGCGATACCAATAACCCCAACACGCCCAACAACCCTAACGCGATCGGCCCGGTCCCCGGCTTCGGCCGCCAACAATGAACCGGGTTCAACCCATGACAGGTTTTCGCCTCCTGGCCGCAGCTTTGTGCTGCGGCTTTTTCTTGTCCGTGACGGTTGCTGATGCTGCCAGCGCCGACGCGCCCGTAGTTACCGGTCCAGCGTTGCCTGCCACGCCGGCGGCACCAGCTACCCGTCCCAAGGTGGCGCTTGTGCTCTCCGGTGGCGGTGCGCGTGGCTTCGCCCACATTGGCGTGCTCAGGGCTCTGCAGGAATTGCGGGTGCCGGTCGATATCGTGGTGGGGACCAGCATGGGTAGCGTGGTCGGTGGCGCTTATGCGGCTGGCAGCTCGGTCGAGCAACTGGAGCTGCTGGTGCGCCGCACCGACTGGGCAGCGGTGGTGGCCGACCGCCCGCCGCGCGACGAGCTGGTGTTCCGCCGCCGCGAGGAAGATTTATTGCTGCCCTCGCGCATCGAGCTGGGCGCCAAGTGGGACGGCGTGACCCTGCCGCCGGCCGCCGCCGGCAACGAGGCGCTGGAGCTGGCCTTGACGCGGGTGCTGCCGCACGGCGCGCGCGACAAGCCGGTCAACCTGCTGCAACTGCCGTTTCGCTCGGTGGCGTCGGACCTGGTGACGGGCGAATTGGTCGAGCTGTCCGACACGCCGCTGTTCCTGGCCATGCGCGCGTCGCTGGCGGTGCCGGGCGTGTTTGCGCCGGTGCGCATCAAGGACCGGCTGCTGGTCGATGGCGGCCTGGTGCGCAACCTGCCGGTGGACGTGGCGCGCGAGATGGGCGCCGACATCATCATTGCCGTCAATGTCGGCACGCCGCTGGCGCAGGAGAAGGAACTGGTCAGTGCAGTGAGCGTGGCGCAGCAGATGCTGCAAATCCTTACCGAGCAGAACGTGCAGCGCTCGCTCAAGGAACTGCGGCCCGACGACATCCTGCTGGCACCGGACCTGGGGGGCATCGGCTTCCTCGACTTTACCCGCCACGACCGCGCCATGCGGGCGGGGGAAGCGGCGGTGCGCGCCATGAGCGACAAGCTGGTCGGCCTGGCGCTGCCCGAGGGGCAGTACGCAGCGTATGAATTGAGCCGGCTGTCGGCGCCGGTGCCGATCGACCAGCCGATGCGCCTGGCCAAGCTCGAGGTCGCGCCGAGCGGCCACATCAATCCCAACGAACTGGCCGCGCAGTCGGGCCTCAAAGTGGGGCAAATGGTCACCGGCGAGCAGGCCCAGCGCGCTGGCAATTCGCTGTTCGGGCGCGGCGACCTGGCGCGGGTAGAAACCGAGGTGCGCGACGATGGTGATGGCCGCAGCGTGCTGATCAAGCCGACCGAGGCCGACTGGGCCCGCAGCCGCCTGCGCGTGGGGCTCGAGTTCAGCAGCGATTCGCATGACAACAACACCTTCCAGTTCAAGTTCATGCACGTGCTATCGTCGGTCAACGACTGGGGCGCCGAGCTGCGCACGGTGGTCAACCTCGGCACCCAGCGCGCGTTCGGCACGCAGTTCTGGCAACCGCTGGGCGCGGGTTCGCAATGGTACGTGGCGCCGTCGCTGCAGCACGGCATCGTCGCGCGCGACATCTTCGACAGCAGTGGCTTCCGCCAGGCGCGCTACGGCTACAACGCCCACAGCGCCACCTTTGCGATCGGCCGCCAGCTGGGCCGCTGGGGAGACCTGCGCTACAGCGTGTCGCGCCAGCGCGCCAACTATCAGCAGACCATTCCCTACCAGTCGCAGAGCACCAGCGACCGCGAAACCGTGCGCGCACTGTCGTACAGCGTGGACAGCCTCGACACCATCGCCTTCCCCACCCGGGGCCGGCTGTTCAACATCGAGTGGCAGGGCCGGGAAAACGGCGACGCCAACGCTGCCGTCGCCACCCAGCAGCGGGTGCAATGGCTCGAAGCATTCCACCTCGACCGCTGGGCCGGCCACGTCTATGGCGAATGGTCGCGCAACCGGGGCGCCTCGTCCACGTCGAGCCTGGGCGGCTTCCTGCGCCTGTCGGGCACCATGCCCGAATCGGTGGCCGGCGCGCGCACCGTGCTGGCGCGGGTGGTGACGGCGCGCAGCATCGGCAGCATGCCGGCCGCCCTGGGGGGCGACGTACGGGTAGGGTTCTCACTGGAAACCGGCGGCGCCTACAGCGACAACGCCTCCCTGCACCGCAACACCCTGCGCCAGGCAGCCAGCGCGTTCATCTCGGTCGATACCCGGTTCGGCCCGCTGTACTTCGGCGCCGGCAAGACCCGCGATGGCAGTACCAGCGGGTATTTGTTCCTGGGGCCGGTTTGGTAATGTGTATCGGATAAACTGTCGGCGAGCCTATTGCGCTGGCGACTGCGCGCGCCTGAGTGCGGTAAATGCCGCGAACTCCCACGACCGGAAGCCGACCAGCAAGGTAAAACCATCGCGGTCGCCTGGTGCCAGTTTGCGGTCGCCCTGGTGCAGGCGGGCCAGTTCGCCCGCCAGTTGCTGGATGCGGCCCACCAGTTCCTGGGCGCTCGGCAGCGACAGCCGCGCAGGCAGGCACAGCAGGGTTTCGCCGGCGCCGTCGAAGCTGCCGCTGAAGTAATCGCTGACCGCGTGGTCGCGGAAAAATTGCTGCACCGGGCCGTCCGGTAGCCAGCGGAAGGCGTTCGAGACGCGCAGCCGGTAACGGTTCAGCGGTTTCAATTCGATCACGCCCAAGCGGTCGAGCTCAGCCAGCAGCATGATGCATTCGGGTTCAGTGAGGGTGTAGGTTTCCAGTACCTGCTCCACGGTCCAGTGGCCGAGGCAGCAGATCGCCATCAGTAGCAGGTGCGGGTGCGCCAGCAGCGCTTTTTCCTGGGTGAGGGTGAGGGCGTCGGTTTGCGGGGTGGCGTCGGCAGCGCCGCGCAGCACGTCTTCCATCGGCACGCCGGCAGCCTTGCAGATCTGGGCCAGGCGCGAGAGCGCCATATCTTGCTGGCCGAACATGCGCTTGACGCTCGATTCACTCATGCCGATGCGCTCGGCCAGCATTTTGTAGGTGACGCCGGCGGTGCGCATCTGCGTGCGCAGCACCTGCAACAGCAATTCGGGAGAGCTCATGGTCCGCCTGGTCGGTGTGATAAGGTATCGTAGCACGATACCAGGCGTAGTGAAAAGTGATGCCTGGGACAATCCGCTAGGACTGGGCGGGAAATGGGAGGACACTGCTTGCATGGATAGCGAGCCGACGCCAGCACCGGCGTCCGCCGCAGATCCAGACCAATTCCAGCAAGGGCCTCGAACACGGCAACGTGTTTCGAGGCCTTTTTTATGACTGGTCGGGGTCGGCCTTGGGATCGATTTTGGCCAGCAGCCGCTTGGCCGCCTGGCGCTCGGCAGACTGCGGCTTGGCATGCGGTCCGGCGCCACCGGCGCGCGCCTTGGCAGCGACCGCCACCGGGTTGCGCGGCGGCGGCGATGGCGGCACCCGCGTGGGCGTTACTTGTTTCTTTTGCCGCGTTGCCAGTGCCTTGTTTGCCATCACTAACCCCTCACAGTACGTAACGTGACAAATCCTCGTTGACTGCCAGCGCGTCAAGCCGCTCGTTGACATAGGCAGCGTCGATCGTGACGACCTTGCCGCTGGTTTCGCTGGCGGAGAACGATACTTCTTCCAGCAGCTTTTCCATCACCGTGTGCAGGCGGCGCGCGCCGATGTTTTCGGTGCGCTCGTTGACCGAGAACGCGATTTCCGCCAGGCGCGTGATGCCTTCCTGCGAAAACTCGATTTTAACGTCTTCGGTAGCCAGCAGCGCCTCGTACTGCTTGGTCAGACACGCATCGGTGCTGGTCAGAATGCGTTCGAAATCGGCAATCGACAGCGATTCCAGTTCCACGCGGATCGGGAAGCGGCCCTGCAACTCGGGGATCAGGTCCGACGGCTTGGCCAGGTGGAATGCGCCCGACGCGATGAACAGGATGTGGTCGGTACGGATCATGCCGTACTTGGTGTTGACCGTGGTGCCTTCCACCAGCGGCAGCAGGTCGCGCTGCACGCCGGCGCGCGAGACGTCGCCGCCGCCGATCTCGGAACGGGTGGCGATCTTGTCGATCTCGTCGAGGAACACGATGCCGTTCTGCTCGACGTTCTGGATCGCCTTCTGCTTCATTTCCTCGTCGTTGATCAGCTTGGCGGCTTCTTCCTCGACCAGGAATTTCATTGCCTCCTTGATCTTGACCTTGCGTGCTTTTTTACGCGTGTTGCCGATGCCCGAGAACATCGATTTGATCTGCTCGGTCATTTCTTCCATGCCCGGCGGCGCCATGATTTCCATTTGCGGACCGGCATCGGCGATTTCGATCTCGATTTCTTTTTCGTCGAGCTCGCCCTGGCGCAGGCGCTTGCGGAAGGTCTGGCGCGTGCTGTCGCCTTCCTTCGGTGCGTCGGTCGCGGTGCTATTGCCAGGCTGGAAGCCGAAGTCGCGCGGCGGCGGCAGCAGGATGTCGAGCACGCGGTCTTCCGCTGCGTCTTCGGCGCGTGCGCGCACCTTGGCCATTTCGGCCAGGCGGGTTTGCTTGATGCCGATGTCGATCAGGTCGCGGATGATGGTATCGACGTCGCGGCCCACGTAACCGACTTCGGTGAACTTGGTCGCTTCGATCTTGATGAACGGCGCATCGGCCAGCTTGGCCAGGCGACGGGCGATCTCGGTTTTACCCACGCCGGTGGGGCCGATCATGAGGATGTTCTTGGGCGTGATTTCGTGGCGCAGCGGTTCTTCGACCTGCTGGCGGCGCCAGCGGTTGCGCAGGGCGATTGCCACTGCCTTCTTGGCCTTGCCCTGGCCGACCACGTGTTTGTCGAGTTCGCCGACGATTTCCTGGGGAGTCATGTTCATGCGGGTTCCAGTGTTTCGATGATGTGGTTCAAGTTGGTGTAGATGCACAACTGGCCGGCGATCGTCAGTGATTTTTTGACCACTTCCGCAGGCGAGAGTTCCGTATTTTCCACCAGCGCCTTGGCGGCGGACTGGGCGTACGTGCCGCCCGAGCCGATCGCACCCACGCCATCTTCGGGCTCGAGCACGTCGCCGTTACCGGTGATCACCAGGGTCGATTCGCTGTCGGCCACCAGCAGCATCGCTTCGAGGCGGCGCAGCACGCGGTCGGTGCGCCAGTCCTTGGCCAGTTCGACCGAGGCGCGCAGCAGATTGCCCTGGTGTTTTTCCAGTTTGCCTTCGAAGCGGTCGAGCAGGGTGAAGGCGTCGGCGGTGCCGCCGGCGAAGCCGACCAGGACCTTGCCGTTATACACCTTGCGCACCTTGCGGGCCGTGCCCTTCATGACGATGTTGCCGAGCGTGACCTGGCCATCGCCGCCGAGCGCGACTTCCTTGCCGCGTCGCACGCACAAGATGGTGGTGCCGTGAAATTGTTCCATGTTGACCTCGAATATTCAGTTGGTTGATGCCGCACTGCGTCTTGAAGGGGGAAATGGGGACGGAAAACGCAATTGCAATCCCCGCGCCCGGCACGGCGCCAGGGCAAAAAAAAGCACGCGGGATCAGGCGCGTGCTTGGGTAGGTATTGCCTGGCGGTTAATCGCCGTACAGCTTTTGCTTCAGTTCGCGGCGCTGCTGCGCTTCCAGCGACAGCGTGGCGGTCGGGCGGGCGATCAGGCGCGGGATGCCGATCGGCTCCCCGGTCTCTTCGCACCAGCCGTAGTCGCCGCCGTCGATGGCCACGATCGATTGCTGGACTTTTTTGAGCAGCTTGCGCTCGCGGTCGCGCGTGCGCAGTTCCAGCGCGTGTTCTTCCTCGATGGTGGCGCGGTCGGCCGGATCGGGGACCAGCACGGTTTCGCGCAGGTGCTCGGTGGTTTCGCCGGCGTTCTTGAGCAGCTCTTTTTCAAGCTGTTGCAATTTCGCCTTGAAAAACGCCATCTGCGCCGGGTTCATGTAGTCCTTCTCATCCATTTTGAGAATTTCTTCTTCGGTCAGGATGCGTTCGGCTGCGGTCGATTTATTAGTTTTAGTGGTCATAACTTCGCTTACCTTCGATACGACAGAGTTTTCAAATTGATCAGCAGAAGGGCCCCAGGCCGTTGCGCTGCACCGGTATCCGCCAGTGGGCTTGCCAGCTTGCAGATGGTGTGGTGTTTATGCTATCCCCACAAAACCCGGATAGTTTATACCAGACATTGTTCTAATCCGCTAATAAAGATATCTTTTGGCAGATTTTTACCTATAAATACCATTTTGCTGCCACGGACCTCGTTTTCACCCCATTTTGCGCCGAGGTCGCTCCCCATGATCTGGTGCACGCCCTGGAACACCACCTTGCGATCGGCGTCCTGCATTAACAATACGCCTTTATAGCGCAGCATGCGAGGACCATAGACATTGACCAGCCCGCCCAGGAATTCGTCGAGCTTGGCGGTGTCGAACGGACGTGTGCTTTTGAAGACAAACGCGGCGATGTCGTCGCTGTGGTGGCCGTGATGGTGGTTATGTTCGTGCCCGTGATCATGGCCATGATGCTCGTGGCCATGGTTGTGGCCGCAATGTTCGTCATGGACGTGGTCGTCGTCATGGACCTGGTCGGTGGCCAGGAAATCCGGGTCAAGCTCGAGCTTGTCGTTGAGGTTGAAGCCTTTCAGGTCCATCACCTCGGCCAGCGGCGCGCGACCGAAGTCGGCGGTGCTGATCGGCGCGCGCGGGTTGATGCGTTTCAGGCGCGCGGTCAGCGTGGCCAGTTCGTCCGGCGTGACCAGGTCGGTTTTCGAGAGCAGCAGCTTGTCGGCAAAACCTACCTGGCGCTGGGCTTCCTCGTGCTGGTCCAGCTGGTCCATCGCGTGGCGCGCATCGACCACCGTCACCACGGCGTCAAGCATGAAGTGAGCGCCTACTTCTTCATCGACGAAGAAGGTTTGCGCCACCGGACCCGGGTTGGCCAGGCCGGTGGTTTCAATGACCACGCGATCAAACGTGAGCTCGCCGGCTTCGCGCTTTTGCGCCAGGCTGGACAGCGCTACGATCAGGTCGCCGCGCACGGTGCAGCAGATGCAGCCGTTGTTCATTTCGACGATTTGCTCGCCGCTGTCCTGGACCAGGATTTCGTTGTCGATGTTTTCCTGGCCGAACTCGTTTTCAATCACGGCTATGCGCATGCCGTGCGGTTCCTGCAGGATGCGGTTGAGCAGCGTGGTCTTGCCGGCGCCAAGAAAGCCGGTCAGGATCGTGGTAGGTATCATATGCGCGCGCCAGTCTGGTGTGTGGGTCCCCTAGATGGGGATCAAGTGCAAAAATGCAATCGCTGATTATGCCGGAAAATTAATCGGAACCATGTTTCGTCCGATTGAGGCGCGTCAGTACGTCCAGCGGCTTATTTGATCTTGGCGCGCGGATGCGCTTTGTCGTAGACGTCGGCCAGGTGCTGGAAGTCGAGCGCCGTGTATACCTGGGTGGAACTGATGCTGGCATGCCCCAGCATGTCCTGCACCGCCCGCAAGTCGCCCGACGATTGCAGCACATGCGAGGCAAACGAGTGGCGCAACATGTGCGGGTGCACATGCACCGGTGCGCCGCTGGCCACGCCGTGCGCCTGCAAGCGCTGCTGGATCACGCGCGGCGACACGCGGGTGCCGCGCGTGCTTAAAAACAAGGCAGCGCTGCCGTCGGTGGGAGCGGGGCGCACCGCCAGCCAGGCCGCCAGCGCGGTCATTGCCGCGCTGCCCACCGGCACCACGCGGCGCTTGTTGCCCTTGCCGGTCACGACCACTTCGCGGTTTTCCAGCACCACCCAGCCGAGCGCATCTTTGCCGGGCGTGACGTCGAGGCCGGCCAGTTCCGATACCCGCAAGCCGCTGGAATACAGCAATTCGAACATGGCGCGGTTGCAGAGCTCGGCCGGTTCCGCGCCGCCCTTGCCATCGCTGCCGGCGGCGCGCAGCTGCAGATGGGCCGGGGCCACCAGCTGGACCGCGTCGTCCACCGACAGCGCCCGTGGCAAAGTTTTGGCGCGCTTGGGGGCGCGCACGCCTTGCACGGGGTTGGCGGCGAGGGTGGTCTGGGTACCGAGCCAGTCGAAAAAGCCGCGCCAGCTCGAGAGCTTGCGGGCGATCGAACGCGGATCGAGCTCGCGCGCATGCAGCTTCGACGTCAGGCGGCGAACCAGGAAATGATCGATATCGGTCCAGTCGCGGCCTTCGGCCAGCGTACGCAGTTCGACCAGGTCGCGCCCATAGGCGGCGGTAGTGTTGTTGGAAAGTTGCCGGCCGTGGCGCAGGTGCGCCAGGTAGTCGGCGATCCAGTCGCGGCCCGCTGCCGGGCCAGCAGCAGGCGTAGCAGCGGGCACACCGGCGCCAGCCATGGTCAGGCCAGCAGCCAGGCCAGGGCGGTGCTGCTGGTTTCGCCCATGTGGACCAGGAAGTCGGTGGCCATCAGCGAGGTGAAGCGGTTGGCATCGGCCGAACCCATCACCAGCAAACCAAAGGCCTGCTTGTCGCCGGTCTTGCGCAGCGGGATGATCACGGTGGAGACCACGCTGGCCGAGTCATCGAGCCAGCGCACGGCTTCAAAATCCTTGTTGCTGCCGCAGTAAGGCGACAGCAGGCTGTTGGCGAAGATGCGCACATCTTCGGTCACGCCCTTGGTGAACCATTCGTCGGCGTAGTCTGGCGCGGTGTTCCACAGGCGCACGGTCACTTGCGGCACGTCGAACGCGGATTTCAGGCCGCTGACCACCGAGTGTGGCATGGAACCCACATCTTCCGCTTCCAGCAGCACCTTGGTCCAGCGGTGGAACTTGTTGGCGATGGCTTCGTTTTCCGACGCCAGGCGCATCAGATTGCTCATGCGCAGTTCCAGCGTCTTGTATTTCTCGCGCATCACTTCCATTTGCCGTTCCTGCAACGAGACGGTGCGGCCCATCATGGGGCTGGCAAGCTTGATTTCACCGAGCAAATCGGCATGTTCGACGAAGAAATTCGGATGCTCGGTGAGGTATTGCGCGACTAGTGTGGAATCCAGTGGGACGGTCATGGCTGCTCTATCGAAATCGGGGTGGGAACTAGCCGACCATTCTACCCGACACGGGCAGAAAAGACGGACAAGGTTGCCCTTGTCCGTGCTTGCCCCTGCAGCCGTCAGAAGTTGTGGTGGATGCCGACGCTGAAGAAGTTGAACGCGGTGACCGCTTTCTTGCGCGTGGCGTCCGCATACAGGTACGTGCGCGGCGACAGGTTGTAGTCGTAGCCGATCGAGTACTGGCGCGTTTTGGCGATGCCCGGATCATTGAACTGGTTGTCCGGGCGTTTCTGGCCATAGCCGGCCCGGATCAGACCCGCACCGAGCGTGTAGTTGGCGCCCAACACCCAGCCCTTGGTTTCAGGATTGATGAGCACGCTTTCTTCCTGGTCCTGCTTCTGGTACGTGGCCATCAGCTTGAGCGGCTCGATCGGCTTGAACCAGCCGCCCACCGACCACAGCGTGGTGTCCACCGCGTTGCGCTCGTAGGCGGCGTAGGCGGAGAACTTGCCTTGCGTGGCCGTGGCGCTGACCGAGTACGGCACCACGGCTGCCTGGCTGTTGGCCGGGAACTGCGGCGCCAGCGCGGTGCCCCGGCCGATGATGGCGGGGTTGTTGTTGGCTTCCTTGGACGCCACCGTGACGTTGAGCTGGAAGATGCCGGCGATCAGCGGCGTGTTGTAGAACACGGCGTTGGAGAAGCGGTTGAGCGAGTTGCCGGCCGGGCTGAGCGGATCGCTGGTGTAGCCGGCCACTTGCAGGTCGGTCTGGTAACCGGCCACGGCGGGCATGCCGCTCCAGGGTTCGTACGCGGTGCTGGTCTCCTGGAAGGCGGTCAGGCCACGGCCGAGACGCAGCGTGCCGAAGTCCCCTTGCAGGCCCACCCGCGACTGGCCCTGGAACAGCGGCCGGGAGTTGCTTTCGATGGTGCCGGTATCGGGCTCGTAGCGGATCTCGAGCTGGAACAGGGCCTTCAGGCCACTGCCCAGGTCTTCGACGCCGCGAAAGCCCAGCTTGTTGTTGTCGCGCTTGCCCACCACGGTGGGCGTGTTGGGGCCGCTGCGATTGGCAATGCCGGCATCGAGCGTGCCGTAGATGGACACCGACGATTGCGCATGCGCGCCGCATGAGGCGCCAGCGAACGCGCCGGTAAGTGCCAGGGCCACGAGAGATTTTTTCATTGATAGGTTCCTTTTTTAAGTAGATCGAACAAGCGTCCGCCGCTGTATCGGTACTGGTAGGTCCTTGGTTCGGAACCTTAAAGGCTCGCCGGGAAAATTGCGCGGGAGTGGTCGATTGAGGAGGCCAGTCTTGGTTGAAAGCCCCGCAACGACAGCTGCTTGTGGTTTTTTTGAAACGCGGGAGTGTGCCCGCCAGGTCTCGCTTTCTTCGGAACGGTTACGCTAACTCCTTTCAATCGGGTACTAAAACAGCTCTAGCCTACAAGCGCGGGCAGGGTGCTCGATTTGTGAGAGATCAAGCCATGGCGCGGTTTCCCTAGGATGTGGCGTGGATCGCACGCTACACTGGACGACAACTCCGCACTTCCCAACCCTCTGTTCCTGATCAATCTTTCCCCGCCTAAACGATGGTCAATCGAGCTGAACTAGGCGTCATCCGTGGCGCGCGCGCCGGCGATGCCGCTTGCCAGCTGGCCCTGGGCAAGCTGTACCTGTTCGGCGGCGCCAGCCTGCCGCGCAACATGCCCACCGCGCTGCACTGGCTCAACCGCGCGGCCCGCCAGCAGCAGGCTGAAGCGTGGATGCTGATCGGCAGCCACGTGCCGTTCGAGCATGCGCGGCACTGCGTGGACGAAGTGTTGCCGTGGTACGAGCGTGCCTTCGCGGCCGGGGTCGAGCAGGCTGGAGTGGTGCTGGCGCAACTGGCGCCGCCGAATCACGTGGAAATGCAGGAGGCTTTGCTGCGCAAGGCGCGCTTTGACGTGCTACCCGCCGAGTCTGCCTGGGATGGGCTGGCGCCGCTGCACAATCGCGGGCTCGCCGCAGTGCCGCGAGAACCGTCCGTAGAAAATCGCGAACAGGCCGCGCAGGCCGGCGACCGCGCGGCGCAACTGGCGCTTGGTTTGTGGTTCGCGCGCCTGCAGCGCGATGGCAGTCGGCAGCCGGACGGCATCGCCACCGTCAACTTCAAGCGCGCGATCCGCTGGCTCACGCTGGCCGGTGAACAGGGCGATCCCGATGCCTGGTTTGCGCTCTCGCGCATCTACATGAAACCGGAGTTTTCGCAGCGTAGCGTGGCCGAGGCGCAGGTCTGCCTGGAGCGTGCAGCCGAGCTGGGCCATCGAAACGCTCAGCGCGAGTGCGGCCTCTATGCGTGGCGTCACCGCCGCCACGAAGCGGATGGCGACGTGCGCGCGATGTACTGGCTGCAGAAAGCGACGGCCCAGGGGTGCGAGCAGGCGCAGCGGCAGTTGGCGCGCATCGCCCCGGCGCCGCGCGCGGCCGCGTGGGGCCCGGCACTGCTGGCCCTGGCGCCGGCAGCATTGCACACGCTGGCCATGCGCCAGCCGTTGCTGGCGGCGCGGCTGACGCTGGCACGTGCCTTCGGTTTGAACCGGGCCGAAGCGTTGTTACTTGACGTGAAAGAGGCCGATCACGGCCATTGCCTGGTGGTCGATATCCGCGCCAGTTACGGGCGCAGCAAGCGCCGCCTGATTGCGCTGCGCACGGCGCAGGACCGGCAACTGCTGGACCAGGTGGTGGCGCAGTTCGACCGGCTTGATGGCTGCCTGGAAGGGAATTACCGCCAGCGCTTGTACCGCCTCAAGACCTGCTTGCCGGCGCTGGCGGACGAACTTTCGACGGCGTGAAACCAGCCGGCTTGAAAACCGCCGGCTTCAAGCCCATTGACTTGAAACCCACTGGCTTGAGGCCCAACAGCTTGAAGCTCTTAAGGCAGGCGCAGCGCTGGCAGCCTGGCTAGTTAAATCTCGATCTCGCCCTCGAACACCGTCACCGCCGGCCCCGTCAACAGCACCGGCTCACCCTCGCCAGCCCAGCTGATCGACAACTGTCCGCCGCGCGCATCGACCCGTACCGGGCTGTCGAGCACGCCACGGCGGATACCGGCCACTGCGGCCGCGCAGGCGCCGGTGCCGCACGCGAGCGTCTCGCCCACGCCGCGCTCGAACACGCGCAGCTTGACGTGCTGGCGGTCGAGCACTTGCATGAAGCCAGCATTGACGCGGTTCGGAAAACGCACATGGTGCTCGATCAGCGGGCCGGTCAGTTCCACCGGCGCCGTCTCGACGTCATCGACGATTTGTACCGCGTGCGGGTTGCCCATCGAGACCGCCGAGATCAGCACGGTTTCGCGCGCGCCGCCCAGTTCCAGCAGCAGCGGCCACAGCGTGTCCTGCGCCTGGGCTTCGCCCTGCAAGCCCTCGGCATGGAACGGTACCCTGGCCGGTTCCAGCACGGGTGCGCCCATGTTCACGGTGATGCTGCCATCGAGTTCGAGGCGCGGCGCGATGATGCCGGCCTTGGTTTCCACCGTGATGCTGCGCTGGTCGGTCAGGCCTTTTTCCGCCACGAATTTGACGAAGGCGCGCGAACCGTTGCCGCATTGCTCCACTTCGCCGCCGTCGGCGTTGAAGATGCGGTAGCGGAAATCGCACCCGGGTTGCGTCGGCTTTTCCACCAGCAGGATCTGGTCGGCGCCCACGCCGAAGCGGCGGTCGCCCAGCAGTTGCCATTGCGACGGGGTGAAGTCGATGTGCTGGTTGATGCCGTCGATGACCACGAAGTCGTTGCCGGCGCCGTGCATTTTGGTGAATTTGAGTTTCATAGTTTATTTACGACGTGGATACAACGATGGTTCGCCATTCGGGCGGGTCTTGAAGCGCTTGTGCGTCCAGAAATATTCAGCCGGGGCTTCGCGCACGCGCTCCTCGATGAACTCGTTCATGCGGCGGGTGGCGGCCACCATGTCGGGGCCGGGATAATTGTCCCACACCGGGTAGAATTTCACACGCCATCCCTGGTAATTCGGCAGGAACGTGGCGATCACCGGCATCACCTGGGCGCCGGTGGTGGCGGCGATGCGCGCGGTGGCGGTCAGGGTGGCCGCGTCGATGCCGAAGAACGGCACGAACTCGGCATCCTTCTCGCCGAAGTCCATGTCCGGCAGCATGAAGTAAGGCAGCTTGTCGCGCAGCGCGCGCAGGATCGGCTTGATGCCGTCCTGGCGCGTGAACAGTTTCACCGGCTTGAAGCGGGCCCGGCCGGCGCGCAGCACCTGGTCGAACGCGGCGTTCTTTTGCGTCACGTACATCGACGACGCGCTGGCCACCATCGCGATCGAGGCGCCGGCCACGTCCAGGCACACGAAGTGCGGGCACAGCAAAATAGTCGGTTTGGCTGTCATTTCCGCCACCGGCACCGGGCCCGGTTCCACGGTGATCAGGCGGTTCAGGCGCGCTTCCGACGCCCACCACAGGATGCCGCGCTCCCAGATGCTGCGCGCATAGGCCTGGAAATGCTGGCGCGCCAGCGTCACCCGTTCGGCCTCGGTCAGCTCAGGCATGCACAGGCGCAAGTTGGTCAGCGTGATCTCGCGCCGCGCGCGCAGGACGATAAACAGCAGGCTGCCGGTAAACTTGCCAAATCGGCCCAGCACGGGCAACGGCAGCCAGTGCAGCAGCCACATCAATCCGAGTACTAACTTCATGCTGCTTCTCCAGTCTGTGGCGCATCGATGCCGTGGGGCACCTTGTAGCGGTTGTAGCTCCAGTAGTACTGGGTGGGATTACGCGCGATCAGGTGCTCCATCGCGGTGTTGATTGCCTGCGCCTGGCTGGCGGTGTCGCCTTCCAGCGACTCGGTAAACGGCACGAAATGGATCACGTAGCCCTTTCCGCCCGGCAGACGCTCGGCGTACGTGACGATCACGGTGGCGTTGCCCATCTGCGCCAGCTTGGCCGGCAAGGTCATGCTGTAGGCGTCGCGGCCGAAGAAGGTGGCCCATACGCCTTCGCCTTCCTGCGGCACCTGGTCGGGCAGCAGGCCGATCGGCTGGCCTTTTTTGAGGAACTTGGCCAGCATGCGCACGCCGCTCATATTGGCTGGCGCCAGCAGCAGGTTCTTGCGCGCACGCGCGCCTTCGATCAGCGGCTTCAATGCCTCTTTTTTCGGCGGCCGGTACATCACCATCAGCTCGGTGCGCAGGGCGATTTCCTGGGCCACGATTTCAAAGCAGCCCAGGTGGGGCGTGAGGAACACGATGCCGCGCCCGGCGTCGAGCTCGGTTTGCACCAGTTGCCAGTTTTCCAGCGTGGCGTGGCGCGACACGCGCGCCGGATCGGCGCACCAGATGAAGGGCAATTCGATGATGCTTTTACCGGCTTCGGCCACGGCGGCGGACAGGTGCTGCGAGTAGCCGGCCTGGGTCATGTTGTCGCGCATACGGCGCCGGTACGACGGGGATGCCAGGTACACCACCCATCCCAGCGCACTGCCGGCGGCATGCAGGAAGGACAAGGGAAATACGGAAAGGAAACGAAAAATGGGTACGAGCATGAAAGTGTTGTGTGCCTGAGTTTATGCTTGCCTGGTTGCTGGACGAGAAGCAAGTTTTTTTAAAAAAGCGTAAAATAACACGTTAGTAGGAACCGCTGAGTTAATGACAACTTGCGATGCGGGATATAAATATCGCTAAAGCGTCGCAACCCCCGTTGGTGCGCGACAACCATTTTTACCGCCATTTCCAGGAGTTGCGATGTCTAATGATTACCTCTTCACTTCCGAATCTGTCTCGGAAGGCCACCCCGACAAAGTTGCGGACCAGATCTCCGATGCGATTCTGGACGCCATCCTGACCCAGGATCCGAAAGCGCGCGTTGCCGCCGAAACCCTGTGCAACACCGGTCTGGTGGTGCTGGCTGGTGAAATCACCACCCACGCCAATGTGGATTATATTCAAGTTGCCCGCGAAACCATCAAGCGCATCGGTTACGACAATACCGACTTCGGTATCGACTACCGTGGTTGCGCCGTGCTGGTCGCCTACGACAAGCAGTCGCCGGACATCGCCCAAGGCGTTGACGAAGGTGCCGGTATCGACCTCGACCAGGGCGCCGGCGACCAGGGCCTGATGTTCGGCTACGCCTGCGACGAAACCCCGGAACTGATGCCGGCGGCGATCCACTATGCGCATCGCCTGGTCGAGCGCCAGTCACAGCTGCGCAAGGACGGCCGCCTGCCATGGCTGCGCCCGGACGCCAAGTCGCAAGTGACGCTGCGTTACGTCAACGGCCGCCCGGTGGCCGTGGACACCGTGGTGCTCTCCACCCAGCACGCGCCGGAAATGCAACATAAACAGATCGAAGAAGCGGTGATCGAAGAGATCATCAAGCAGGTGCTGCCGCGCGAATGGCTGACTGACACCAAGTACCTGGTCAATCCGACCGGCCGCTTCGTCATTGGCGGTCCGCAAGGCGATTGCGGCCTGACCGGCCGCAAGATCATCGTGGACACCTACGGCGGCGCCAGTCCGCACGGCGGCGGCGCATTCTCCGGTAAAGATCCGACGAAAGTTGACCGTTCGGCAGCGTATGCCGCCCGCTACGTGGCCAAGAACGTGGTCGCTGCCGGCCTGGCGCGCCAGTGCCAGGTGCAGGTGTCGTACGCGATCGGCGTGGCCCGTCCGATCAATATCACCGTGTACACCGAAGGCACGGGCGTGATTCCTGACGAACAAATCGCCAAGCTGGTGATGGAGCACTTCGACCTGCGCCCGAAAGGCATCGTGCAGATGCTGGACCTGCTGCGTCCGATCTACGCCAAGACCGCCGCTTACGGCCACTTCGGCCGCGAAGAGCCGGAATTCACGTGGGAGCACACCGACAAGGCGGCGATCCTGCGCGATGCGGCCGGCCTGAAATAAGCTTGTCGTTCTGCCAGGGTGGTGATGCTGCCCTGCATGTTTTAGCACGTTGCACGTCGTCACCGGCGCGCAACGATGCTAGAATGCCCCTTCCGAGGAGCGCTGCGACGAATCCTTTTCGCCAGGCTCGGAATCTGCAACCGCGCTCACGTTACTTTTTTCTAACTGAAAGGAGGGCGTGATGAACGCCGTACTCAAACCTCTGCAAGACTACCTGGTCGCCGATATTTCCCTGTCCCCGTGGGGCGACAAGGAAATCAAGATCGCTGAAACCGAAATGCCGGGCCTGATGGCCATCCGCGACGAATTCGCCGCAGCCCAGCCGTTGAAAGGCGCGCGCATTACCGGTTCGCTGCACATGACCATCCAGACCGCCGTGCTGATCCAGACGCTGGAAGCGCTGGGCGCCACCGTGCGTTGGGCTTCGTGCAATATCTACTCCACCCAGGACCACGCCGCTGCCGCCATCGCTGCCGCCGGCACCCCGGTGTTTGCCGTCAAGGGCGAAACCCTGGACGAATACTGGGATTACACCCATCGCATCTTCGAGTGGCCGGCGGACGCTGCCGGCAATGCCGTGTACTCGAACATGATTCTCGATGACGGCGGCGACGCCACCCTGCTGCTGCACATCGGCGCGCGCGCCGAGCAGGACATCTCGGTGGTCGGCAACCCGACCTCGGAAGAAGAAATCTGCCTGTTCAACGCCATCAAGGCCAAGCTGGCGATCGACCCTACCTGGTACTCCAAGCGCCTGCCGCACATCCTCGGCGTGACCGAAGAAACCACCACCGGCGTGCACCGCCTGTACCAGATGCACAAGGACGGCAAGCTGGCCTTCCCGGCCATCAACGTTAACGATTCCGTCACCAAGTCGAAGTTCGACAACCTGTACGGCTGCCGCGAATCGCTGGTTGACGGCATCAAGCGCGCGACCGACGTCATGATCGCCGGTAAAGTGGCTGTGATCGCCGGTTACGGCGACGTGGGCAAGGGCTCGGCCCAGGCCATGCGCGCGCTGTCGGCGCAGGTATGGGTGACCGAGATCGATCCGATCTGCGCGCTGCAAGCTGCGATGGAAGGCTACCGCGTGGTGACCATGGATTACGCTGCCGAACACGGCGACATTTTCGTGACCTGCACCGGCAACTATCACATCCTGACCGAAGAGCACATGCTCAAGATGAAGGATCAGGCCATCGTCTGCAACATCGGCCACTTCGACAACGAAATCGACGTTGCTGCGCTGAAGAAATACACCTGGGAAAACATCAAGCCACAGGTCGATCACGTGATCTTCCCGTCGGGCAAGCGCATCATCCTGCTGGCCGAAGGCCGCCTGGTGAACCTCGGTTGCGGTACCGGCCACCCGTCGTACGTGATGAGCTCGTCGTTTGCGAACCAGACCATCGCCCAGATCGAACTGTTTGCCAACACCGCCAACTACCCGGTCGGCGTGTACGTGCTGCCGAAGCACCTGGACGAAAAAGTCGCGCGCCTGCAGCTGAAAAAGCTCAACGCCCAACTGTCCGAGCTGACCCCGGAGCAAGCGGCCTACATCAACGTGTCCGTCGACGGCCCTTACAAGCCTGACACCTACCGCTATTAATTAGCGCTGGTTGAATAGGGTCGGCGGAGTTTGCCGGCCCTGTTTTTTATCGACTTTTAGCAGCGAGAATCTATATTATGCGTTTGGTCCTTACCTGGCTAATCAATGCGGTTGCCCTGCTGGCAATCCCTTACCTGATGCATTCCGTTAATGTCACAAGCATTAGCGCCGCCCTCTTTGCCGCGCTCGTACTGGCCCTGGTCAATACGCTGATCCGCCCCGTGCTGCTGATCCTGACGTTGCCCGTGACCGTGGTGTCGCTGGGACTGTTTATCTTCATCATCAATGGCTTTTCGTTCTGGCTGGCGGCGCAATTCGTGCCCGGCTTTAGCGTTGACAGCTTCATGTCGGCTGTCGGTGGCGCGCTGTTGTACAGCATTATTTCCTGGGCCCTGTCTACCTTACTTTTGAAGAACGCAGATGGCTAATCATAATTTCAGTATTGAATTCTTTCCGCCCAAGACGGCAGAAGGAGCGGACAAGCTGCGCGCCACGCGCGCCAAGCTGTCCGAACTGAAACCCAAGTATTTTTCCGTGACCTTCGGCGCCGGCGGCAGCACCCAGCGCGGCACGCTCGACACGGTGGTGGAAATCCTGGCCGCCGGCGAAGACGCCGCGCCGCACCTGTCGTGCGTGGGCGGTTCGCGCGAGTCGATCCGCGCCATCCTGGCCGAGTTCAAGTCGCATAACATCCGCCGCATCGTGGCGTTGCGCGGCGACCTGCCCAGCGGCTACGGCGGGGCAGGTGAATTCCGCTACGCCAACGAGCTGGTCGAGTTCATCCGCCAGGAAACCGGCGACTGGTTCCGCATCGAAGTGGCAGCCTATCCCGAGGTGCACCCGCAGGCGAAATCGCCGCAGGACGACCTGCTGGCGTTCGAGCGCAAGATCAAGGCCGGCGCCAACGCCGCGATCACCCAGTATTTTTACAATGCGGACGCGTACTTCCAGTTTGTCGAGCAAACCCGCAAGCTGGGCATCGATGTGCCGATCGTGCCGGGCATCATGCCGATCCTGAACTACACGCAGCTGATGCGTTTTTCGGACATGTGCGGCGCCGAGATTCCGCGCTGGGTACGCCTCAAGCTGGCCAGCTTCGGCGACGACTCGGCCTCGATCAAGGCGTTCGGGCTCGACGTGGTGACGCAGCTGGGCGAGCGCCTGCTGGCTGGCGGCGCACCGGGGCTGCATTTTTACAGCATGAACCAGGCGGCGCCGACCACGGCGCTGTGGCAGCGGCTGGTATAACTGTCAGCGTGGCGTTGGTTCGGTGATCATCCGGTCCAGCGCCACATCATGCAAATCCGCTTCAAACTTCACCTGCAAGCTTGAATACGCCACCCCCACCGTCACCGGCCGTGGCGTCCTTGCCAGCGTCCGGTCATAAAACCCTCCGCCATACCCAAGCCGGTATCCCCCCGCATTGAACCCCAGGCACGGCACCAGCAACGCCGCCGGGTAGTCTTGCAGCCGCAAATCGGCCGGCACCGCCACCCCCATGCCATCCCTGACCATCGCCTCGCCGATGCGCCAGTCGGCAAATTCGAGGGCCGCGTCGCGGGCGACCACCACCGGCAGCAGCAGCCGCGCACCGAGGCGTTCCAGCTCCGCGTAAGCAGCCGACAGATCGGGCTCGCCGCGCAGCGGCCAGTACACGCCCAATGTGGCCGGTTGCGCCGCGTGCCACCACGCCACCACCTGGCGGCCGATGTCCCGGTCCCACTGCGTGCGCGACTCCGCATCGAAGGCGCGCCGCGCGGCCAGCAGTTGCTGCCTTAATTCTGCCTTGCCCGGTGCGGATGGGGCTATTGCTTCGTTCTCGCTGCGTGGTATTCTAGGGTCGCTGGCCATGGTTGGTTCTACTCAGGTTCAAGACAGGTTCAAGACTAATAGAGAGTTGCACATTGATTTCCGTTTCGAAATGGATCGCCGGCGCAGTGGTCGCCATGGTGGCCGTCACCGCCTTTGCCCAATCCGAGGATATCGGCGCTGAAACCCGGCGCGAGGACGATGCCTTCCTGCTCATGCGCGACGCCGTGCGCAAGGACGAGACGTCCAAGGTCGATTTCTACGCCGCGCGCCTGGCCAATTATTCGATTCCGTCGTACGTCGACTATTATCGGCTCAAAGCGCGCCTGCGCGATGCTTCGCAGGCGGAAATTCGCGGCTTCATGCAGCGCTACCAGGGCCAGGCCATCGTCGATCGGCTGCGCAACGACTGGCTGCTCGAACTGGGCCGCACCCGCGACTGGACCACCTTCGACGAACAACTGCCGCTGTTCGTTCTCAACGACGACACCCAGCTCAAATGCTACGCGCTGCAATCGCGCGCGATCAAGGGCCAGAACGTCGCCAGCGAGGCGCGCGCGCTGCTGATTTCCCCCAACGGCTACGGCGAACCGTGCGCGGGCCTGATCGGCACCCTGTACCAGGCCCGCCAGTTCGACGCCGACGACCTGTACACGCAGTTGCGCCTGTCCGGCGAGTTCAATTCCACCGGCCAGGCGCGGCGCATCGTCGCACTGCTCGGCGGGCCCGATAAAAAAGTCGTGCAGGCGATCGATCTGCCCGCAGTGGCCGTGGCCAAGGGGCCGGGTAACGGGCGCACCGAACATGAAATCTTCATCGTTGCCGTGGGCCGCCTGGCCAAGACCAGCATCAAGCTGGCCACGCTGGCGCTCAACAAGGCCGCGTCCAGGCTGACAGCGCAGGAGCAGCGCGCCGCCTGGGCGGCAATTGCGCTGCAATCGTCGTACTCGCTGTCGGACGACACCACCGGTTACTGGAAGCGGGCCGACGGCGCGCCACTGTCGATCGACCAGGCCCAGTGGAGCACCCGCATCGCGCTGCGCAACGGCGACTGGCGCCAGGTGCACAAGAATATCGATGCCATGCCGGCCATCCTGCGCGAAGATCCCACCTGGATCTACTGGAAGGGCCGCGCCCTGATGGCCGACGGCAGCGATACCAGCCCGCCGTCGGGCGAGGCGCTGCGGCTGTTCAACAGCATTGCCGACCAGCCCAATTTCTATGGCCAGCTGGCGCGCGAGGAAACCGGCCGCCTGGTGTCGATCCCGCCGCCGGGCGCGCCGATCACCGCCGCTGAAATCGCGCCGATTGCCGCCAACCCCAACTTCCAGCGCGCGCTGAAATTCTTCAGCATGCGCCTGCGCTTCGAAGGCACGCGCGAATGGAACTGGGGCCTGCGCGGCCTGAGCGAACGCGAACACCTGGCCGCCGCCGAATACGCGCGCCAGAACCACATCCTCGACCGAATGGTCAACACGTCGGACCGCACCCGCGTGCTGGTCGATTACACCCAGCGCTTCCCGTCGCCGCACGACGACATCATGCACCCGGCCACCAAGACCCTGGGCCTCGACAAGGCCTGGGTGTATGGCCTGATCCGGCAAGAGTCGCGCTTCATCATGGACGCGCAGTCGCACGCGGGCGCGTCGGGCCTGATGCAGGTGATGCCGTCCACCGGCCGCTGGGTGGCGAAAAAACTGGGCCTGACCGACTTCGCGCAGGACATGCTCTCCGACGTCAAGACCAACATCATGCTCGGCACGAACTACCTGAACATGGTGCTCGGGAATATGGACGGCTCGCAGGTGCTGGCCACCGCCGCCTACAACGCCGGCCCGGGACGCTCGCGCACCTGGCGCGCGTCGCTGGACAAGCCGATGGAGTCGGCCGTGTTCATCGAGTCGATTCCGTTTTTCGAGACGCGCACCTACGTCAAGAACGTTATGTCCAACGCCAACTACTATGCCGCGCTGTTCGAGGGGCGGCCGCAGTCGCTCAAGGCGCGCATCGGCGTGGTCACGCCCAAGGGCTACACCCTGCAGGAAGAGCAGGAAACGACCTTCGCCCGCTGAACCGGCGGCGACCTGATTATTCACACCATCAAACCATCATGCAGACCACCCAACTCGATCCCAGCCTGTCCAACGCTTTGGCTGCCGCCCGTTCGCCCGGCCTGACCCTCGTCATCGGCAACAAGAATTATTCGTCATGGTCGATGCGTCCATGGGTGGCGATGACCGCGTTCGGCATCCCGTTCCAGGAAGTGCGCATCCTGCTCGACCAGCCCGACACCGCCAACCGCATCTGCAGCTACTCGGCCTGCGGCCGGGTGCCGGTGCTGCTGGCCGGCGAGATCACCATCTGGGACAGCCTGGCCATCGTCGAATACCTGGCCGAGCAGTTCCCCGAGCTGCACCTGTGGCCGCAGGACGTGGCCGCGCGCGCCATGGCCCGGTCGATCTGCGCCGAGATGCACTGCGGTTTCACCGACCTGCGCAACGCCATGCCCATGAATATCAGCGCCAGCCTGCCGGGCAAGGGCCGCACCAACGGCTCGCAGGCCGACATCGGCCGCATCAGCGAGATCTGGGAGGAATGCCTGTCGCGCTTTGGTCACCACCAGTTTTTGTTTGGCGACTTCTCGATTGCCGACGCGTACTTCGCACCCGTGGTGGCGCGCTTCCGTACCTATGGCGTCTCGCTGGCGCCGGCGCTGGATGCCTACTGCCAGCGCGTGCTGGCCCATCCGGCCGTGGCGCGGTGGGTGACCGAAGCGCTGGCCGAAACCGAAACGGCGCCCAAGCACGACGCCGAACTGCCGGATTGATGATGAAGATTTATGTCGTAGGCGGCGCCGTGCGCGACGAGTTGCTTGGCCTGCCGGTCAAGGACCACGACCACGTGGTGGTGGGCGCCACGCCCGATGACATGGTGGCGCAGGGCTACCGCCCGGTGGGCAAGGATTTCCCGGTGTTCCTCCATCCGAAGACGCAGGAGGAATACGCGCTGGCGCGTACCGAACGCAAGACCGCGCCCGGCTACAAGGGTTTTGTCTTCCACACGTCCACCGAGGTGACGCTGGAAGAAGACCTGGTGCGGCGCGACCTGACCATCAATGCGATTGCCCGCGCCGACGACGGCACGCTCACCGATCCGTTCGGCGGCCAGCGTGATATCGCCGCGCGCATCTTCCGCCACGTGTCCGACGCCTTTGCCGAAGACCCGGTGCGCATCCTGCGCGTGGCGCGCTTTGCCGCGCGCTATCCCGATTTTCGCGTGGCGCCCGAAACCAATGCGCTGATGCGGCATATGGTGGAGCAGGGCGAAGTCGATGCACTGGTGGCCGAACGCGTTTGGCAGGAACTGTCGCGCGGTCTGATGGAGCAGCAGCCGTCGCGCATGCTCGAGGTGCTGCGCGACTGCGGCGCACTGGCGCGCATCCTGCCCGAACTGGACGTCTTGTGGGGTGTGCCGCAGCCGGAAAAATGGCACCCGGAGATCGACACCGGCGCCCACATCCTGCAAGTGATCGACTGCGCCGCCCGCGCCAACCTGGAGCTGCCTGCGCGCGTGGCCTGCCTGATGCACGACCTGGGCAAGGGCGTGACGCCACCCGACAACTGGCCGGCGCACCACGGACACGAGGGACTCGGCGTCAAACTGGTGGAGCAGGTGTGCAAGCGCCTGCGCGTGCCCACCGACTGCCGCGACCTGGCCGTGATGACCGCGCGCGAGCATGGCAACGTGGGCCGCGCACTGCAACTGCGGCCCAACACCATCGTGAAGTTGCTGGAACGCTGCGACGCGTTCCGCAAGCCGGCGCGGTTTTCGCAAATGCTGCTGGCGACCGAGTGCGATTCGCGCGGGCGCATCGGACCGTCGGCCAGCTACCAGGATGCGCCGTTCCCGCAAGCGGCGTACCTGGAAACGGCAATGGCAGCCGCGCGCGCGGTGAATGCGGGCGAGATTGCGCAAAGGTGCCTCGACAACCCGCAACGCATCCCTGAATTCGTCCATCGGGAGCGGGTGAAGGCCGTCAACATCGCGCTCAATGCCGACGATGACGACGCCGCCGTGTAACCGGCACGGCTGCGCCGGGGTGCGGGGTTAGCGATGGCCCCCATCGACCTGTTCCAGAACCCGCTGCGCGCGCGCAGCAAAACCCCCGACGGCAAATACCGCCCGCGCGTGCCGGTCAAGCAGCTGCACCCGCGCGACCGGCGCCGCATGCGCCGTCACTTCCTCGACCTCGAACCATCCGATCGCCTGCTGCGCTTCGGCACCGAACTGCCCGACGAGCAGATCGAGCGCTACGTCGCCGCCATCGATTTTTCCCGTGACATCGTGTTCGGCGTGTACAACCGCGTGTTCCGGCTGGTGGCGGTGGGCCACCTGGCGTTCGCCCCGCGCGACGCCGCGCAGGACGCAGTGACCGACAAGGCGCGCGTGGCCGAATTCGGCGTGTCGGTCAGCCGCAGCGCGCGCGGCATCGGCGTCGGCTCGAAGATGTTCGAGCGCGCCGCCATCCACTGCCGCAACAACGATGTCGATACGCTGTACATGCACTGCCTGTCGTCCAACAAGACCATGATGCACATCGCCAAAAAGGCGGGCATGGAAATCCACCGCGAATACGGCGAGGCCGACGCCTACCTCAAGCTGCTGCCGGCCGATCCTTCCAGCGTGATGCAGGAAGCGCTCGACGAACAATTCGCCACTCTCGACTACACCTTCAAGGCCAACAAACGCGCCGCGTTGAAATGGCTGGAGCGCCTCACGTTTCGCAAGCCGAAAAAAAAGTAGTGCCTTTCTAGAACCTTTGCTGCCCGGGCCGGAATGAACGGTCCGACAAGATACGCAACTGGCAGCGAGGCTCTCACTTACCGTGTCGCTGATTTCATCGATCCTGCCCTGGACCTGGGACGCCGCCTGCGGCGCGCACCTGTACGCCCCGTCGGCGTGGGACTTCCTGCGCCTGCTGCTGCTCTCGCCCGTGCTCGAAGAACTCGTGGTGCGCGCTGGATTGCAGGAGTGGCTGATGCGGCGCTGGCCGGCTTCGGCGTGGCCGGTGCTGGTGTCGGCCGGCGCCTTCAGCCTGCTGCACCTGGGCAGCGGCTGGCACGTGGCGCTGGCGGTGCTGGGGCCGGGACTGGTGCTGGCGATGCTGTATGCGCGCACCCGCAGCTGGCGCTGGTGCGCGCTGGCGCACAGCGGCATGAATGCCTTTGCGATCTCCGTTTGCAGTATCTAAATTCACTTCAGGAGAACAGGCATGGGCGGGACAATGGGGACGGGATTGGCGGGACGTATGGCCGGGGCGGTATTGATCATCGGGGCGGCAGCAGCTGCGCCGCATGCAGGCGCCGCCGATGCGCTCAACGGCAGGAATTTGTATCTCAACGGCCCGGTGACCGGCGGCGCCAGTTGCGCGTCGTGCCACGGCGCCTCGCCGGCGGCCAATGTCAACGGCATCACGCGCGCGGCCAACCAGCCGTCCGTCATCGCCAATGCGATTGCCAATAATCGCGGCGGCATGGGCAGCCTGTTCACGGGCCGGTTCTCGTCTACCGAGCTGGAAGACCTGGCCGCGTTCATCGGCAACCCGAATGTGACCGCCGCGCCGGCAGCCTCGCTGGCGCCGGCGAGCCTGACGTTTACCGGCACCGCCATCGGCCAGACCAGTGGCCCGCTGTCCACTACGCTCAGCAACACCGGCAGCGCCGCGCTCAACATCGGCACCATCGCGCTGGGCGGCGCCGCTGCGGGCGATTACAGCATCGGCGGCGGCACCTGCGCCAACGGCGCGGCGATTGCCGCCGGCGCCAGCTGCACCGTGCAAACCAGTTTCCGTCCGACTGCCGCCGGCAGCCGCGCAGCCACGCTCACCATCACCCATAACGCCACCGGCGGCAGCAGCAGCGTGGCCCTCTCCGGTACCGGCAACAGCACGCCGCAAGCCACTATCGGCCTGTCGGCTGCCACCATCAACTTTGGCGCCCAGCTGACGGGCGCCGCGTCCGCGCCATCTACCGTCACCGTCACCAACAGCGGCCAGGCCACGCTCACGTTCAGCAGCATCGCCGTGGGTGGCGCCAATGCCGGCATCTTCACGGTTGGCGGCACCTGCGCCACTGCCACTCCGGTGGCCGCCGGCGCCAGCTGCACCGTGACCGTTACCGCCACGCCAACCGCCGCCGGCGCCTTTGCCGGCACGCTGACGCTGGCGTCGAACGCTGCCAACGGCAGCGCCGGCGTGGGCTTGAGCGGCACCGCCAGCGCCGCCGCCCCGGCGGTGACCGCCACGCCATCGGCCATCGCCTTTGGCGCGCAGACCGTCAACACGCCGGCCGTCGCGCAGACCGTGGTACTGGCCAATACCGGCAACGTGGTCCTGAACATCGCCAGCATCGGCGTCACTGGCGCGGCCAGCGTCACCATCGCGGGCAGCGATTGCGGCAACACGCTGGCCGTGGGCGCGCGCTGCTCGGTGCCGCTGCGCTTTGCACCGACCACCGCTGGCGCCATTGCCGCCACCCTGGCCGTCGCGTCGAACGCCGCGCCGCTGCAAGTGGCGGTCACCGGCACCGGCAGCGCCCAGGCGGTTGGCGTGCCGGTCTTGTCCGAAGCCGGTCCGATCGCGTTTGCCGATACCCAGGTGGGCGCCACGGCCGCCGTGCACACAACCACCTTCAATAACACCGGCACTGCCACGCTGCGCATCGCCACGCTCACGCTGGGCGGCGCCAATCCCGGCGACTTTGTCCTCGGCGGCACCTGCGTGGCCAACGCCCAGGTGGGCGCCGGCGCCAGCTGCACCCTGACCACGGCGCTGCGTCCGACGGCAGCCGGCGCCCGCAGCGCCACGCTGATGGTCGTCACCGACGGCGGTGCGCAGTTCTCGCTGGCGCTGGGCGGCAATGGCGTGGCTGTGGCAGCCGGTGCGCCGGCGCTTGGCGTCAATCCGCAAAGCTTCGACTTCGGCGCTGTCACCATCGGCGCCACGCCAACGCGTCGCTTCACCCTGACCAACAGCGGTTCGGCTGCGCTCACGCTGTCCGGCGCCACCTTCAGCGGTCCGTTCGCCCAGGTTACCGACAGCACCGGCTGCGCCGCGTTCCCGCTCACGCTCAATCCCGGCGCCACGTGCGACCTGGTGGTGCGCTATACCCCGGTCAACCCGGGCAGCAATAGCGGTTCCATCGTGCTCAATGCGAACGTGGCCGGCGGCAGCTCGACCATCGCCTTGACCGGCCAGGCCACTGCCGCACCGGCAGCCAACGCCACGCCGCAGAACACCGGCGGCGGCGGTTGCTCGGCCTCGCAAGACGTCAACGACCCGATGCTGGCCTTCCTGGTCCTGCTGGCCGGCGGCGTGATCTTCTGGCGCCGCAAGCGCAGCACGTGATCGCGCTGGCATGACATACCGGGCCGTCCACGCGGCGGCCCGCCCAACACCAACCGAGGAGCTAAGCAATGAAGATGTTATCGATGGTATCGGCGGCCACACTGGCCGTTACGCTGGCCGCAGCGCCCGCGCTGGTGCTGGCGCTGGACAAGGGGGCGCCCGCACCGCAGTTCACGCTGCCGGGCGCCGACGGCGAGATCAAACTGGCCAGCCTGCAGGGCAAGGTGGTGTACGTGGACTTCTGGGCATCGTGGTGCGGTCCGTGCCGCCAGTCGTTCCCGTGGATGAACGAGATGCAGGCCAAGTACGGCGCGCGCGGTTTACAGATCGTGGGCGTCAACGTGGACGCCACCAGCGACGAGGCGCGCAAATTCCTTGCCACCACGCCGGCCAAGTTCACCATCGCCTTCGATCCCAAGGGCGCCACCCCGCGCCAGTACGGCATCAAGGGCATGCCCAGCAGCGTGCTGGTGGGCGCCGACGGCAAGGTAATCGCCGAGCACTCGGGCTTCCGCGACAGCGACCGCGCCGCGCTGGAGGCGCAGATCGTCGCCGCCCTGGGAGCGGCCAAATGAAGCTCGTGTTCGCGCTCATGCTGGCCGCAGGGCTGACCGGTTGCGCAGGCTTCGGCCAGGTGCAGCCGTGGGAAAAGGGCAACCTGGCCAAGCCCGAAATGACCTTCAACGACAGCGGGGTGTTCAACCGCTATGACGACCATATCTACACCAGCCGCGAATCGTCTTCGGGCGGCGCCGGCGTTGGTGGCGGCGGCTGCGGCTGCAACTAGGAACAGGCACATGGAACCTATCAAGACCGAAACCCCTTCCGGGGCGGCCCCGTCCGCTACGTCTCCCTTCGCGGCCTCCGCCATCCTGGCCGCCGCGCTGCTGCTGCCCGGCGTGCAGGCGCAGGCCGAGGCGCCGCCCACCAATGGCGTGATCAGCATCGGCTACCTCGATTACAAGGACAGCCAGTCTGGCCTTGACCGCATCCACGTGAAGGCGCCGTCGGTGTCTGTCATGGCGCCGGTGGCCGGCGTGTGGAGCATCAGCGCTTCGGCCGTGAATGACGACGTCTCGGGCGCTACCCCGCGCTACCACAGCGCGGTATCGGGCGCCTCGCGCATGAGCGACCATCGCACGGCCGGCGACGTTGCCGTCAAGCGCTACTTCGACCGCGGCAGCTTGAGCGTGGGGGCGGCGTATTCGTCCGAGGACGATTACCTGTCGCGCGCGGTGTCGTTGTCGGGTACCTTCGAGAGCGAAGACCGCAACACCACCTGGTCGGCCGGCATCGGCCGCGCCAACGATGAAATCAACCCCACCAACCAGATCGTCCGGGACGAGCGCAAACACAGCACCAACCTGCTGCTCGGCGTGACGCAGGTGCTGGGCAAGGCCGACGTGGTGCAGGTCACGCTGGCCCACGATATCGGCAAGGGATACTTCAACGATCCGTACAAGTTTCCCGATAACCGCCCGCGCAGCCGCGACGAGAGCACGCTGCTGCTGCGCTGGAACCATTACGTGGAAGCGACCGGCGGCACCAGCCGCACGTCGTACCGCTACTACCGCGACAGCTTCGGCGTGCGCGGTCACACGCTCGGCCAGGAGTTCGTGCAGCCGCTGGCCGATGGCTGGACCGTCACGCCGGAAGTACGGCTGTACACCCAGCGCGCGGCCGACTTTTATTTCGATCCCGTGTACGACCAGGCGCTGGGCCAGCCGTTCCCGCCGGGGTACAGTCCGAGCAACTTCGCGTCGGCCGACTACCGGCTCTCGGGCTTCGGCGCGGTGACGCTGGGCCTCAAGGTGAGCAAGCAGATCGACAAGGACTGGTCGGTCGATGCCAAGGTCTCGGCCTACCAGCAGCGCGGCAGCTGGCGCGCGTTCGGCTCGGGCAGCCCGGGCCTCGAACCGCTGCGCGCGCGCACCATCCAGCTGGCGGTCAACCGCACATGGTAGCGGCCATCCACCGCCAGCAGTTCGACGCCATGGGCAGCCGCTGCGAGCTGCGCCTGTCGGCGCCGAACGCGGCGGCGGCTGCAGACCTGGCGGCGCGCGCAATCGCCGAGGTGCGGCGCATCGAGACCAAGTACTCGCGCTACCGGCCCGACAGCATCGTCTCGCGCATCAACGCCGCTGCCGGCCGCGCGCCGGTGGCGTGCGACAGCGAGACCATGGCGCTGATCGATTACGCGGCCGCGCTGTTCGCGGCCAGCGGCGGCCTGTTCGACATCACGTCGGGCGTGCTGCGCCGGGCCTGGGACTTCGGCAAGCCGCGCGTGCCCGATGCCGATACCCTGGGGCCGTTGCTGGCGCTGGTGGGCTGGCGCCATGTCCATTGCGAACGGCAGCAGGTGTACCTGCTGCAACCGGGCATGGAGATCGACTTCGGCGGCTTCGGCAAGGAATACGCGGCCGACCGCGCGGCGGCGGTGCTGATCGAGGCCGGCGTGCGGCACGGATACGTGAACCTGGGCGGCGACATGCGCTTTATCGGCCCGCGCCTGGACGGGCGGCCGTGGAGCATCGGCATCCAGGACCCGCGCGACCCCGGCGCCACCATTGCCAGCATCCCGATCAGCTCCGGCGCCTTGACCACCAGCGGCGACTACGAGCGGTTTTTCGAGCTCGATGGCGTGCGTTACTGCCACATCCTCGATCCGCGCAGCGGCATGCCGGTGCGGTACTGGCGCTCGGTCAGCGTGATGGCGCCGATGGCGGTGGCGGCGGGTAGCTGCTCCACCATCGCCATGCTCAAGCAACACGAAGGACACACTTTTCTCAAGACCTCCGACATGGGCTACCTGGCCATCGACGAGCACGGACAGACGCTTTACAGGAATCTCTGACATGAAAACACAACAATGGCTGTGGCGCCGCATGCAAATGCCGGCTGCCATGGTGGTGGCCGCCCTGGCCATGCTGCTGGCACTGATCGTTGGCATGGCCAACCCGGCGCGCGCCGCCGACTTCCTCGAACCCGAGCAGGCGTTCAAGCTCACCGCCACCCAGACTGACGCCCGCACCGTGCGGCTGGCGTGGAAGATCGCGCCCGACTACCACCTGTACCGCGAGCGCCTGAGCTTCGAGGCCGACGGCGTGGCGCTGGCCACGCCGCGCCTGCCGGACGGCATCCGCAAGTTCGACACCAACTTCAACAAGGAGATGGAGACGTACCAGGATCAGCTGGTGGTCGATCTGCCGCTGGCGTCTGGCAAGCCGATGAAGCTCACGGTGAATTACCAGGGCTGCGCCGACGCGGGCCTGTGCTACGCGCCGGCCAGTGCCAGCTATGCCATCGACCCGGCCAAAACCGGCGTGCTGACGGCGCTGACGGCCGATGGCGAAGCTGCTTTGGCGGCATCCGCAAGTGCTGCACCAGCCGTGCCGCCAGCGGCGGCGGGTGCACCGGCAGCGGCGCCGGCCGTGCATGAAGACGACAGCTCGATCGCCCAGCGCACGCTGGAGAGCGGCAGCGCCTGGCGCATCGGCCTCGCCTTCCTGGTCTTCGGCCTGCTGCTGTCGTTTACGCCCTGCGTGCTGCCGATGGTGCCGATCCTGTCTTCGATCATCGTCGGTGAAGGCAATCCGTCGCGCGGTCGCGGCTTTGCGCTGGCGCTGGCGTACAGCCTGGGCATGGCGCTGGTGTATACGTCGCTAGGCGTGGCGGCGGGGCTGGCCGGCGAAGGCCTGGCGGCAGCGCTGCAAAAGCCGGCCGTGCTGCTGACCTTTGGCGCACTGCTGTTCGTGCTGTCGCTGTCGATGTTCGACGTGTACCAGTTGCAGCTGCCCAGCAGCCTGCAAAGCAAGCTCAGTTCCGCCAGCGGCAATATGGGCGGCGGCAAGTTCGCCGGCGTGTTTGTCATGGGCGCGCTGTCGGCCCTGATCGTGGGGCCGTGCGTGGCCGGTCCCCTGGCTGGCGCGCTGCTGTACATCAGCCAGACCCGTAATGTCTGGACCGGCGGCTGGGCGCTGTTCTCGATGGCGGTGGGCATGAGCGTGCCGCTGCTGCTCACCGGGATCTCGGCCGGCAGCCTGCTGCCGCGCGCCGGCGGCTGGATGAATGGCGTGAAAAAGCTGTTTGGCCTGCTGTTGATCGCCACCGCGATCTGGATGATCACGCCGGTGTTCTCGGCCACGACCGGCATGGTGCTGTGGGGTGTGTTCGCGCTGCTGTGCGCTGCGTTCCTCAACGTGTTCGAATCCGCCGCCAAGGGCGCGGGACTGGGCACGTACGTGGGCAAGGCGCTGGGCATGGCGCTGCTGCTGGTCGGTGTGCTGGAACTGACGGGCGCCGCCAGCGGTGGCCGCGATGTGCTGCAGCCGCTCGGTCACCTGGCCGCACGCGGTGGTGACGCAGGCGCCGCGCCGGCGGCGGCCGACGCGCACTTCCCGCGCATCAAAACCGTGGCGGAGCTGGACCAGGTCCTGGCCACCACCAGGACCCCGGTGATGCTGGACTTCTACGCCGACTGGTGCGTGTCGTGCAAGGAGATGGAGCGCTTCACGTTCTCGCAGCAGGCGGTGAAAGACAAGATGGCGAAGATCCGCGTGCTGCAAGTGGACGTGACGGCCAATAACGCGGACGACAAGGCGCTGATGAAACGCTTCGGCCTGTTCGGCCCCCCCGGCATGATCCTGTTCAAGGATGGCCAGGAAGTGCCGGGCAGCCGCGTGATCGGCTTCATGAAAGCCGAGCCGTTTTTAAATCATCTGAACCGTCACTTCCCATAACGGCGGTTACGGCTGGCTGGTCAGCGGCAGCGCGGTCGTATCCTTGATGCGCTGCAGGGCGAAGCTCGATTTCACGTCGAGCACCGCCGGGTGGCGCAGCAGGGTGGCCATCATGAAGCGCGAGAAGTGCTCCATGTCTTCCACGTGGACGCGCAGCAGGTAGTCCATCTCGCCCGTCATCGCATAGCAGGCCACCACTTCTGGCCACTGTCCCACCGAGTCGGCAAAGTCGGCGCGCGGCGATGGCGGCGCATTGGGGGCGCCCAGCGCCCGCGCGTTGCTGTGGGCGCCGGCGTCGCTGTGCTTTTCGAGCCGCACGTTCACATAGGCCAGCAGGCCCAGGCCGATCTTGTCGGGGTCGAGCAGCGCCACGTACTGGCGGATCACGCCAGCCTCTTCAAGCCGCTTGATGCGGCGCAGGCACGGCGATGGCGACAGCGCCACCATCTCGGCAACATCCTGGTTGGACAGCCGGCCGTCGGCTTGCAAAATGGACAGAATTTTGCGATCGGTTTTGTCCAATGCAACTTTGGTCATAAATACCTCAATAAATCAGCGTTAAGGCAATATTATTGCGCACATTCGCCATGCCGGGGAATTGTTTGCAATTAAATGCCGGGTTGGCGGGTCTATACTGGGCGATAAATTTGCAAAACAAAACCAGGAGGAGACAGCAATGCAATTCCAGCCATGGGACAACCCGATGGGCACCGACGGCTTCGAGTTCGTCGAATATGCGGCCCCGGACCCGCAAGCGCTTGGCGCCCTGTTCGAGAGCATGGGCTTTACCGCCATCGCCCGCCATCGCCATAAAAACGTCACCTTGTACCGCCAGGGCGACATCAATTTCCTCATCAACGCCGAACAGGATTCGTTCGCCCAGCGCTTCGCGCGCCACCACGGCCCGTCCGTGTGCGCGATCGCGATCCGCGTCAAGGACGCCGCGTTTGCGTACCGGCGCGCGCTCGAGCAGGGCGCCTGGGGATTCGACAACAAGAACGGTCCGATGGAACTCAATATCCCCGCCATCAAGGGCGTGGGCGATTCGCTGATCTATCTGGTCGATCGCTGGCGCGGCAAGAACGGCGGTGAGCAGGGCGCCATCGGCGACATCAGCATCTATGACGTCGATTTCGTCGCCATACCCGGCGCCGAGGCCAACCCCGTCGGCCATGGCCTCACGTACATCGACCACCTGACCAACAACGTCCATCGCGGCCGCATGAAGGAATGGGCCGACTTCTACGAGAAGATGTTCAACTTCCGCGAAGTGCGCTACTTCGATATCGAGGGCAAGCACACCGGCCTGAAATCGAAGGCCATGACCTCGCCATGCGGCAAGGTGCGCATCCCGATCAACGAATCGTCGGACGACAAGTCGCAGATCGCCGAATACCTGGACCAGTACCACGGCGAAGGCATCCAGCACATCGCGCTCGGCACCGACGACATTTACACGTCGATCGAGGGCATGAAGACTGCCGGCATCGCCTTCCAGGACACCATCGAAACGTATTACGAATTGGTCAACCGCCGCCTGCCGAACCACGGCGAGCGGCTCGAGGACCTGCGCCGCCTGCGCATCCTGATCGATGGCCAGAGTAACGAAACTGAGCGGGAACTGCTGCTGCAGATTTTCACGCAAAACGTGATCGGCCCGATCTTCTTCGAGATCATCCAGCGCAAGGGCGACCAGGGCTTCGGCGAGGGTAATTTCCGCGCCCTGTTCGAATCGATCGAACTCGATCAAATCAAGCGCGGGGTGTTGACCGCATAATCGTTATTTTCGCCGGCAGCGCCTCACAGATTGGCGCGCCGGCACTGAAACACATTCCGTGCGCGCTCACGAGGCGCGCACTGCAAGAATAGTGGAGACAAACACAATGAACGCACCTCAAAAGGGTTTGCTACTGGATCCGGCCATCCCGACGGATGTACCTGAATTCTCGCTCGACGACAAGTGGACGCTCGAACGCGGCCGCGCCTTCATGACCGGCACCCAGGCCCTGATCCGCCTGCCGATGATGCAGCGCGAACGCGACTTGCAGGCCGGCCTCAATACCGCCGGCTATATCACCGGCTATCGCGGCTCCCCCGTCACCAGCGTCGATATGACGGCCATGAAGGCCAAGAAATACCTGGACGCCCACCACGTCAAGTTCCATCCCGGCATGAACGAAGACCTGGCCGCCACCGCCGTCTGGGGCACCCAGCAGACCAACCTGTTCAAGGACGCCAAGTACGACGGCGTGTTCAGCATGTGGTACGGCAAGGGCCCTGGTGTCGATCGCTGCGGCGATGTCTTCAAGCACGCCAACAACGCCGGTTCCGCGCAGCACGGCGGCGTGCTGGTACTGGCCGGCGACGACCATGCCGCCAAGTCGTCTTCCACCGCCCACCAGTCCGATCACATCCTCAATGCCTGCGGCATCCCGGTGCTGTACCCGGCCTCGGTGCAGGAGTACATCGACTACGGCCTGCACGCGTGGGCCATGAGCCGTTATACCGGCTTGTGGGTATCGATGAAATGCGTCACCGACATCATCGAGTCGGGCGCGGTGGTCGATTTCGACCCGGACCGCGTCAAGATCGAGCTGCCGACGGACTTCGAGCTGCCGGCCGGCGGCTTGAACATCCGCTGGCCCGACACCGTGCTCGATATGGAAGTGCGGATGAACACGTACAAGTGGTACGCGGCGCTCGCGTACTGCCGCGCCAACAAACTCAATAAAATCATCTGGGACAGCCCGAAGCCGAAGATCGGCATCATCACCGCCGGCAAGTCGTACCTCGACACGCGCCAGGCGCTGGCCGACCTCGGCATCGACGAGCAGGCCGCCGCCGACATCGGCATCCGCCTGTATAAAATCGGCATGACCTGGCCGCTCGAAGCGGACGGCGTGCACGAATTCGCCAAGGGCCTCGACGAAATCCTGGTGGTTGAAGAAAAGCGGCAAATCCTCGAATACGCGTTGAAGGAAGAACTGTACAACCTGCCCGACGGCGAACGTCCGCGCGTGGTGGGCAAGTTCGACGACACGGGCGAATGGAGCAACAAGGGCAAGACCGGCCACGGCGACTGGCTGCTGCCAGCCACCTACGAACTCAATCCGGCGCAGATCGCCCGCGCGATTGCTAGCCGCATCGCCCACTACTGCGACGGCCACCCGGTGGCCGAACGCGTCAAGCAGCGTATCGCCTTTTTGGAGGCGAAAGAGCTGGCGCTGACCACGCTGCCGGCAAAACCGAATCCGCAAACCGACCGTACGCCGTTCTTCTGCTCCGGCTGCCCGCACAACAGTTCGACCAAGGTGCCGGAAGGCTCGCGCGCGCTGGCCGGCATCGGCTGCCATTACATGGTGCTGTGGATGGACCGCGAGACGTCCACCTTTACCCACATGGGCGCTGAAGGCGTGACCTGGGTGGGGCAGGCGCCGTTCACCAACGAGAAGCATGTGTTTACCAATCTTGGCGACGGCACGTATTTCCACTCCGGGATACTCGCCATCCGCGCTGCTGTCGCGGCCAAGGTCAACATCACCTATAAAATCCTGTTCAACGACGCGGTGGCCATGACCGGCGGCCAGTCGTTCGACGGTCCGCTTGATCCCGGCATGATCTCGCGCCAGATCGCCGCCGAAGGCGTCACGCCGATCATCGTCGTCACCGACGAACCCGATAAATACCCGTCCGATTACAAGTGGGCCGAAGGCGTGACCGTGCGCCACCGCTCGGAACTGATGGACGTGCAGCGCGAACTGCGCGACCAGCCGGGCGTGTCGGCCATGATCTACGACCAGACCTGTGCGTCCGAAAAACGCCGCCGCCGGAAACGCAACGAGTACCCGGATCCGGCCAAGCGCGCCGTGATCAATGAAGCCGTGTGCGAAGGCTGCGGCGACTGTTCGGTGCAGTCGAACTGCCTGTCGGTCGAACCACTGGAGACGGAACTGGGACGTAAGCGGCAAATCAACCAGTCGTCGTGCAACAAGGACTTTTCGTGCACCACCGGTTTCTGCCCGAGCTTTGTGACGGTGGAAGGCGGCGCGCTGAAAAAGCCGAAGAAGGCTGCTGCCGGCAAGGACGCTGCGCCGCCTGCGGTGCTGCCAACGCCGGTACTGCCGTCCACGGCGCAACCGTACGGCATCCTGATCACCGGCATCGGCGGCACCGGCGTGGTGACGGTCGGCCAGATCCTGGCCGTGGCCGCGCACGTGGAAGGCAAGGGCGCCATCGTGCTCGACATGAGCGGCCTGGCGCAGAAGGGCGGCCCGGTGATGTCGCACGTGCGCCTGGCCGACAGTCAAGCCGACCTGCACTCCACCCGCGTGGGCACCGGCAGCGCCGACTTGGTGATCGGCTGCGACCTGATCGTCACGGCCAGCCGCGACGCCCTGTCGCGCATGGGAGAAAACCGCACGCACGCCATGATCAATTCCACCGGCTCATCGACGGCGGCATTCGTCAAGAACCCGGACTGGCAGTTCCCGGACGCCAGCTCGCGCAGCGAAATCGTGCGCGCCTGCGGCGAAAACATGGCCGACTTCGTCGATGCCGGCCAGATCGCTACCGCGCTGATGGGCGACTCGATCGCCACCAATATGTTCATGCTTGGTTATGCGTTCCAGAAGGGCCATGTGCCGCTGTCGGAATCGTCGATCGTGCGCGCGATCGAACTCAATGGCGTGTCGGTGGCGTTCAACCAGGCCGCGTTTACCTGGGGCCGCACGGCCGCGCACGACCTCGGTTCGGTCACGCGATTGACCGCGCCAGCAAAGGTGATCGAGTTCAAGCGCATCCAGACGCTTGACGACGTGATCGCCAAACGGGTGGAACTGCTCACCGCGTACCAGAATGCGGCGTACGCGCAGCAGTACCTGGCACTGGTGGATGACGTGCGCGCCGCCGAAGCGAAACTGGGCAAGGGCACGCGCCTGGCCGAAGCCGTGGCGCGCTATTACTACAAGCTGATGGCCTACAAGGACGAGTACGAGGTGGCGCGCCTGTACACGGACGGCGCGTTCCAGAAAAAGATCGCCGCCATGTTCGAGGGCGATATCACGCTCAAGTTCCACCTGGCGCCGCCGATCATGGCCAGGCATGATGCCCAGGGTCAGCTGGTGAAAAAGGAGTTCGGCCCCTGGATGATGAAGGCGTTTGGCGTGCTGGCCAAGTTCAAGGGCTTGCGCGGCACGGCGTTCGATATCTTCGGCTACACCGAAGAGCGCAAGACCGAGCGCGCCCTGATCGGCCAGTACCGCGAGACCGTGCGTACGCTGCTGCCCAAGCTGACCGCAGCGAACCTGGCGCAGGCGGTGGCGATTGCCAGCATTCCCGAAGATATCCGCGGTTATGGCCACGTCAAGGAACGCCACCTGAAGGCGGCCAGGCAGAAGGAAGCGGGCTTGATTGCCGCTTTTGATCAGCCGGCTGAAAAGGTGATTGAGCTGGTGCGGCAGGCGCACGTGGCCTGACGCACGCAGCTTACGCTTCGAGGATTTTGCGGAACAGTGCGCGGTCGCCCGGTTCCGTGAAGCGCGAGTTATGCCATAGCAGGTTGAAGTCGCCGTAGCGCAGCGCGGTGTGCTTGAGCCGCGCCATGGTGTCCAGCGCCGACCCGCGGTCCGCCCGGGCCGAGTCGCCAAGCACGGCGCTTTCCATCAGCATCAGGGGCCGCTGCCGCAAGCGCAGCGGCCCTTGCTTTTTCCAGCTCCACATCGGAAATTCGCGCGCCGTGCCATGGCGAAAGCCCGGATCGTATGGAAAACCGCCGGTCGCATCGTAGTCGAAGCCGGCTTGCTCCAGCAGGTCCGGCGTGATGCCCGCATCCCAACGCAGGTAGTGCTGGCGGTTGCCGCGTACCTGGGTGTCGCCGCCGGTCCCGGTAACGCGCCCGTCCCCCGCAGCCGCAGCTGCAGCTGCACCGCCACCCGCACCCGCACCCGCACCCGCACCCGCACCCGCACCCGCACCCGCACCCGCACCCGCACCAGCACCAGCACTGGCTCCTGCGCCGCCACTGGCACTTGCACCGGCGCGTGTGCAGGCGGCCATCAGGCGCTGGCGTTCACGGGCCAGTTGCGTGCCGTTGCGGTAGGTATGGAAGCTGCCGTGCAGGCCGATCTCGTGGCCGCGCGCGGCGATCTGCGCCAGCAGCGCCTGCATCCTCGGTTCCTCCAGCGTGTAGGCGCAGTCGTAGCGGGTGCGCCCCGGCGTGGCGATGAAGTAGAACGCGCCCCTGCTGCCGCACGCTTCGAGCTGGGTCATGTACCAGTCGAAGGTCCAGTGCGGGTCGTGGCGATAGTCGCCCCGGCGGCTTTGCCACGCGTTTTTCAGCCGCGCCTTCGCGCCTGCGACCGACCGTTTGCGCAGCAGTGCGCCGGCCACGCCCTGCGCCAGCAGCCACGGATTGCGGATCCAGCGCTCGTACGGTTCATCGACATCGCAGCTTACGCGCATGGCGCCACCGGCCTGCCTGCGGGTGAGGCCGGGCCAGACGCTGCGCAGCGCCGCCCACAGGATTTCGATGTATTCGTCCACCAGCGGCCGTTGCAGGAAGCCGCGCTGCACCGCCAGCGAAGCGGCAGCGGGAAAGCGGTCGTACTGGTCGCGCGCGGGGCAGAGCACTTCCTCGTAGCGCGACAGCAGGAAGAAAATCGCGCCGATCACGTCGAGCTTCAGGTGTGCGCCGTGGGGCGTATGGACCAGGCCCGGCGCGCCCCACAGCACCGGGATCGCCGCATCTTCCAGCTGCACGTCCAGCATGGCGCGCACATTGATCCACTGGCACGGCGGATCGAGCAGCAATGCCGCCGGTTGCTGCCACAGGTCCTGGTGCCGGCGGAAGAAGTCGTTCTCCAGCGTCAGCACCCGACCGCGCCAGCGCAATGCAAACTGGTCGCCCGCATTACCGCCGGCCTGCTTTCCGTCGATCTGCTGTTCGGCGTAATCCATCAAGCGCGCCGGTACGCCCAGCACCTCGTCGAAGACCCACCGCAGCACCCATTGGGCAGGCTGGCGGCAGGCCGCTGGCACCACGATCTCGAGAGCGTCATTCATAAAAGGCCTCCAGTATCAGGTGAATGACTGGCGGCGCACCCGCCGCCACAGCCACAGGGGCCAGCGGTGAACCCGGTCCCAGCGCAGCGCATTGCAGGTCAGGCAGTCGGGCGAATCGCACAGGTTGAAGCGACGGTCGCGCGCCAGGATGTCATGCTCGATGGCGTAGCACTGCGCGGCCGGCGCGCAGATGGCATAGGCGTTGCCGACGCGGCCCGTGGTGAGGATGCCGTGCCGCACATAGGCGCCATAAAACTTCCAGTACGAGTTGGAGCAGCAGCCGGGATCGCGCCGGTGGAATACGCGCACCTGGCCCTGGTCGTCGCGGTAGCGGCTCACCGACAGCCAGGGGAAGATGCGGCGCCGGTGCAGACCCAGGTCCACTTCCGCCAGGTGGGTGGTGGTAAAGCCCGGGTTGACGGCCACGCAGCCGGCCACCAGCATTTTCGCGTCGAGGGCGATCAGTTTACGCATCGGTTCGTAGGCGCCATTGGCGGGGCCGTGTCCTTCGGTGAGCGCCCGCGCATGGCGGCCGATGGCGACGATCGAGCATTGCGGGTGGGTGCTGCGACAGGCATCGGGGTGGGCCAGCATGGCGTTGGGCAGGGCGCCCGCATACGAGGGCGTGGCGGGCGTAAACGGCGCCAGATGCCGGGCCTGCCACCACCAGCCGCCCTTGGTAAACGCCAGGCAGGCCACCGTGCCCTGGTCGCCCAGCAGGTCGAGCAGCTCGGCCAGGAAATCGCCGCCGCCGGCACCCGCCCGGCCGACGGCGCGGTACGCGGCCCGCGCCAGCACCACGTCGCCCGGAGCGATGCCCATTTGCAGTAAATCGTTGCGCAGCGAGGTTGCCATGATGGGCAGAGAAAGTGGACGGACGAGGATCCAAGTTAGCAGCGCTGCCAGTCCATCCTTCGACCTGCCTCAAATGTAGGCAGCACAATCGACCGCCAGTTTCTGCATAAGCTAGTACGGAATCGTTATTTCACTGGTGAAGTAAATTTTGGTAAAGTTCCGCCCCTTTTGCCCTCCTCTGCTTACCGGATAACTCAATGACAACAAAATTCGAATTGACGCCGCTGGCGACTGGTGCCATCGCGCTGCTGTGCAGTGTTGCCGGCCCGTCGCTTGCCCTGGCCCAAACTCAAGGCCAGCCGACACCGGCCACCACCGTCCCCCCGGCGCCGACGAGCGTCGTCGTCACCGGCTCGCGCATTCCGCGCGCCAGCCTGGAAGGACCGTCGGCCGTGACCGTGATCACTGCGGCCGATCTGACCAAACAGGGTTTCACGAATGTGTTCGACGCGCTGTCGAACCAGTCGCAGAACAGCGGCTTTACCCAGGGCGCCGACTACGGCAACACGTTTACGCCGTCGGCCAACGCCATCAGCCTGCGCGGCCTCGGGCCGAATCACACGCTGGTGCTGCTGAACGGGCGCCGCATGGCGGACTTCCCGGTCGCCTACGACGGCGCCGTCAACTTCACCAACCTGGCCAATATTCCGTCGAGCGTAGTCGAGCGCATCGAGATCCTCAGCGGCGGCGCCTCCGCCATCTATGGCTCGGACGCGATCGCCGGGGTCGTCAACATCATTCTGAAAAAGCAGTACGACGGCTACGACATCAACCTCAAAGCCGGCGGCACGTCGCGCGGTGGCGCGGCCAACCAGCGGCTGCAATTTTCCGGCGGTCAGACTTTCGGCAAGCTCAATACGCTGTTCAGCGTGGAGCTGCTTGAGCGCGATCCGTTGTCAAGCACCGATCGCGATTTCATGAGCGTCAACCGGGGCACGTTCACGTCGGTGCTGGGCCGACGTGACCTGGGTACCGGCCGCTATGTCGATCCCGGTGACACCTGCTCGAACTTGGGCGACCTGTTCGGCGGCAGCACCGTTAAACGCACCGGCAGCACCGGCAGTTACTGCGGCAGCGAGAAAGTGCGTCCCACCTACTGGACCACGCAGACCAAAAACAGCAGCCAGAACGTGTTCGGCGGTGCCAACTATGCGCTCTCGCCCACCACGACCTTGTTCGCGGAAGCGCTGTTCGGCAAGAACCGCAGCATCAACAACACGCGCGGCCCGATCTGGGAATCGCGCTCGCTCTCCGACAAGGCGCTCCTGAACCAGAACAGCGGCAGCTACGAAAACTGGAGCCGCTATATCTCGCCCGAGGAGATGGGGGGCGTGGCGCGCTTCAACCGCCGCTGGGACGACGAAGCAACGTCGCTGTCGCTCGGCGCGCGCGGTGACATTCCCGGCACCAGCTGGCAGTACGAGGCGGGCTACACCGCGTCGCTGTACAAGAGCCAGAGCTTTACGCCACGCGCATTGTCCACCATCGACAGCTTCTTCCTGGGGCCACAGCAGGGCGTGGACGCCAACGGCGTGGCAATCTACGCGCCCGATGCAGCACGCCTGGCGCAGCGTCTCACGCCCACGGAATTCAACAGCATTTACGGCACGGCGGTGAGCAACGACAAGTCGTGGACCAACACGGTGAGCCTGTCGGCCAACGGCGAGGCGTTCTCGTTGCCGGCAGGACCGGTGCGGCTGGCCACGGTGGCCGAAGTCGGCAAGCAGGGCTTCTCCAACCGTCCCGACAGCCGCCTGAACCAGGGCTATTTCAATCTGGCCGGTTCGGATGTCACGTCCGGCACCCGCGAGCGTTATGCGCTGGGGCTGGAAGCGAATGTGCCGATTGTCGATACACTGTCGGCCACGCTGGCCGGCCGCTACGACCGCTACAGCTTCGCCGACCGCCACGACGGCAAGGCCACCTACAACGGCGGCATCGAATGGCGCCCGGTCAAGCAATTGCTGGTGCGGGCCACGTACGGCACCAGCTTCCGCGCGCCGGACATGAATTACATTTACAAGGCGCGCGGCACCGGCTACTACGAGTCCACCACCGACTACTACCGCTGCGCCCAGACCGGCCAGCCGGCCGCCACCTGCAAATATGCGCCGGGCGCCGACTACGTGCAGACCGGCAGCCGTGACCTGCGTTCGGAGAAGGGCCGCTCGACCGGCCTGGGCCTGGTGTGGTCACCCAGCGCGGACTTCGATGTGACGGTCGATTACTGGAACATCAAGATCAACGACCTGGTGACCAATCTGAACGCGGATAAACTGCTGCGCGACGAGTCGGACTGCCGCATGGCCGGTGACCTGACGTCGCCTACCTGCGCCGACACCATCCGCCGCATCGTGCGCAATCCGCTGACGGCGCTGAACAAGCCGGGCGAGATCAATACCATCCTGGTCAATCCGATCAATGCCGCGTCCACCAGCGTCGATGGCATCGACATCAGCGGTCGCTACGCCATGCGGACGCAGAACCTTGGCGTGTTGACCACGCGGGTGAATTATTCGAAGACGCTCGACAAGCACTCGCGTCAGTTTGCCGGTGATCCGCTCAACGACGACAAGGCCGACCTGGACAACCACGACTGGCGCGACAAGCTCAATGTGAGCCTGGCGTGGAACAAGGGCGATTGGTCCAACACGCTGTTCCTGCAGCGCTACGGCAAGGTGCCCAATGCTGCATCCGAGGCATACCTGACGCCGACGGTGCTGGTCAACGCCAGCGTGGTGTATCGCCTCAATGAACGCACCACGGTATCGGTTGCGGTCAACAACCTGTTCAACAAGGTCAAGCAAGATGCGAGCGATGGCTGGCCGTACTACCCGATAGGCAACTACAGCCCGGTCGGACGACAGGGCTGGCTGGAAGTGAACTACCACTTCTAAAATTGGACATAGCCTTCAGAGCAAGGCGCAGCGACGAAGACAGTACGATAGTACGGCGAGGCGCTGCAACGCCGCCATGAAGGCTATGTTATGCCGGTTTGCGCTGCGCCGAGGTGTGGGCGGCATACTCGGTCATCCAGTAAATCAATGCCAGGCCGGGGAACGCCATCCCGGTCAGTAGCGCCGCATGCCAGCCATGTGCGGCGTACATCCAGCCGCCCAGGGCAGAACCCAACGCGCCACCGGCGAAGAACAGCGCGAAGTACACCCCATTCAAACGGCTGCGCACATGGGCGCCCAGCGAGAAGATCGCGCGCTGGCCCAGCACCAGGTTGGCCGCTACCCCCATGTCCAGCACGATGGACGCCACCACCAATATTCCCAGCGAGACGTTGCGCATGGCCGCCGATTCGGGCGCCAGCATCGGCAAGGCGAAAGCGATCACGCCCAGCGCCAGGGCCGCAGCGGTGGCCGTCAAGGTGTGGCCGGCATCGGCCAGGCGGCCGGCGATCGGCGACGCTACCGCACCGGCCATGCCCACCAGGGCAAAGATGGCGATGCCGGTTTGCGACAGGTGGAACTGCGGACCGGCCAGCATCAGCGGCGTCACGGTCCAGAACAGGCTGAACGAACCGAACAGGCCGGCGTGGTAGGCGGCACGGCGGCGCAGTACCGGCGTGGTCGCAAACAGATGCCACAGCGATGCCAGCAGGGCAGGGTAGGTGATGCTCGATACCGGTACGCGCTCGGGCAGCTTGGCGCGCAGGATCAACGCCACGACCAGCACGATCAGCGCGGCGCCGCCGAACACCACGTGCCAGTTGGTGGCGTCGGCCACCAGGCTGGCGACCGGGCGCGCCAGCATGATCCCCAGCAGCAGGCCGCTGACCACCTTACCGACCGTGTGGCCGCGCGTGGCCTCTTTCGAGAGGTGGGCGGCGAACGGCACGATGATCTGCGCCGCCACGGAACCGAGGCCGATACCCAATGCGGCCACCAGGAACAGCCAGGCGCTGGTGGAAAACGCGGCGATGACCAGCATCGCCGAGGTAAACAACAGGCCGGTGAAGATCAGGCGGCGGTTTTCCAGCAGGTCGCCCAGTGGTACGATGAACAGCAGGCCGATGGTGTAGCCGATTTGCGTGAGCGTGACGATCAGGCCCGCCGCTTCGGCCGACAGGCCGGTGGCGGCGCTGATCGGGCCGACCAGGGTCTGGGCGTAGTACAGGTTGGCGACGATCAGGCCGGTGGCCACGGCCAGCAGCATGACCATGCCCGGGCTAATATCTTGTTCCTTGATGTCTTTGTCTTCTGTGTGATTCATGATGAACTCCGGTGGAGATAACGATGAACCCAGTGTAGGCCGATTGCGGACTAAGATAATCAGGGCATAATGGTCACATACCATTCATTTAATGTGAACAATCATGGACAGACTGAAGGCCATGCAGACCTTTGTGCGCATCGTCGAAGCCAACAGCTATACCAAGGCTGCGGAAACGCTCGACCTGCCGCGCGCCGCGCTCACCGCCACCATCAACAAGCTCGAAGCGTTCCTCGGCACCCGCCTGCTGCACCGGACCACGCGCCGGTTGTCGCTCACGCCCGACGGTGCCGACTACTTCAAGAAGTGCCTGGACATATTGGAGGCGGTGGAAGACGCCGAAAGTACTTTTCGGGGCCAGAATTTGCAACGCCCGCGCGGCAAATTGCGGGTGGACCTGCCCGGCGCGGTGGGCCGCCACCTGGTCATTCCGCGCATTGCCGACTTCACCCGCGCCTATCCCGAGATCGAACTGATGGTCAGCATGACCGAGCGCGTGGTGGACCTGACGCAGGAGGGCCTCGACTGTGCGCTGCGCGTGGGCGAGTTGCAGGACTCGTCGCTGGTGGGGCGGCGCCTGGGCAATATGGGCTTTCTTACCTGCGCCTCGCCCTGGTACCTAGCGCAGCACGGGGCGCCGCACACGCTCGACGATTTGCCCGGCCACCGCGGCGTATTGCATTTTTCCGGCCGCACCGGGCGCGTGTTCGACTGGGACTTCATGGTCGATGGCCGCGCCGTGATCGTCCCCATACGCGGGGCGATCGCGGTCAACGAACCGGATGCCTATATCAGCTGCGCGTTGCAGGGCATGGGCCTGATCCAGGCCGCACGCTACCAGGTGCGCGACCACCTGGCCAGCGGCGCGCTGGTGGAGGTGCTGGCGGCCACGCCACCGGCGCCGATGCCGATCTCGCTGCTGTACCCGCAAGGCCGCATGGCGTCGCCGCGCCTGGGCGTGTTCGCGGCATGGCTGGCGGAGCTGTTGCGCAGCGACCCCGACTTGCAGGCATAGAGCCCGTCGATTGCGAAAATAAGTAGCTTAATTTGCACTTTTCTCGTATGCCGCCAGCTATAATGTTGCACATGAACATTAAATTATCTCCTGCATTCATGGCCGCGCTCGCTGCCGCAGCCATGTTGTCCGGCTGCGGCGGTGGTGGTGGCTCCTCCGGCACGACCGCCGGCAACGGTACAAATTCCGGCAGCGGAGCCACGGGCTCAACAGACACGCGCAGCGACTATGTCAAGCTGGCCGCTTCGTGCCAGCGTCCGCGCAGCGGCACCTCGGCCGCCGGCGTGCGTTTCCCCGACCGCCAGGGCAGCCTGAGCGACGAGCTCAAATGGGTGCGTTCGTTCATCGACGAGACCTACCTGTGGTACCGCGAAGTGCCAACCACCCTGCGCCAGGAAAACTACAGCAACCCGATCGATTACTTCGCCGACCTCAAGACGACGGCGGTCACGTCCTCGGGCCGTGCCAAGGACCAGTTCCACTTCACCTATGCCACCGACGAGTGGGAAGCGTCGTCCACCAGCGGCATCGAACTGGGTTACGGCGTGACCTGGGCTTCCAGCGCGGCCAACGTGTTGCCGCGCCTGTGGCGGGTCACCCTGGTGGAGCCGGGTTCACCGGCCGCCCTCGCCGGCGTGCAGCGCGGCGATACCCTGCAACTGGTCGATGGCGTATCGATTTCCGACACCACGCAGTCCGGCATCAACGTGATCAATGCGGCGCTGTTCCCGCAGTCGGCGGGCAGCCTGCACCGCTTTGCGCTGGACCGCAACGGCGTCACCGTCAATGTGCAGCTGGCCGCCGCCCGGCTGTCGCTGCAGCCGGTCGCCAACGTCAAGGTCATCGACACCCCGACCGGCAAGGTCGGCTACCTGCTGTTCAACGACCATAATGCGGTCGCCGAAACCCAGCTGATTGCCGCCATCAACACCCTGAAAGCGGCCAACGTCACCGACGTGGTGCTCGACATGCGTTACAACGGCGGCGGCTACCTGGCCATTGCCAACGAACTGGCCTACATGATCGCCGGTCCCACCCCGACTACCGGCAAAGTGTTCTCGCGCCTGCAGTTCAACGACAAGACTACACCGATCGCGCCGATGAACTTCCTTGCCAGCGCTGCGGGTATCAGCTCGCCGGCGCCGACTGCGGCCGGCACCGCGCTGCCTTACCTCGGCCTGCGCCGGGTAACGATGCTGACCACGCCCGGCACCTGCTCGGCCAGCGAGTCGGTGATCAACGGCTTGCGCGGCGTCGATGTGGAGGTGAACCTGGTCGGCGGCGAAACCTGCGGCAAGCCCTATGGTTTCTACCCCGAGGACAACTGCGGCACCACGTATTTCGCGGTGCAGTTCCAGGGTGTAAACGACAAGGGCTTCGGTGACTACGCCAACGGCTTCCAGCCGACCTGCCGCGTCAGCGACGACCTGACCCGCCCGGTGGGCGACACCAGCGAAGGCATGCTGTCGGCGGCGCTCAGCTACCGCGCCAATGGCATCTGTCCCGCCACGGCGTCGCGCTTTGCCGCCGGCGCCGCCACGCCGCTGAAACTGGTGCGCCCGCTGGCCAAGGAAGCCGCCATCCTCAGGTAGTTTCAAGCGCCGAAGCGGATTATAATTTTCCAGGTTGCGACGCCGTCCCGGCGTCGGCCCACCTGGAAACTCCTTCATGATCCGTTTCGCCGTATCGCTCGCCCTTGCCACGCTGGCCGCCAGTGCCAGCGCAGCGCCTGCCGCATCGTCATCGCCACTGACCACCGTCTCCGAACGCTCGGGCTTCCAGAGCACCGGCCGTTACGCCGAGGTGGTGGACCTGTGCGCGCGCTTTCAAAAAGCGTACCCGAAGCAGGTACGCTGCTTCGAGTTTGGCCGCACACCGGAAAACCGGCCGATGCTGGCGCTGGCCGTCACCCGCACCGGCGCCCTGACCGCCGACCAGGCGAAGAAAAAAGGCGTGCCGGTGCTGCTGATCCAGGGCGGCATCCACGCCGGTGAAATCGACGGCAAGGACGCCGGCTTCCTGGCCCTGCGCGAGGTGCTGGAAAACCGCGCCGCCCCCGGTGCGCTGGAAAAACAGGTGCTGCTGTTCGTCCCCGTGTTCAATGTCGATGGTCACGAGCGCTTCGGCCGCTACAACCGCCCCAACCAGCGCGGCCCGGTGGAAATGGGCTGGCGCACCACGGCGCAGAACTACAACCTCAATCGCGATTACGTCAAGGCCGACACCACCGAGATGCAGGCCATGCTGGCGCTGGTCAACGCCTGGGATCCGCTGGCGTACGTCGATCTGCACGTGACCGACGGCGCCAAGTTCCAGCCCGATATCTCGATCCAGGTGGAGCCGGTGCACGGCGGCGACGCGCCGCTGCGCGAGGCCGGCAGCGCGCTGCAACAAGGGGTGCTGGCCGATCTGAAGGCCCAGGGTTCCGATCCCAAGCCGTATTACATCTCGTTTGCCAAGGAAGACGACCCGATGTCGGGCTTCGTGGACAGCATGCCCACGCCGCGCTTCTCGCACGGTTATTTTGTCATGCGCAACCGTTTCGGCGTACTGGTGGAAACCCACTCGTGGAAGGATTATCCGACCCGCGTGCGCATCACCCGCAACACCATCGTCTCGCTGCTGTCGCAGGTGGGACAGCATGGCAAGGAATGGGCCAAGACCGCGCAGGAAGCCGACGCCCGCGCCGCGGCCATGGGTGGCGCCGACTTTACGCTCACGTACCGCACCACCTTCAACGCCAAGACCATCGACTTTCCCGGCTACGCCTACACGCGTGGCCACTCGGAGATCTCCGGCGCCCTGATGACGCAGTACGATGAAACCAAACCGCAGGTGTGGACCGTGCCGCTACGCGACGAGATCGTGCCGGAGCTGAAAGTGGCGGCGCCGCAGGGCGGCTACCTGGTGCCGCTGGCCGAAGCGGCGCGCGTGGCCGCCAAGCTCAAACAGCACGGCATCACTTACAAGCTGCTGGGCGCCGACGAGATGTCGGCCGAGGTGGAAACCTTCCGCGCCACCAAGACCACGTTCGGCGCCAAGTCGTTCGAGGGCCACCAGGCGCTGGCGGTGGAAGGCGAGTGGGCGCGCGAGCGCCGCGCCTTGTCCAAGGGCGCGCTGTTCGTGCCGATCGCGCAGCCGAAGGCGCGCCTGGTGATGACCATGCTCGAGCCGCGCGGCCCGGATTCGCTGCTGGCCTGGGGCGCGTTCAACAACTGGTTCGAGCGCAAGGAGTACATGGAGGACTACGTGGCGGAGGATGTGGCGCGCGAGCAGCTGGAAACCAGCCCCGCGCTGCGCGAAGAATTCCGCAAGAAGCTCGACACCGATGCGGACTTCAACAAGAGTCCGCAGGCACGGCTGGAATTCTTCGCGCGCCGCCATTCGTCGTGGGATGAGCGCTACAACCTCTACCCGGTGATGCGCACGGCGATGAAGTACTAGTCTTCCCGCTGCAGCGAAATGACGCCCAGCCCCGTGGTGGGCGTCGAACACGGCTCTTCGTCGAACGCGATATCGCCGAGCGGATTGGCCTGGCCGTCCGCCTTCAGGTCGGCAAAGCCGAACAGGTCGCGGTCCATCAGGTGCGACGGCACCACCGTGGAGAGCGACGAGAAGATGCTCTCCACGCGGCCCGGGAATTTCTTTTCCCAGTCGCGCATCATGGCCTTGATCTGCTTGCGCTGCAGGTTTTCCTGCGAGCCGCACAGGTCGCACGGGATGATCGGGAAGCCTTTGACTTCGGCATAGCGTTCGGTGTCTTCTTCCTTCACGTACGCCAGCGGGCGGATCACCATGTGCTTGCCGTCGTCGGACATCAGCTTGGCCGGCATGCCTTTCAGTTTCCCGCCGAAGAACATATTCAGGAAGAAGGTCTCGAGGATGTCGTCGCGGTGGTGGCCCAGCGCGATCTTGGTGGCGCCCAGTTCGTCGGCCACGCGGTACAGGATGCCCCGGCGCAGGCGCGAGCACAGCGAGCACGTGGTTTTACCTTCGGGGATCAGGCGCTTGACGATGCTGTAGGTGTCCTGGTTTTCGATGTGGTACGGGATGCCCAGCTTTTCCAGGTACGCCGGCAGGATGTGGTCGGGGAAGTTGGGCTGCTTCTGGTCCAGGTTGACGGCCACGATCTCGAAGTTGATCGGCGCGCGCTCGCGCAGCGTCATCAGGATGTCGAGCAGGGCGTAGCTGTCCTTGCCGCCGGACAGGCATACCATCACCTTGTCGCCTTCTTCGATCATGTTGAAGTCGCCGATGGCCTGGCCCACCAGCCGGCACAGGCGCTTGTGCAGCTTGTTGTTCTCGTGGGCGATCTTTTCGGCCGATTTGCCCAGCGGCGCGTTCAGGGTTTCCACGGTTTCCATCACTGCGGCATTCATACCGACTCCTTGGTCTTGAAGACTTCCACGCCCACGCCTTCGCAGTCCGGATAGACGTCCGGCTTCATGGTGGACACATTGGCCGCGCGCACGCGCGGGTGGGCCAGCATGGCGCGCACGATGTCGTCGCACAGGCTTTCCTGCAACTGCACGTGGCCGCGCGCCATCAGCTTGGCGATGGTGTCGCGGATGAAATCGTAGTCCACCACTTCCTCGAGCTGGTCGTTGACCGGGGTCGATTCCGCCAGCGGGATGTACAGGTCGACGTTGATCAGGAGGCGCTGCTCGCCCTTTTTCTCGAACTCGTACACGCCGATGTTGATCATCACTTCGTAATTGCGCAGGAACAGGCGGCGGCAGTCGGTCAGACTGGGGTGCATCAGGGAGGACAACATGGGCATTACCTTCTTTCGGTTGAATAGGGGTGCTACTAACATTATTTGGCCACGAACATCACGTCGCGCGGCAGCGGCACCAGGTGCTGGCCGCCATCGACGAGCAAGGTGGTGCCGGTGAGCGCGCGCGCCGACGCCGCGTAGACCACGCTGTCGGCGATATCGTTGGGCGTGCTCGAGCGCCCGAGCGGCGTTTGCCGGTGGGCGTTGGCAAAGCCGTCTGCGGTCTGGTCGCCGGACACCATGGTGATGCCGGGCGCCACGCCCACCACCCGCACCGTGGGCGCCAGTTGCTGCGCCAGCATGGTGGTGGCCGTGTGCAGCGCCGCCTTGGACAGGGTGTACGACAAAAAGTCGGGGTTGAGATTGTACAGTTTCTGGTCCAGCAGGTTGATCACCACGGCCTGGCCGGCCGGCGCAGTCGCCGGCGTGGCCGCGTGCAGCGCCTGCGCCAGCAGGATCGGCGCGGCCACGTTGGCGTGCATGTGGGCGTCGAGCCGGGCCACGGTGAAATCGTCAGCGCTGTCGTAGTCGAACAGCGAGGCGTTGTTGACCACGCAGCGCACCGGGCCCAGGGCGGCAATCGCCTGCGCCAGCAGCGTGCGCACGTCGGCCTCGATGGCCAGGTCGCAGCGCAGCGTGACCGCGCGCCGGCCCAGCGCCGCGATGTCGGCCGCCACCTGCTGCGCTTCGGTCGCGGAGTCGCGGTAGTGCACGGCCACGTCCCAGCCGGCGCGCGCCAGGCCGAGCGCGATGGCGCGGCCCAGGCGGCGGGCTGCGCCGGTTACCAGCGCGACGGGCGCTGCAAGAGCTACGGGAGCTGCGGGAGCAGTAGGCGATTCCAAGGTTGTCATGATGGTCTGATCGTTTAAAAAGAGGCAGGGCGTGCCGATTCGCTACAATATCGGGATGTCCCTACCCGAACCTTCTAGCGACGCGCTGGCCGCGTCCCACGCCCTGCAGCACCTGATCGCCGCCGACATCGAACGCAACGCAGGCGCCATTTCCTTTGCCCGCTACATGGAGCTGGCCCTGTACGCGCCCGGTCTGGGCTACTACAGCGGCGGCTCCGCCAAGCTGGGAAAAGATGGCGATTTCACCACTGCGCCCGAACTCACGCCGCTGTTCGGCGCGACCCTGGCGCGGGTGGCAGCCGCTATTATCGCCCAAAGCGCGCCGTACATCCTCGAATTCGGCGCCGGCACCGGCAAGCTGGCCTTCGATATCCTGACCGAACTGGCCGCTGCCGGCATCCGCGTCGAACGCTACAGCATCGTCGAACTGTCGGGCGAACTGCGCGCGCGCCAGCAGCACACGCTGCGCGATTTCCCGCAAGTGCAATGGCTCGACACCATGCCCGAGTCGTTTGACGGCGTGGTGTTCGGCAACGAGGTGCTCGATGCCATGCCGGTGCACCTGGTCACCAGACATCCGGACGGCTGGCGCGAACTGCAAGTGACGGTGGCCAACGGCCGCTTCGATTACCTGGAAGCGCCGATCGGCGCCGACCTGCTGGCGCAGGTGCAGCGCCAGATCGCCCACCACGACGCGCTGCCGGTCGGTTATGTGAGCGAGGTGCACGGCGTGGCCTGCGGCTTCATGGCCAGCGTCAGCCGCATGCTGCTGGCCGGCCGCGCCAACGCCGCCTTCCTGTTCGACTACGGTTTCCCGGCGCACGAGTTTTACCTCGACCTGCGCGCCACCGGCACCCTGATGTGCCACTACCGCCACCATGCCCACGCCGAACCGTTCTTCCACCCTGGTTTGCAGGACATCACTGCCCACGTCGATTTCACGGCCATGGCGCTGGCCGCGCAGGACGCCGGTATCGACATCCTCGGCTACTTCAACCAGGCCGGCTTCCTGCTGGGCGCCGGCATCGGCGACTTGCTGCTGCGTACCGACCCGGACAACGTGGTCGCCTACATCCCGCAGTCAAAAGCCGTGCACAAGCTGGTGTCGCCTGCCGAGATGGGCGAATTGTTCAAAGTTTTGGCGATTGGCAAGAATGTAGTGCTGCCGGAAACGATCCTGGCGCAGGACCGCAGCCACCGGCTATGAGCGAATCTGTAGCTAAAAAGGCACGATGATTGATAAAGCAATGGCGTGCATCGACTCTGCGTGCCGGATTGCTGCTGCGCGCGGCGCAAGATCGGCTATCATGAATGATTCAGCGTCGATTTGGCTGCATCATTGACGTCAACCTCCTTCCACCGCCTCGGCCAGCATTGCACAGATGGGCAAAGTACATACTCACTATGACAACCTGAAAGTGTCGCGCATGGCGCCGCAGGAGGTCATCCGTGCGGCCTACAAGGCACTCAGCCAGAAATATCACCCGGACAAAAACCCGGGCGATGAAAAAGCTGCGCGCATCATGGCCATCGTCAATGGCGCGTACACCACCTTGTCCGACCCCCAGCGCCGCAAGGAGCACGACGAGTGGATTGCGGCCGAGGAATGGGAAGTCGACTGGGTCGAAAGCACGCGCCACGAAGATCATCGCGGCGACAAGGGGCGTCCCGATACCGAGCACTGGCAGCCAGAGACGGTGGACCGTACGCCCCGCAAGCGTAAAGCGCTGGGACGCTGGAAGTGGGGCGCCGCGCTGTTCGGCTGCCTGGTGGTGGGCTGGGTGGGCGGCGCCATCACGGCCGAGCCGCACTGGCTCGACAAGGCCTGGGGCGGCCGCACGCCGCCCGGCATTTCCCAGGCACGCGCCGCCGCGCCCGCCGCGTCCGATGCACCGCCCGAACCGCACGACGCCCTGGCCGCCGCCGACCGCGCCGGCCTGTCCGACCGCCCGGCCGGCATCAAGGTCGTGGCCATGTCGCAGGTGGTGCTGCCCAGCGGCGACTGCGACAACAACGATACCGGCAACCACGCGTTGCCGCTGCTCGCCCCCAACGGCGAACCGTGGCCGCGCCAGTCCGGCTATCTCGACGGTTTTTCGGTCGGCAACCGCGGCGACGACATGCAGCTGATGCTCGACAACGCCAACAATGCCTCGGCCGTGTTCATCAAGGTCTATGACGTCGATCGCCGCGCCAACGTGCGCTACGCGTATGTGCAGGCGCACGACAAGTACATGGTCGATCAGCTGGCCAACGGCAAGTACGAAATCCGTTACCAGAACCTCGACAGCAGCGCGTCCTGCCCGGCGTCCACGGTGCCCGCGCCAAGCCGCGCGGCCGACGCCAACCCGCGTCCGTCCTCGCTGCTCTGATACTTTCATAAGGCAAGTTTCAACCGTGCCGGCAGCGCTGCCCGGCGGGTTGTTGCGCGCTGGTGGGCCGACTTCCATTGGGCTTGTCACCGTGTGGGAATCTGATTATGCTAGGGCAATATCAGCCGCACGTGACTCAACAGGAGATAGTCCGCATGACCGATTCCCACGCCACCGAGGAAGACTGGCTGATCGAGGAAGACGAGGAGCTTCCCCCGCCAGCCTACGGCGGCCCGGAACAGCGCCAATGGCGCGTGCTGATTGTCGATGACGATGTCGATGTGCATGCGGTCACGCGGCTGGCGCTGCGCAATGTGAGCTTCAAGGGGCGCGAGCTGGAACTGTTTTCGGCCTACAGCGGCCGCGAAGGGTTCGCCATCCTGCGCGATACGCCCGACATCGCGCTGGTGCTGCTCGACGTGGTGATGGAAACCGACGATGCGGGCCTGATCCTGGCGCGCCGCATCCGCGAAGAGCTCGACAACCAGATCGTGCGCGTGGTGCTGCGCACGGGCCAGCCGGGCCAGGCGCCCGAGCAGCGCGTGATCATCGAATACGACATCAACGATTACAAGGCCAAGACCGAGCTGACCACGCAAAAGCTGTTCACCACGGTGATCTCGTCGCTGCGCGCGTACGAGAGCCTCAATATGCTTGAACGCAGCCGCGCGGGGCTGGGCAAAATCCTATCCGGCGCCACCAACCTGTACCAGATCCACTCGCTGCGCGAATTCGCCTCCGGGGTACTGAACCAGGTCAGCGCCATCCTGGACGTGGGCGCCGACGGCGTGCTGTGCCTGATGCAGGGCGGCACCGGCGCCACCAGCGTGGTGGCCGCCACCGGCGGCTATGCGACGCTGGCCGACGCCGAGGCCATGCCGCTGGATCACCCGTTATGGCCCACCATCGCCAAGGCTTTCACTGAAAAGAAAAGCCAGTTCGACCACCCGGCCAACGTGCTGTTCATCCACACGCTGGAAAACCGTGAAGTCGCCATTTCCGTCACGCCGCCCTGGCCGCTGGCGCAGATCCAGCGCGACCTGCTCGAGGTGTTCTGCCAGCGCATTGCGGCCGCTTTCGACAACCTGTACATGTTCGGCCAGCTGCGCAAGGCGCAGGAAGCCACCGTGGTGGCGCTGGCCGACCTGGCCGAGTTCCGCGACGACACCACGGGCGGCCATGTGCGGCGGGTGCAGCATCTGTCCACGGCGCTGGCCGAACGCGTGGCCGAGCGCGGCGCGTGTGCCGATGAAATCACCCCGCAGTTGCTGGAGATGATCGGCCTGGCCAGCATCCTGCACGACGTGGGCAAGGTGGCCACGCCCGACGCCATCCTGCTCAAGCCCGGCCCGCATACGCCCGAGGAACGGGTGCGCATGCGCGAACACGCGGGCGTGGGGCAGGCCATCCTCGAACGCGCGGCCAACATGGTCGATGGCGTGAGCTATCTCACCTACGGCGCCCAGATCGCCGGCGGCCACCACGAGCACTTCGACGGCAACGGCTACCCGCATGGCCTCAAGGGCCGCGCCATCCCGATCGCGGCCAGGATCGTGGCGGTGGTCGATGTCTTCGATTCGCTGCTGCACAAGCGCCCGTACAAGGAGCCGTGGCCGCACAGCGAGGTGATGACGTATATACGTGAGCGGGCGGGCACGCAGTTCGATCCGGAGGTGGTGGCGGCGTTGTGCGACCTGATCGAGCGCGATCCGTCGATCGGGCATACGCCCACTTAGACGGAACTGCCGCCGGCGCGCACCATCGCCTCGAACTCGCAAGCCGGCATCGGCCGCGCAAACAGGTAGCCCTGCGCCTCTTCGCACTGCTTGGAGCGCAGGAAGTCGCGCTGGGCTTCGGTTTCCACGCCCTCGGCTACCACGGCCAGGCCCAGCGAATGGGCCAGCGCGATGGTGGCCGCCACGATCACCGCATCGTCGGGATCGGTCTCGATATCCTTCACGAAGCCGCGGTCGATCTTGATGCGGTCGATCTCGAACAGCTTCAGGTAGCTGAGCGACGAATAACCGGTGCCGAAGTCGTCGATTGCCACCTTGATGCCGCGCGCGCGCAGTTGTTCGAGCAGCATGCGGCTGCGTTCCGGATCCTGCATTGCCGCCGATTCGGTGATCTCCAGTTCCAGCAGCGCCGGGTCGATACCCTGGCTACTCAGCAAGCGGTCGAGCAGGGGCAGCAGGCCGGGGCCGTGGCACTGGCGCGCCGACAGGTTGACGGCCAGGCGCAAATGCGCCAGATCGGCGCCGCGCCATGCCGCCAGCCGCGCGGTGGCCTCGTGCAGCACCCACTCGCCCAGCGGCAGGATCAATCCCGATTCCTCGGCGATCGGAATGAAGCGGTCGGGCCCCACCATGCCCAGCTCGGGATGGTGCCAGCGCAGCAGCGCTTCGGCACCGATGATGCGCGCGGTGGCCAGGTCCACTTGCGGTTGCAGATACAGCTCGAACTCGTGCTGTTCGAGCGCCTGCCACAGCCGGCCTTCGAGCAGCAGCCGCTCGTGGGTGGCAGCGTTCATTTCGGCCGAGAAGAACTGGAAATTGCCGCGTCCCTGGTTCTTGGCCGCGTACATCGCGGTGTCGGCATGGCGCATCAGGGTGCCGGCGTCGAGGCCGTCGGACGGGAACATCGCCACGCCCACGCTGGTGCCGCTGTGGATGGTCTTGCCCTGCAAGGTGTACGGCGCGCTCAGCGACTCCACCAGCCGCACGGCGATGTTGGAGGCATCGTCCGGGCTCACCGCGCCGGACGTGACGATGATGAATTCGTCGCCGCCCAGGCGCGCGATGATGTCCACCTCGCGCAGCAGTTCGCGCAGCCGGTTGGCCACCGCCACCAGCAACTGGTCGCCCACCGCGTGGCCATGGGTGTCGTTGATTTTCTTGAAGTGGTCGAGGTCGAGGAACAGCACGGCAGCAGTGCCTTGCCCGCGCCGCGTTTGCGACAGCAACTGGTCGAGCCGCAGGTTGAGCGACAGGCGATTGTCGAGGCCCGTGAGGGCGTCGCTGTGGGCCAGGCGGTGGATGCGCTCCTGCGCCTGGTGCTGGGCCGTCAGGTCGTGCAGGATGGCCACAAACAGGTGCTCGTCGGGCAGCTCCACCTCGCTCACCGACATGGCCAGCGGGAATTCGCTGCCGTCGCTGCGCCAGCCCGTCAGCTCGTATCCGTGGGTGACGCCGCAGGCGATCATGCGCAGCAGGCCCGCCGCATCGAGCCCCTCGGCCTCGCCCACGCCGACCGGCACCAGGCGCTCCAGCCGCAGGCGCATCATCTGCTCGGGCGAGTAGCCGAACAGGCGGCCGGCCGCGGCATTGGCCGACTTGAGCCAGCCGTCGCCATCGACCGTGAGGATGGCGTCGGCGGCCTTGTTCAAAATCGCCTGCAGCCGCGCCTCGCGCTCGCGCAGGCGCGCGGTGCTGTCGGTCACTTGCGCCTGGATGCGTGCGCGTTCCCCACTGATCAGCAGCATCAGCACGCCCAACAGGCCGGTGAGCAGCAGGCCGCCGGTCAGCACGGTCCAGCTTTGCCAGCCGCGCTGGAGCATCTGGTAGGCCGGTGTGGGCGCGAGGGTCAGATCGTAGGTGCGGCCGCCAAAGCTCAGCTGGCGGCGGTAGTCGTTGCCGCTCGTGCTGGCGCCTGCCGGCAGGGTATCGCGCAGGATGCGGCTGGAACTGGTGTCGCCCACATCGATGAAGCGGACCAGAAAATGCTCGAACTCGGAGCGCTTGAGCGCCTGTTCCAGCAGCGTGTCGAACTGCATGGTAAGTAGCAGGGCGCCGGTGGCATTGCGCGGATCGCTGGCGGGATACACGGTCTGCAGCAGCACCAGGCCGGCACCGGGCAGGTTGCGCACGAACTGCAAAGGCGGGCCCGCCGTGGGCTGGCCGGACTGGATTGCCAGCTCCAGCGTGGCGCGGCGCTGGTCTTCGGACAGGAAGTCCAGGCCCAGGTAGGCGCGTGCATCGGCCGGCTCGATGTAGGTCGCCACAAAATATTGTTCACGCGTGCCGGCCCTGCGCGGATAGCCGGTGAGCGTCGGTTCGCGGATCTCGAAGCCGGGGTCGATATGCTGGCGCGCCCAGGTCTCGAAACCGGCACGTTCACTGCCGGCCACCGGCACCAGCCACGACATCGACAGCAGTTCGGGGCGCTGGTCCAGGTAGCCGTGCGCCAGGTTGCTGAATTCTTCCGCGTGCAGCGTGCGGCGCGGATCGTCGAGCGCCTTGGCCATGGCGAAAACAAAGCGCTCGTGCTCGCTGAACTGCGCTTGCAGCAGGTCGCCGGTCTGCTGCGCCTTGAGGCGGAACGTCTGCATCTGCTGGTTGTTCTCCCAGCGGTCGGCTTGCAGGTAGATGCCGATGAAGGCGGCGGTGGACAGCAGCAATGGCAGGCCAACCAGCAACCGCCGGCGCGACCACAGCGCGCGCGGGCGGCCGATGGCGATCCAGGTCAGCGGCGCGGCCAGCAGGATGCCGATGGAGTCGCCCATCCACCAGGCCAGCCAGTCGCCAACGATGGTGTCGCCCTGCAGCTGGCCCGCCAGCACGTGACCGGCCAGCGCCACGGTGCTGCTGACGAACGTGACGCCGACAGCCAGCAGGACGAAGCGCGCCACATCGCGCCCGGAGCCGATGGCCGGATCGATGCAGTGGCGGAACACGGTACTGCCGGCCCAGGCCTGGAAGGTAGCGCCGATGGTGGTGGCAACGGCGCACGCCAGCAGCGCCGGCGTGAGGGGGATATGATTGACCAGGAGCACCAGCAAGTTGACGACCAGGGCGCCGAGCGCCACCGCCGGCAACAGCCGGGCGCCGCCGACGGCGCAGGCGGCCAGGGCGATGCCGGCCGGCAGAAAGATGGGGGAGGCATAGGCAGGCGGCATTGCCAGCAGCAGGCCCAGGCGCCCGGCGATCACATAGGCGGCCAGCAGGGCCAGGTTGGCGCACAGCAGGCGCCATGGGTTGTTTCCCGACTGATGGTCCAAACGAAGGGGCTCCTGGCACGTGATGGTCGAAAGATTGTATAGGGTTGTTTGGAGGAAATCATCGCCTAAAATTTCAGCATTCAATTCAACTTAAAAACAACACTTGCACTTTTGCAGTTCGTGCAGTTACAATCTCGCCCCGAAGCAGACAGTTAATTGCAACGACACGAAATAATGTCAGGCGCAGTTGACAGGTTAAAGAAGTTGCTTCATACTCTGCGGTTCCTCGCGGAGGGGTGGCCGAGTGGTTAAAGGCGACGGACTGTAAATCCGTTCTCTATGAGTACGCTGGTTCGAATCCAGCCCCCTCCACCAAGTTGTTGCAGTGAGACTGATAGTAGTGAAATGAACGATACCTCGCGGGTGTAGCTCAATGGTAGAGCAGAAGCCTTCCAAGCTTACGACGAGGGTTCGATTCCCTTCACCCGCTCCAGTGTTGTTGCAATGCCGATGCGCAATCAGGGCATCACCGTAGTACACAATAAAGCAGTACCCAATCAGCCCTTTTAGCTCAGTGGTAGAGCACTCCCTTGGTAAGGGAGAGGCCACGTGTTCAATCCACGTAAAGGGCACCAGAATTCGCAGTACGCAGTATTGGCTGCCACGCGCGGCCCCATCAGCAAAAAGCATAGTATTAAGTCAGCAGTCGGGCGTAGGCCCGGGCAATCACCCCACATCGTTAGGAGTCTAAAATGGCAAAAGAGAAATTCGAGCGGACCAAGCCGCACGTCAACGTCGGCACCATTGGTCACGTTGACCACGGCAAGACCACCCTGACCGCTGCAATCGCTACCGTTCTGTCGAAAAAATTCGGCGGCGAAGCTAAAGCCTACGACCAGATCGATGCTGCACCAGAAGAAAAAGCACGCGGCATTACCATCAACACCGCTCACGTCGAGTACGAAACCGCCGGCCGTCACTACGCCCACGTTGACTGCCCAGGCCACGCCGACTACATCAAAAACATGATTACCGGTGCAGCGCAGATGGACGGCGCGATCCTGGTTTGCTCCGCAGCTGACGGCCCAATGCCACAGACTCGCGAGCACATCCTGCTGGCCCGTCAAGTTGGCGTTCCATACATCATCGTGTTCCTGAACAAGTGCGACCTGGTCGACGACGCAGAACTGCTGGAACTNTCGAAAGCGCCGTACAGCGCATCGCCGGCCTTGAAGGTGAATTGACCGGCGTCGTGGCCCACGCCGGTGTCGCGAGCACATCCTGCTGGCCCGTCAAGTTGGCGTTCCATACATCATCGTGTTCCTGAACAAGTGCGACCTGGTCGACGACGCAGAACTGCTGGAACTGGTYGAAATGGAAGTKCGTGAGTTGCTGTCGAAATACGAGTTCCCAGGCGACGACGTRCCAATCATCAAAGGTTCGGCACGTATGGCGCTGGAAGGCAAAGAAGGCGAGATGGGCGTTGACGCCATCATGCGTCTGGCMGATGCACTGGACAGCTACATCCCTACGCCAGAGCGCGCAGTCGATGGCGCCTTCCTGATGCCAGTGGAAGACGTGTTCTCGATCTCGGGTCGCGGTACCGTTGTGACCGGTCGTATCGAGCGCGGCGTGATCAAGGTCGGCGAAGAGATCGAAATCGTCGGCATYATCGACACCGTCAAAACCACTTGCACCGGCGTGGAAATGTTCCGCAAGCTGCTGGACCAAGGTCAAGCTGGCGATAACGTTGGTCTGCTGCTGCGCGGCACCAAGCGTGAAGACGTGCAACGTGGTCAGGTTCTGGCCAAGCCAGCGTCGATCAAGCCGCACAACCACTTCACCGGCGAGATCTACGTTCTGTCGAAAGATGAAGGCGGCCGTCACACCCCGTTCTTCAACAACTATCGTCCACAGTTCTACTTCCGTACGACTGACGTGACCGGTTCGATCGAACTGCCAGCGGACAAAGAAATGGTTATGCCAGGCGACAACGTGTCGATCACCGTCAAGCTGATCAACCCGATCGCGATGGAAGAAGGTCTGCGTTTCGCNACTGCCAGCGGACAAAGAAATGGTTATGCCAGGCGACAACGTGTCGATCACCGTCAAGCTGATCAACCCGATCGCGATGGAAGAAGGTCTGCGTTTCGCTATCCGTGAAGGCGGTCGTACCGTCGGCGCCGGCGTTGTTGCAAAAATCATCGCTTAATTTTTAAGCGCTGAATAAATGAAGCCCGGCAAGGTGTGATACCATGTCGGGCTTCATTGCAGAACCTCGTTCTTTTTAAATTTGCTGGCACTACATAGTCGCCAGTTCGTTCTTTTCAAGGAAATATCATGTCCGCACCAAACCAGAAAATCCGTATTCGCCTGAAAGCTTTCGACTACAAGCTGATCGACCAGTCCGCACTGGAAATCGTTGACACCGCCAAGCGTACCGGCGCCGTGGTCAAAGGCCCAGTCCCACTGCCAACCCGCATCCAGCGTTTTGACGTACTGCGTTCCCCGCACGTCAACAAAACCTCGCGTGACCAGTTCGAGATCCGTACCCACCAGCGCCTGATGGACATCGTCGACCCAACCGACAAAACCGTTGACGCACTGATGAAGCTGGACCTGCCAGCTGGTGTTGACGTCGAAATCAAACTGCAATAATTGTATTCCAGCCGGGCGGCGCACAGCGCTGCCAGCTAAGAAGAGACCGGACGGCAGCGTCCGGTTTTTTTTCGTCCATACCTGAAGTAACTGTTGCGCGTTTACCTCATTGTCGAGATTGCTTCGCACAATGTGCGACTTGAATTGACTAAAAATTATTTTCCTCCTATTCTTGATAGCGCTATCTACACGCCAAGCATGCCACTTTGGCAGACCGTGCCGTAACGCGCCCCCCGGGGCTACAACCGCCCCGCCTGTTTTACCCGAAAATAAGTCGTAAAAAATAAACTGACAAACAACGGAGACAAAATGCAACAAAATCTGAAAACGTTTTCAAAGCTTCTGCCGAAACCGCTGCCGAAGCAACGCCGTCTGATCGCCTTGGCGGTTGCCGGAGCGTGCGCCAGCTTCGTGCCAGCTCATGCACAGCAGGTCGCCGCTCCGGTACCAGGCGACGTCGATGGCCCGAAAGTGGTCGTTACCGGCATCCGCGCCAGCATGCAGTCCACTATGAACATGAAGCGCAACAGCGACGGCATCGTTGACGGCATCGTCGCTGACGACATCGGTAAATTCCCCGATACCAATCTGGCCGAATCGCTGCAGCGCATCAGCGGCGTGTCGATCGACCGCAGCAATGGCGAAGGGCAGAAGGTCACCGTGCGTGGCCTGGGCCCGGACTTTAACCTGGTGCTGCTCAACGGCCGCCAGATGCCGACCACCGACCTCGGTGACCTGGGCGGCCGCTCGTTCGACTTTTCCAACCTGGCCTCGGAAGCGATTTCGCAGTTGCAGGTGTACAAGTCCGGCCGTGCCGACAACCCGACCGGCGGCATTGGCGCCACCATCAACGTGATGACCGCGCGTCCGTTCGACAACCCGGGCATGCATTCGAGCATCGGCGTGAAGGCTGTGCACGACACGTCCAACAAGCACCTGCCGGGCCTGCTCAAGGGCGATAGTGTGACGCCGGAAGTGTCGGGCATCTACACCAACACCAGCGAAGACGGCCGCTTCGGCGTGGCCGTGAGCGCCAGCTACCAGGAGCGTAATTCGGGCTTCAACCGCGCCGGCCTGGCCAACGGCTACCAGGGACCGTTCCTGGGTTCGGCGACCACTCCCGATGGCGCCACCTTGCCGCAGCCAGGACAGCCCGGTTCGCAAAACATCACCAACCGCCCGGGTCCGACCGATGTGTATTCGATCCCGCAAAACTTCGGCTATGGCGTCAACGGCATCCAGCGCCAACGCACCAACGGCCAACTGGCCTTGCAGTTCCGCCCGGTCAAGGACCTTACTACCACGCTGGATCTGACCTATTCGGAAAACAAGGTGCAGACCAAGCGTAACGAGCTGAGCGTATGGTTCGCGCAGACGCCAACCTCGACCAGCACCTGGCCGGGTGGTCACGTGCAGTCGCCGCTGACGTACTCGGAAACCTACAAGGATCCGCAGGACATATCGATCGTTGGCGGCGACTACGCCACCAAGACCAAGAACGAGTCGATCGGTTTCAATACCGTATGGAAAGCCAGTAACGCCCTCAAGCTCAATTTCGACGTCCACCACTCGACCGCCGAATCGGGCGCCGACAGCCCGTGGGGTACCGAGAACAACCTGTCCAACGCCAGCTTCAGCCGTGGCGACACCAAGGTTGATTTCACCAACAAGCTGCCGATCGTCTCCATGCCAGCGGCCAACCTGGCCGCGCAACCGATCCAGGGTACCGGTTCGTGGTTCCACAACAGCTACCAGAAGGCCAAGGTAGACCAGGTGCAAGTTGGCGGTGACTGGCAGGTGCTCGAGGCTTCGACCGTCAAGTTCGGCGGCGGCTACAGCAAGTCGTCCAACCGCTCGACGTACTCGAACGTGCAGAACAACACCTGGAGCGGCGCCAGCAAGGCGTCCGACTACCCGGCCAGCGCTTACCAGGCCAACCCGCTGGGCGACTACTTCAGCAAGATCGGCGGTTCGCCTAACCTGTTCGGCACGCTGTACACGTTCGACTTCGCCACCGTACGCGCCTTGACGGCGAATGCCACCGGCAACCAGGCCGGTTACCTGCCGAACTTCGCCAGTGCCGATACCGACCGCCTGCTGGTCGAAAAAACCAGCTCGGTCTATGCGTCGTTCGGTACCGACTGGGATACCGCCATGCCGATGCACACGTCCGCTGGCGTGCGCTTCGAGAAAACCAAGGTGATGTCGGCGGCCCAGTTCCAGCCCGGCACAGCCATGGTGTGGGAGTCGCAGAACGAGTTGCCGATCACCTTGGCACCGGCGGAAACGGCCAATACCTCGTCGTCGTATAACAACGTGTTGCCGAGCCTGAACTTCGACGTCGATCTGCGTGCCGACATGAAGCTGCGCGCCAGCGCCGGCGCCACCATCGGCCGTGCCCGCTACGACCAGCTGCAGGGCGGCCTGAGCCTGGGTACGATCGCCAGCACCTACAACGGCACCGCATCGGTCGGTAACCCGGCGCTGAAACCGGTGAAATCGAAGAATCTCGACTTGTCCTACGAGTGGTACTACGACAAGCAGAGCGTGTTCTCGCTGGCCCTGTTCCGCAAGGAAATGGATAACTATGCCGGTACCATCGTGACTCCGGGCTCGCTGTATGACCTGCACACCCCGGTCGGTGGCGCCTACTACAAGGCGGCGCTGGCCACCGGTGGCTGCACGGTGGCAGACACCAACTGTATTCGCAACTACATCCTGAGCACGTACGACGGCCAGCCTGGCGTGGTGCGCACCGGTGTCAACCCCGACGGCAACCTGAAGGGGCGCATTACCGGCCTGCCAGGCGACCCGCTGGCGAACTTCCTTACCACCAGCTACGCCAACCAGAAGTCGGCGCGTGTCAGCGGCGCCGAAGCAAACGTCCAGCACATGTTCGGCCGTACCGGCTTTGGCGTGCAGGCGAACTACACCTACGTGCGTTCGCCACTCAAGTACGACAACGCCAACGTGAGCGACCAGTTCGCAATCCTGGGGCTGAGCAATTCGGCCAACGTGGTCGGCATCTTCGAGAACGAGAAGTGGTCGGTGCGCCTGGCCTATAACTGGCGCGGCGAGTTCCTGGCCGCCACCGTGGACGGTTCGGGCAAGGCGGCGCCGGTGTACACTGACAGCTATGGTCAGACCGACGTGAGCATCGGCTACAACTACAACAAGAACCTGAGCTTCCAGGTCGAGGCGATCAACCTGACCGACGAGACCCAGCGTCAGCACGGCCGTACCAGCATGGCGACGTTGAACGTGACGCAAGCCGGCCCACGGTATATGCTGGGCGCGCGCTACAAGTTCTGATCGGTAACACCGAGGTGTGACCCGGGGGCGGCGCTGACAAGTGCCGCCCCTTTCTTGTTCAGTCAACGCAATCAAAGAGCAACCATGGCCAAGCCAGTCTTACTCAATAACATCACCCACCAGCACCTGCGGGTGCGCACCGGCCCCGGCGCCGAATTCGGCGACAACCAGATGGCCGCACCGATCGTCGCGGCCGAGTTCCGCCAGGCGCAGGCGCATTATCCGATCGTGTTCCGGCCCACGGCCGGCGACGGTTTCGAAGCGCTGGCCCTGTTCGGCCTGGCTGCCGGCGACAACCTTTTCCTGAGCAATGACGGCTGGGATGCCGACTACGTGCCGCTGGCCGTGCGCCGCCAGCCGTTCCTGATCGGCGTGTCGGGCCAGGAACTGACCGTCCACGTGGACGAGGACAACGCGCGCCTGCGCTGCGGTCCCGACGAAGGCGAAGCCGTATTCCTGGAGGAGGGCAGTCCCACGCCGTATCTCGAGCAAGTCAATTCGATGTTGTTCGCACTGCACGAGGGCATGCTGGAAATGACCGGCCTGATTGCCGCGCTGCGCGAGCACGCGCTGCTCGAGGCATTCGTGTTCGAGATCGAACTGGCTGACGGCAGCGAGCGCCGGCTGGAAGGCTTGTACACCATCAACGAGGAAGCGCTGGCAGCGCTGGACGCGGCGGCGCTGGACCGCCTGCACCGCGCCGGCTACCTGCTGCCGATCTACATGGTGGTGGCGTCGCTGTCGAACTTCCGTGCCCTGATCGAACGCGAGAACCGTCGGCATGCCGTCCCCCGCTGACGCCGTGATGCCGACGGCCGCACAGCCGATCGCCGAGATCGCCTGGACCGCCGGCGCGCCGCTGCCCGATGAGATCCTGGCCGCCACCGAACCGGTAGTGCTGCGCGGACTGGTATCGCACTGGCCGATGGTACGCGCCGCCAAAACGTCCAGCCAGGCGGCCGATGCCTACCTGCGCGGCTTTTACCGCGACGCCACCGTGATGGCGATGCACGGTGCACCCGAGATCGACGGGCGGATTTTTTACAACGACGACCTGTCCGGCTTTAATTTCAGCATGCAGCAGGTGCGCTTCGACGCCGTGCTTGACGCCTTGCGCGCGCACCAGGACGACCCGCGCCCGCCCACGTTGTACGTGGGCTCGACCACGATCGACGCCTGTCTGCCTGGCTTTACGGCTGAAAACGATGTCAAGCTCGGTGGGCGCGATGCGCTGGCCAGCATCTGGGTGGGCAACCGTACCCGCATACCCGCCCACTACGATTTGCCCGACAACCTGGCGTGCGTGGCGGCCGGGCGCCGCCGCTTTACGCTGTTCCCGCCCGACCAGCTGGCCAACCTGTACATCGGTCCGCTCGACCTGACACCGGCCGGGCAGGCCGTGAGCCTGGTCGATTTCGCCGCGCCGGACCTGGTGCGTTATCCGCGTTTCGCCACCGCGTGGGCGCATGCGCAGCAGGCCGAGCTGGCCGCCGGCGACGCCATCTTCATTCCCAGCATGTGGTGGCACCATATCGAGGCGCAGGACAGCTTCAATGTGCTGGTCAACTACTGGTGGCGGCAGTCGCCTGCGTACATGGATACGCCTGCAACCACGCTGCTGCACGCGCTGCTGACCATGCGCGACCTGCCGCCCGCGCAGCGGCTGGCGTGGCAGGAGCTGTTCCGCCACTACGTGTTCGAGAGCGACGGCACCGAGGCCGCCCACATCCCCGAGGCAGCGCGCCATGTGCTGGCGCCGATCGACGCCATGGGCGCCCGCATGCTGCGCGCGCACTTGCTCAACCGCATGAAGCGCTAGACGCACGTACTCCGAGAACAGCCGTATCGGCATGGGGTTGCTAATATAAAAAGCTTTTCTTTTAATGTTCTTGAGTGGAATATTTTGTTGCTATTCAATAGACAATCATTTTCGAACAGAAAAACAACAAAATGCGGGGTTTTTCGACAAATGCCGTGCAAAAACTGCACTGGGCCTTTTCCCGCCCATCAATATTGTGAGAGATTCTTCCTTAGACGTCGAAAGTGCTGATCACCTTACCCGGTCGATGGTACTCAGAAGCGCATGGAATCCATTAATTTCTCGGGAGTAGTTTTGAAACACACCATGAAAAAAAGTGCCATTGCGATGGCGCTGGGCTTGGCATTTTCGCAGCACGCTGCAGCCCAAGAAGCAGCAGCCACCGAACCCAAGCTGCAACGCATCGAAATCACCGGTAGTAGCATCAAGCGCACCGAACAAGAAGCCGCCGGCTCGATCCAGATCCTGAACCGTGACGACATCGAGCGTACTGGCCAGACCACTGCACTGGATATCCTGCGTTCGTCGTCCGCCATTGGTACCGACATCAGCTCGGCATCGAGCAGCTCGGGTAGCTTCGCTACCGGTTCGTCGGGCGTGGACATGCGCGGTTTGGGCAAGGTCGCAACCCTGATTCTGGTCAATGGCCAGCGCATTGCGCAGTACGGCCTGGCCGATGGTGCACAACAAAACTTCACCAACCTGGATGCGATTCCAGCGGCAGCAATCGAGCGTATCGAGATCCTGAAAGATGGCGCATCGGCCATCTACGGTTCCGACGCCATCGCCGGCGTGGTCAACATCATCCTGTTCAAGGACTTCGAAGGCGCCAAGCTGACCGGTAACTACAAGGAAACCGACGGCTTCAAGGATCAGCGCAACCGCAACATCTCTGGCATCATCGGCTGGGGCGACATCGACAAGAACGGTTTCAATACCTACCTGACGTACGAAGCGTACAAGAGCGACGGCTATTCGGTTGGCGACCTGCGCAGTCACTACCCGGAATGGCATCGCCAGACCCCGGCCCGTTCGACTTGGGACGCCCCGAGTGTTTATTCGCCTACCGGTAACTACTACGTCAACGCCAACAACTACAAACCAGCGCCAGGTTGCCCTGCAACCAGCATCGACCCGCGCGACGGCTTGTGCAAATACGATATCCTCAACGATACCGGCCTGACCACCGACGCCAAGCGTTACGCAGTGGCCAGCAATACGCACTTCCGTATCGGCAAGGATATCGACGCCAACTTCGAGATCACCCACGCCAGTGCCAGCAACGATTACATCGTTGCACCGTTTGCCGTGCAGCCGACCACCGCGTCGAGCACCTGGTACAACGCGCTGGAAGGCAAAATGGTTGGTCCGTTCTTCTATCCGAAGCTGCCAGCCAACAACCCGGCCAATACCACCGGCGCCCCGGTCGAATTCCGTGCCCGCTTCATGGACACTGGCGATGGTTTCAACTTCAACCGCACCGAATCGAAACAGTCGCGCGTCATGCTGAGCCTGACGGGCGAAGTCAAAGGCTTTGATTGGAAATCGTCGGTTGGCTACATGACCTCGGACGCTACCAAGGCGACCCGTGCTGCCAGCGCCGCCGGTTACACTGCCGCCATCGTCAACGGTACCTACAAGTTCAACAGCACCAGCAGCCCTAACAGCTATGCGCTGCTGGACTCGATGTTCCCGGTCCGTACCACCATCGGCGAATCGAAAATCGGCTTTGCCAATGCTGTCGTATCGGGCGAAGTGGCGCAACTGCCGGCCGGTCCTCTGAACGTTGCGTTCGGTACCGACATTCGCCAGGAAAAATATGAAATGTCCAGCTCGGACAATGTGCTGCGTGGTGAGCTGATCGGCATCGCCGGTCTGCAAGTCAAGGACAAGATGGATCACTACGCACTGTTCGCGGAAGCGACCATTCCAGTGATCAAGCGTGTTGAACTGAGCGCAGCGGTACGCGCCGACAAGTCGACCAACAGCGACGTGCACTATTCGCCAAAACTGGGCCTGCGTTACAACGCTACCGACAGCCTGTTGCTGCGCGCTACCGCTGCTGGCGGCTTCCGTGCACCGAACATCGTTGAAACCGGTAACGGCCTGGGCCGTAGCTCGTTCGCCAACAGCATCAGCGACCCACGCCGCTGCGCTACCGCCAGCGCACTGAACAAGCTGATTCAGAACGCCGCCGGCGTGACCCCAGCTGACAAAACCCAAGGTAACGTGCTGCAGAACGCCGACTGCCTGGCAGGTATCCCGACTTTCGTGTCTGCCAACAAGGACCTGAAACCAGAAACCTCGCGTTCGCTGACCGCCGGCTTCGTGTTCGAGCCGATCAAAAACTGGACCCTGGCTGTGGATTACTTCCACATCGAGCGTAAAGATGAAATCGGCACCCGCACCACGTCCGACATCCTGCGCGGCGAAGCCAACCTGCCAGCAGGTCAGCTGGTTCGTGTTGACAACTCTGCCTCGGATGCACAATTCCTGGCACTGGTGAACAAGTACGTGCCAAGCAACACCCTGAACTTCGGCGGCGTTGGCGCAATCGGCCTGTTGTACAACCCATACGTCAACAGCGGCAAGACCCGTGCTTCGGGCCTCGACTTCGACGCATCGGGTCGCTTCAACACGGCACTTGGCCTGGTCCGTCTGAAACTGGAAGGTACCTACCTCGATCGTTACCAGCAGTTCAGCGTTGCGGACAATGCCTACGACGTCAACATGGCCGGTACGTACGACATGGGCTCGCGCCTGAAAACCAAACTGCGTGGCTATCTGAAATCGGGTAACTTCGACAACGGCCTGACCCTGAACTACGCAAGTGGTTTCAGCAACAACAGCCTCGACTCGATGAACTACTGCGCCACCAACAACGTTTCGGCTGCCAACCTGGCAACCTGCGGCCATGTGGGCAGCAACACCACGGTCGATTACAACCTGGCATACACCGGTATCAAAAATACCAAGGTCAGCCTGTACATCGACAACCTGTTCGACCAGGCTGCGCCAATCCAGTGGCGTCGTGGTTATGCCGAGTCGTTCCAGTTCCGTCGTATTGGCGTGAGCGCAAGCTACAAGTTCTTCTGATCGGCGCCAGCTGATCATGCCGCCCGATAGCAATACCGGGCGACGACCAAAAGACCAGGCTCGATGCCTGGTCTTTTTTTGCGCTTTACATCTCAAGGGGCGGGCGCTAGAGTTGTCGCATGCTCAATACCATCAACACGTTCGACACCCATTTGCTCGATGGCGCCCCGCGCAGCGGCTTGCTTGGCAAGCAGCGCTTCCTGCTCGAGTTCCTGTATTTCGGCATCAAGAACGCCCGTGCCTGCCTGTTCGTGGGACTGTTCTTCAGCGCCGTGTTTTTGACCCCGCGCGCCGGTCTGTTTGGCGTGGCGCGCTACGACGTGCTGCTCGTTGCCGCGCTGGCGATCCAGGCCGGCATGGTGTGGAGCAAGCTGGAGACATGGGATGAACTGAAGGCCGTGTGCCTGTTCCACCTGGTGGGTTTTGCACTCGAGGTGTTCAAGGTATCCGGGGCGATTGCTTCGTGGAGCTATCCCGATTTCGCTTACACCAAGCTGTGGGGCGTGCCGCTGTTCTCGGGCTTTATGTATGCGGCCGTGGGCAGCTACATCATCCAGGCCTGGCGCCTGTTCGATCTGCGCATCCGTCACCACCCGCCGTACTGGATGGCGGTGCTGATCGCGCTCCTCATCTACGCCAACTTCTTTACCCACCACTACATCGGCGACTACCGCTGGTACCTGGCTGCCGCCGCACTGGGCCTGTATGCCCGCACCATGGTGGTATATCGCCCGCTCGACCGCGACCGCCGCATGCCCTTGCTGCTGTCGTTCGTGCTGATCGGCCTGTTCATCTGGCTGGCAGAAAACATCAGCACGTTCTGGGGCGTATGGCGCTACCCCAACCAGCTCGGCGCCTGGAGCGCCGTCCACGTCAGCAAATGGAGCTCGTGGTCGCTGCTGGTGGTGATGACCTTCACCATCATCGCCCACCTCAAGCATATCAAGGCCAGCATTCACGTCCCCGAGGCTTAGAACCTATCCCGGCAGGGAATGAGGCGCTGCTTGCGCGCCTCGGCAGCGGGGCCAGCGTTGCTCGTCATCGCATGGCCCGCCATGCTTCTTCCTCGGGCCTTGCCCCCGCTACCGAGGCATCGCAATCCGCTGCCTCCTCCCTACCGGGATGGGTTCTTAGAACGGACGCTGGCGGCGTCGGCGGGCGAGGGTGCCGGTCAGCAGCAGGCCAGCCAGCAGCATGGCCCAGGTGTGCGGTTCCGGCACCGGCGCCACGCCGCCGCCAAGCGCATCGACCGGGTTGACCGTGATGTCCGTGTAGGCGAGGAAGCTCAAGGTCAGGAACAGGTCGTAGTCGCCAGGGTTGGCGAATGCCAGCAGGAAGCGCTCCTGGCGCGCGGCCTCGGTGGAGTAGGGGGCATCCCAGCGCAACGCGCTTTCGCGGTTGAGCGTAGTGGACGTCGTACCCTCGGCGTCGGTGATGTCGATCGAGGCCCAGCTGAATACCGCGTAGTTCTCGCCGGCCGCCATGGTGCGGCGCGCCTGCGTCAATAAATCGCCGCCGACCGTGAGCAAGGTGTGCGGCGCCAGCGTCAGCCCCACTTGCTGGTAGCCTTCGGCGCCCACGTAGTTGCCCACCCCCAGCGACATGTCGGCCGCTGCGTTGGCAGCGACATTGCCCACGGCGCCGGTGGTGCCAGCCACGGCGGTGCCCGGACCGGCGCTGGCAGGCAGCACGGCCTGGCCGGCAGAGAACGGCGCCGGGTACACCGACAGCTGGGTGTAACTGCCGCCGTTGTTGAGCGTGTTGGAATAAGTCAGCAGGCGGCTGTCGCCATAGTTGAGCGTATAGCTGGCGCCACTGCCGTCGCCGGGCGTGAGGTCGATCACGCCGAGGGTGACATTCTCGATGCGCGAGGCACCGTCGGCGCCGGCCTGGGCCGACGGCGCGGCGAGGGTGGTGGTCAGTGCGGCCAGGGCCAGCAGCACTGCGGGTAGCACGGTTTTCATGGGAGCTCCGGTGGGTGGAAGGATGGGCGAGGCAGACGGACGCCTGCCTGATCGATGCTAGGCCGCTGTTCCCCGCGCCGTTTGCGCGCACGCAGGGACCGCCGCCAAACCCGCATGGCGCCACGCTTTGCGGCCAAAAATGCGCATTCGCGCCACAGCTTTTCCAACATGCAACGAACCCGCAACAACAACGCCGCAAAAACCTGACATACCTCGTACTAAGTTGTTGCGTCAAGGGTCTTTTCACGCTACACTAGCCGGCTTCGGTATGGATTCATCTTTTTATTGATCCGTACTTATTTTGTAGTTCAACATATCCCCGCCCAATCGTAGGTGGGAATTGGAGAAAAAATGAGCCTTGGCCTCCTCGGTCGCAAGGTTGGTATGATGCGCATCTTCACCGATGACGGGGATTCGATCCCAGTCACCGTTGTTGACGTATCGAACAACCGTGTTGCACAAATCAAAACTCCTGAAACTGATGGTTACACCGCAGTTCAGGTCGCATTCGGTCAACGTCGCGCTTCCCGCGTAACGAAAGCTGTTGCTGGTCACCACGCTAAAGCCGGTGTTGAAGCTGGTACTCTGCTGAAAGAGTTCCGCATCGACGCAGCCAAAGCTGCAGAACTGAAAGCTGGCGAAGTTATCGCTGCTTCCCTGTTCGAAGTCGGTCAAAAAATCGACGTTCAAGGTGTTTCGATTGGTAAAGGCTACGCCGGTACCATCAAGCGTCACAACTTCGCTTCGGGCCGCGCTACCCACGGTAACTCGCGTTCGCACAACGTACCAGGCTCGATCGGTATGGCGCAGGATCCAGGTCGTGTATTCCCTGGTAAGCGCATGACCGGTCACATGGGTGACGTTACCTGCACCGTGCAGAACCTCGAAATCGCTCGTATCGACGCCGACCGTCAGCTGCTGCTGGTCAAAGGTGCGATTCCTGGCGCCAAAAACGGCCAGGTAGTGGTATCGCCTGCTGTCAAAGTTAAAGCAAAGAAGGGAGCTTAAACGATGGAACTCAAGCTCTTGAATGCTCAAGGTCAAGCCGCCTCTAATGTTGCTGCCGCCGATTCCGTATTCGGTCGCGACTACAACGAAGCCCTGATCCACCAGATCGTCGTTGCTTACCAAGCCAATGCTCGCAGCGGCAACCGTAAACAAAAAGATCGTGAAGAAGTCCACCACACGACCAAGAAGCCATGGCGCCAAAAAGGTACCGGCCGTGCTCGTGCTGGTATGTCGTCGTCGCCACTGTGGCGCGGCGGTGGTCGCATCTTCCCGAACTCGCCTGACGAGAACTTCACCCACAAAGTGAACAAGAAGATGTATCGCGCAGGTATCTGCTCGATCCTGTCCCAGCTGGCTCGTGAAGAGCGCCTGGTTGTTGTTGAAGACTTCGCTATCGAAGCTCCAAAAACCAAGCTGCTGTCGCAAAAGCTGAACGGTATGGGCCTGGAGTCCGTGCTGATCATCACCGACGTCGCCAACGAAAACCTGGAACTGGCATCGCGTAACCTGCCTAACGTACTGGTTGTTGAACCACGTCACGCAGATCCGATGTCCCTGGTGTTCTACAAGAAGATCGTGGTCACCAAAGCTGCATTGGCCAAGATTGAGGAGATGCTGGCATGAGCGCATTGAAATTTAGCGAAGAGCGCCTGATGAAGGTGCTGGTTGCTCCAGTGATTTCCGAGAAGGCCACCATGGTCGCGGAAAAGAACGAGCAGATCGTGTTCCGCGTCACCACCGACGCAACCAAGCCAGAAATCAAGGCTGCCGTTGAACTGCTGTTCAAAGTGCAAGTGGAATCGGTGCAGACCGTGAACCGCGAAGGTAAGCAGAAGCGCTCGGGCGCCCACACTGGCCGTCGCAACCACACCAAGCGTGCTTTCGTGTGCCTGAAGCCTGGCCAGGAAATCAATTTCACCGAGGAGGCTAAATAATGGCACTCGTTAAGATGAAGCCAACCTCCCCAGGCCGTCGCGGCATGGTGAAAGTTGTCAACAGCGACCTGTACAAAGGTCGTCCGCTGGCAGCCCTGGTTGAGAAAAAATCGAAAACTGCTGGTCGTAACAACAACGGCCACATCACCACCCGTCACATCGGTGGTGGTCACAAGCAGCACTACCGTCTGATCGACTTCAAGCGTAACAGCAAAGATGGCATCCCGGCGAAAGTGGAACGTATCGAATACGATCCAAACCGTACCGCGCACATCGCACTGCTGTGCTACGCCGACGGCGCCCGCGCTTACATCATCGCCACCAAAGGCATGTCCGTAGGCGATACCGTGATGAGCGGTTCGGAAGCCCCGATCAAGGCCGGTAACTGCCTGCCAATTCGCAACATCCCGGTCGGTACCGTGATGAACTGCGTCGAAATGCTGCCAGGTAAGGGTGCCCAAATGGCCCGTACGGCCGGCGCCGGCGTTGTTCTGATGGCCCGTGACGGCACCTACGCCCAGGTTCGCCTGCGTTCGGGTGAAGTGCGCCGCGTGCACATCGAGTGCCGCGCGACCGTAGGCGAAGTCGGCAATGCCGAACACAGCCTGCGCAAGATCGGTAAAGCCGGTGCCATGCGTTGGCGCGGTATTCGTCCTACCGTTCGCGGTGTGGTCATGAACCCGGTCGATCACCCGCACGGTGGTGGTGAAGGTAAAACTGCAGCCGGTCGTCACCCAGTGTCGCCATGGGGCCAGCAGACCAAGGGTAAGAAGACTCGCAGCAACAAGCGCACGTCTTCCATGATCGTCTCGCGCCGCGGCAAGAAATAAGGATAAATCATGACTCGTTCATTGAAAAAAGGGCCGTTCTGTGACGCCCACCTGGTGAAAAAAGTCGAAGCCGCGCAAGCGATCAAAGACAAAAAGCCAATCAAAACCTGGTCCCGTCGTTCGACCATCATGCCTGACTTCATCGGCCTGACGATCGCTGTTCACAACGGCAAGCTGCACGTGCCTGTGTACGTCTCCGAGAACATGGTAGGTCACAAGCTCGGCGAATTCGCGCTGACCCGCACGTTCAAGGGCCATGCCGCTGACAAGAAGGCGAAGAAATAATGGAAACCAAAGCTATCCTCAAAGGCGTGCGACTGTCGGACCAAAAGGGCCGTCTGGTTGCTGACCTGATTCGTGGCAAGAAAGTTGACGCAGCACTCAACATTCTGCAATTCAGCCCGAAAAAAGGCGCCACCATCATCAAGAAAGTACTCGAGTCGGCTATCGCCAACGCCGAGCACAACGATGGTGCCGATATCGACGAGTTGTTCGTGAAAACGATCTACGTTGAAAAGGGCCCGATCCTCAAGCGCTTCACTGCACGCGCTAAAGGTCGTGGCGATCGTATCTCGAAACAATCGTGTCACATTTATGTGACCGTCGGTAACTAAGGAGCTACGATGGGTCAGAAAATTCATCCAACCGGTTTCCGCCTGGCGGTCACCCGTAACTGGGCTTCGCGCTGGTATGCAGGCAACGGCAATTTCGCTGCCATGCTGAACGAAGACTTGAAAGCACGCGCTTACCTGAAAACCAAACTGAAGAACGCTTCGGTCGGTCGCATCGTTATCGAGCGTCCAGCCAAGAACGCGCGCTTCACGATCTACAGCTCGCGTCCGGGCGTGGTCATCGGTAAAAAAGGCGAAGACATCGAAGTGCTGAAGTCGGCGCTGACCAAGATCATGGGCGTGCCAGTGCACGTCAATATCGAGGAAATCCGCAAGCCGGAAATCGATTCGCAACTGATCGCCGATTCGATCTCGCAACAGCTCGAAAAACGCATCATGTTCCGTCGCGCCATGAAACGCGCGATGCAAAACGCCATGCGTCTGGGTGCCCTGGGCATCAAGATCATGTCGTCGGGTCGTCTGAACGGCATCGAAATCGCCCGTACCGAATGGTATCGCGAAGGCCGTGTGCCACTGCACACCCTGCGCGCTGACATCGACTACGGCACCAGCGAAGCTTCGACCACCTACGGCATCATCGGTGTCAAGGTTTGGGTATACAAAGGTGACCGCGCGCCTAACGGCGATGCACCAGTCATCGATACCCCACCTGACGAGAAAAAGCCACGTGGCCCACGTCGTGACGACGGCAAGCCATCGGGCCGTCCACGTCCAGCTGGTCCTGCAGGCGCCCGTCGTGCTGCTGCCAAGCCGGCTGAGAAAGCAGGAGAATAATCATGCTGCAACCAGCACGCAGAAAGTATCGTAAAGAGCAGAAAGGCCGTAACACCGGCATTTCGCATGGCACCGGCACTTCGGTGTCGTTCGGTGAGTTCGGTCTGAAAGCAGTTGCCCGTGGTCGTATCACGGCACGCCAGATCGAAGCCGCTCGTCGCGCCATGACCCGTCACATCAAACGTGGCGGTCGTATCTGGATCCGCGTTTTCCCGGACAAGCCGATTTCGAACAAGCCAGCTGAAGTTCGTATGGGTAACGGTAAAGGTAATCCAGAGTACTACGTCGCTGAAATCCGTCCGGGCAAAGTCCTGTACGAAATGGACGGCGTCGCAGAAGAACTGGCGCGCGAAGCATTCCGCCTGGCCGCTGCCAAACTGCCACTGGCGACCACTTTCGTGGTCCGTCAAGTCGGCCAATAACAGGAGTGAAATATGAAAGCATCTGAACTCCGCGGCAAAGACCAGGCAGCTCTGCAAAAAGAGCTGAATGACCTGTTGAAGGCCCAGTTCGGCCTGCGTATGCAAATCGCTACGCAGCAGCTGAGCAATACTTCGCAGCTCAAGAAGGTACGTCGCGATATCGCACGCGTAAAAACGGTAATGAACACCAAGGAAGCCAAATGACCGAACCAGTAAAGTCGCTCAAGCGCACCCTGATCGGTAAAGTGGTGTCCGACAAAATGGACAAAACCGTTACCGTTCTGATCGAACGTCACGTGAAACATCCTTTGTACGGCAAGATCATCGTGCGCTCGAACAAGTATCACGCGCACGACGAGACCAACCAGGTGAAAGCCGGTGACACGGTGGAAATCGTGGAAGGTCGTCCGATCTCCAAAACGAAGGCATGGACCGTGACTCGCGTGGTGCAAGCCGCGCAAATCGTTTAATTGAGACATCGCCGCCGGAACTGTGTTTTCGGCGGCGCTTTTCAATTAGTTCTTGCAAGCCCGCAAAAGGTATGTAATACTTGCGGGCTTCGTTCATGTAACGCCGCAAAGTGTCTGGCCACAGACGCTGAACCGTGCGGTCAGTAGCAGTACGAAGGTCAAGCACCCAAACAATGAGCTCTGCTTGAGCGCATTGGCGGGACCAAGACTGACCGCAGGTCCGCATTGTGTGGATTCTTCGGCTTAAGTTGGGAAAGAGAATACTATGATTCAAACTGAAAGCCGGCTCGAAGTTGCCGACAATACCGGTGCAAAAGAAGTTTTGTGCATCAAGGTATTGGGTGGCTCCAAGCGCCGTTATGCTGGCATTGGCGACGTGATCAAAGTAACCGTTAAGGTTGCTGCGCCACGTGGTCGTGTCAAAAAAGGTGAAATTTATAACGCCGTGGTTGTGCGCACCGCTAAAGGTGTTCGCCGCCAAGACGGTTCCCTGGTGAAGTTCGACGGCAATGCCGCCGTTCTGTTGAACGCCAAGCTGGAACCGATCGGTACCCGTATCTTCGGACCAGTGACGCGCGAGCTGCGCACTGAAAAGTTCATGAAGATCGTGTCCCTGGCACCTGAAGTACTGTAAGGAGTCAGCAATGGATAAGATTCGTAAAAACGACGAAGTCATCGTTCTGGCCGGTAAAGACAAGGGCAAACGCGGTGTCGTTTCGCGTCGCGTAGACGCAGAACACGTAGTGGTTGAAGGCGTCAACGTTGCTAAAAAAGCGACCAAGCCGAACCCGATGACTGGCGTACAAGGTGGTATCGTCGACAAGACTATGCCGATTCACGTGTCCAACGTTGCATTGTTCAATGCAGCTAGTGGCAAGGCAGACCGCGTAGGTTTCAAAGATGTCGACGGCAAAAAAGTCCGCGTCTTCAAATCGACCGGCGAAGTAGTGAAGGCTTAAGAAATCATGGCACGTCTCCAAGAGTTCTATAAAGAAAAAGTCGTCGCTGACCTGACCGAAAAATTCGGTTACAAGTCGGTGATGGAAGTTCCCCGTCTGACCAAGATCACCCTGAACATGGGTGTTGGTGAGGCAATCGCGGACAAGAAAGTCCTTGAGCACGCTGTTGGCGATCTGACCAAGATCGCTGGCCAGAAGCCAGTGACCACCAAGTCGCGCAAAGCAATCGCGGGCTTCAAAATCCGTGAAGGCTATCCGATCGGTACCATGGTTACCCTGCGTGGCGCTCGCATGTACGAGTTCCTGGATCGTTTCATCACCGTGGCTCTGCCACGCGTGCGTGACTTCCGCGGTGTGAATGGCCGTTCGTTCGATGGTCGTGGTAACTACAACATCGGCGTGAAAGAGCAGATCATCTTCCCGGAAATCGAGTACGACAAGATCGATGCGCTGCGTGGTATGAACATTTCGATCACCACCACCGCTAAGACCGACGACGAAGCGAAAGCTCTGCTCGCCGCCTTCAAATTCCCGTTCAGGAACTAAGAGATCATGGCAAAACTCGCACTGATTAACCGTGAAGCGAAACGCGTGGCACTGGCGAACAAATTCGCCGCCAAGCGCGCCTCGCTCAAGGCCATCATCGATGACCAGTCGAAATCGGAAGAAGAACGTTACGAAGCGCGTCTGAAACTGCAGACCCTGCCACGTAACTCGGCTCCGACCCGCCAGCGTAACCGCTGCGCCGTCACCGGTCGTCCACGCGGCACCTTCCGTAAATTCGGTCTGGGCCGTATCAAGCTCCGTGAATTCGCCATGCGTGGTGAAATTCCGGGTATGACTAAAGCTAGCTGGTAATAGGAGAATATGCAATGAGTATGAGCGATCCTATCGCCGATATGCTGACCCGCATTCGCAACGCCCAAGGCGTTCAAAAAACGACCGTGGCCATGCCATCGTCGAAAGTCAAAGTAGCGATTGCCAACGTCCTCAAGGACGAGGGTTACATTGAAGATTTCGCAGTTGCCGAAGATGGTGGCAAAGCGGAACTGAAAATCGGTTTGAAATATTATGTCGGTCGTCCCGTCATCGAGCGCTTGGAGCGCGTATCCCGTCCGGGCCTGCGCGTCTACAAAGGCAAAGACGAGATCCCAACGGTGATGAACGGTCTGGGTGTGGCCATCGTGTCGACTCCGCAAGGCGTCATGACCGATCGCAAAGCACGCGCTACCGGTGTCGGCGGCGAAGTTATTTGCTACGTCGCTTAAGGAGTAACACATGTCCCGTGTAGCTAAAATGCCAATCGCTGTGCCAGCTGGCGCTGATGTCGCCATCTCCGCACAAGCGATCACCGTCAAGGGCCCCCTGGGCGTCCTGACCCAGAACCTGAACGGCCTGGTAAAAGTACAAAACAACGACGGCACGCTGAGCTTTGAGCCAGCAAACGACAGCCGTGAAGCCAACGCCATGTCCGGTACGCTGCGCGCACTGGTCAACAACATGGTCAATGGCGTCACCAAAGGCTTCGAGAAAAAACTGAACCTGATCGGCGTGGGCTACAAAGCTCAAGCCCAGGGCGACAAGCTGAACCTGTCGCTTGGTTTCTCGCACCCTGTCGTGCATGCCATGCCAGAAGGCGTAACGGTTGTTACCGCCACTCCGACCGAGATCGTCATCAAAGGCATCGACCGTCAAAAAGTGGGCCAAGTGGCTGCCGAAGTTCGCGCTTACCGCGCTCCTGAGCCTTACAAAGGCAAGGGCGTCCGTTATTCGGACGAAGTGGTTAAGCTTAAAGAAACCAAGAAGAAGTAATTAGGGGCTGACGATGGATAAAAAAGAATCTCGTCTGCGTCGCGGACGTCAAACCCGGATCAAGATTGCGCAGCAGAAAGTGAACCGCCTGTCGGTGCACCGCACTAACCTGCACATCTACGCAAGCCTGATCAGCCCGGAAGCCAAAGTATTGGTTTCGGCCTCGACCCTGGAAGCGGAAGTACGCGCTGAACTGGCTGGCCAATCGGGCAAGGGCGGTAACGCCGCTGCTGCCGCACTGGTGGGCAAGCGTGTCGCAGAAAAAGCACTGAAAGCAGGAATCACCGAAGTCGCCTTCGACCGTTCCGGTTTCCGTTTCCATGGCCGTGTGAAGGCGCTGGCTGAAGCCGCGCGTGAAGCCGGTCTGAAGTTCTAAGGAGCGATCATGGCAAAAATGCAAGCAAAAATGGCAAGCGACAAGCCGGATGACGGCATGCGCGAAAAAATGATCGCGATCAACCGCGTGACCAAAGTGGTCAAGGGTGGTCGTATCATGGGTTTCGCCGCGCTGACCGTGGTTGGTGACGGCGATGGCCGCATCGGCATGGGTAAAGGCAAGTCGAAAGAAGTACCAGTGGGTGTGCAGAAGGCAATGGAAGAAGCCCGTCGCAACCTGATCAAAGTACCGTTGAAAAACGGCACCCTGCATCACACCGTACACGGTCGTCATGGCGCATCGAAAGTAATGATGATCCCGGCGAAACCAGGTACCGGCGTCATCGCTGGTGGCGCCATGCGCGCTATCTTCGAAGTAATGGGCGTGACCGACGTCGTGGCGAAATCCACCGGCTCGAGCAACCCTTACAATCTGGTGCGTGCGACCCTCGACGGTCTGGCAAAAATGACGACTGCTTCCGATATCGCTGCCAAGCGCGGCAAGTCGGTTGAAGAGATCCTGGGCTAAGGTGAACGATATGACTAACAAAACTGTCAAAGTACAACTGGTCAAGGGCTTGATCGGTACGCGTGAAGATCACCGTGCCACCGTACGCGGCCTGGGCCTGCGTCGTGTAAACTCGGTCTCCGAGCTGCAAGACACCCCATCCGTGCGCGGCATGATCAATAAAGTCTCGTACCTCGTTAAAGTAGTTGGGTAAGCCGCGAGGCTTACACACGGAGAAATCATGGAACTGAATACCATTCAACCAGCCGACGGCGCCAAGCACTACAAGCGTCGCGTCGGCCGCGGTATCGGCTCCGGTCTGGGCAAAACCTCGGGCCGTGGTCACAAGGGTCAAAAATCGCGTTCGGGCGGCTTCCACAAAGTCGGTTTCGAAGGCGGTCAGATGCCTCTGCAACGCCGTCTGCCTAAGCGCGGTTTCAAGTCGCTCAACGCCACCTTCAAAGCTGAAGTGCGTTTGTCCGACCTGAACAACCTGGCTGTTGGCGATGTCGACATCCTGGTGCTGAAGCAAGCTGGCGTTCTCAGCGTGCTGGCACGCGACGTGCGCGTCATCCTGTCCGGCGAGATCACCAAAGCGGTGAACCTCAAAGGCCTGAAAGTGACCGCTGGCGCGAAAGCAGCCATCGAAGCAGCTGGCGGCTCGGTAGCCTGAGCTTGCCGCTAAACAGCTTGATCGGAGCGAAAATTGGCGACTAATCCACAACTTGCAAAAAGCGCTGCAGCCGGGTTCCCTTGGGGCCGGCTCTGGTTCTTGCTTGGCGCATTGGTGGTATATCGTATCGGTGCTCACATCCCGGTCCCCGGGATTGATCCGGTACAGCTGGCCGCACTGTTCAAGTCGCAAGAGGGCGGCATCCTGGGCATGTTGAACATGTTCAGTGGTGGCGCTCTTGCGCGCTTTACGGTGTTTGCGCTGGGTATCACGCCGTACATCTCGGCCTCGATCATCATGCAGTTGGTGTCGATCGTCTCGCCGCAGATGGAAGCGCTCAAGAAGGAAGGCGAAGCAGGCCGTCGCAAGATCACCCAGTACACCCGTTATTTCACGGTTGTTCTGGCTACGTTCCAGGCCCTCGGCATTGCCGTCGCTCTGGAGTCGCAACAAGGTCTGGTGCTCGATCCTGGTTACGCATTCCGTTTCGTAACGGTCGTAACGCTGTTGACCGGAACCATGTTCGTGATGTGGTTGGGCGAGCAAATTACCGAGCGTGGCTTAGGTAATGGCATCTCGATCATCATTTTCGCAGGTATCGCAGCCGGTTTGCCGGGCGCGCTGGGTGGCTTGGGCTCCTCGGTGTCGAACGGATCGATTGGTGCTTTCTCGGCGATCATCATCATGATCCTGGTAGTGGCGGTAACGTTCTTCGTGGTATTTGTGGAACGTGGCCAACGCAAGATTCTGGTGAACTATGCGAAACGCCAGGTGGGTAACAAGATTTACGGTGGACAAACGTCGCACCTGCCATTGAAGTTGAACATGGCCGGCGTGATCCCACCGATCTTCGCTTCGTCGATTATCTTGTTCCCGGCAACGATCGTGGGCTGGTTCACGACAGGCGCTGACACCACCAACCCGGTGGTCCGGTTCCTGAAAGATTTGGCTGCATCGATGGGGCCAGGCGAGCCCATCCACGCACTGTTGTACGCGGTGGCCATCGTGTTCTTCTGCTTCTTTTACACCGCGCTGGTTTTCAACAGCAAGGAAACAGCAGATAACTTGAAGAAGAGCGGGGCCTTTGTGCCAGGGATTCGTCCCGGTGAGCAGACTGCCCGTTACATCGACAAGATCCTGACACGACTGACACTGGCTGGCGCCATTTACATCACTTTGGTGTGCTTGCTGCCGGAATTCATGGTCGCTGAGTGGAAAGTACCTTTCTATTTTGGCGGTACTTCTCTGTTGATTATTGTGGTTGTTACCATGGATTTCATGGCGCAAGTACAAAACTACGTGATGTCGCAGCAATATGAATCGCTGCTGCGCAAAGCAAACTTCAAGGGCGGAATTCCGACGCGATAAGCGCGGTAAACATACCGAATGGCAAAAGACGACGTCATACAGATGCAAGGCGAGATTCTTGAGAATCTCCCGAATGCAACATTTCGAGTGAAACTGGAAAACGGACACGTGGTGCTCGGACATATTTCGGGTAAAATGCGGATGAACTATATCCGCATCCTCCCTGGCGACAAGGTGACGGTAGAGCTGACACCTTACGACCTGTCCCGTGCCCGCATCGTGTTCCGGACCAAGTAAATTTAATCGGACCTTTTAGAAGAGAGTTCATAATGAAAGTTAACGCCTCAGTTAAGCGGATCTGCCGCAACTGCAAGATCATCAAGCGCAAGGGCGTTGTTCGCGTAATCTGCGTCGAACCACGTCACAAGCAGCGTCAAGGTTAATAACCGTTATTTATCGAGGAATAACGAATGGCACGTATTGCAGGGGTTAATATCCCAAATCATCAGCACACCGTTATCGGCCTGACGGCCATCTACGGTGTTGGCCGCCCGCGCGCAAAGTTCATCTGCGCCGCGACGGGTATTGCGACCGACAAAAAGGTCAAAGACCTGGACGACAGCGAACTGGAAAAGCTGCGCGATGAAGTAGCAAAATTCATCGTCGAAGGCGATCTGCGTCGCGAACTGTCCATGAACATCAAGCGTTTGATGGATCTGGGTTGCTACCGCGGTATGCGTCACCGTAAGGGCCTGCCGGTCCGCGGTCAGCGTACCCGCACCAATGCACGTACCCGCAAGGGCCCGCGCAAAGCCGCTCAATCGCTCAAGAAATAATCTAGGGAAATCACATGGCTAAGCAACAAAGCAGCGCAGCAGCAGCCCGCGTGCGCAAGAAGGTCAAGAAGAACGTTGCAGAAGGTATCGCACACGTTCACGCTTCCTTCAACAACACCATCATCACCATTACCGACCGTCAGGGCAATGCTCTGTCGTGGGCTACCTCCGGTGGCGCTGGCTTCAAGGGTTCGCGTAAATCGACCCCGTTCGCAGCGCAGGTTGCGGCTGAAGCGGCTGGTAAAGTGGCAGTGGAATGCGGCGTGAAGAACCTGGAAGTGCGTATCAAGGGCCCAGGTCCTGGTCGCGAGTCCGCAGTGCGCGCACTGAACAACCTGGGCATCAAGATCACCGAGATCCAGGACGTTACCCCAGTGCCACACAACGGCTGCCGTCCTCCAAAGCGTCGTCGTATCTAAGGAATCCCGGAAAACCTACTGCGCGATCCGCTATCGCCTCTCCGTTGCTCAGCGTACCTCCGTACGCTTCCGCTACTCTAGACGATAGCGAACCGCTCGCTACGGTTTTGCGAGTTCCTGGCAGTTAGCTGTCAAAAATCGCTGGAGCAGATGACCGGAAACGGTTATACTGCCCGGCTATTGTCGTCTGTCATGTCGCAAGGCTGGCAGACTTTAGCCACGTCTGGCCCCTCGCGGCACAGACTAGCGCCTAACCAGGCAGCCCTTTTGCTGCGTGGCTGGGGCGTCATTATTTAAAACAAAGGAAGCATCGTGGCACGTTATATCGGACCAAAAGCAAAACTCTCCCGCCGTGAAGGTACTGACCTGTTCCTGAAGAGCGCACGTCGCTCGCTGGACAGCAAGTGCAAACTGGACGTCAAGCCAGGCCAGCACGGTGTCAAGTCGGGTGCCCGCACCTCGGACTACGGTAACCAACTGCGCGAAAAGCAAAAAGTCAAACGTATGTACGGCGTGCTGGAACGTCAGTTCCGTCGCTACTTCGCAGAAGCCGACCGCCGCAAAGGCAACACCGGTGAAACCCTGCTGAAGCTGCTGGAAACCCGCCTGGACAACGTTGCATACCGCATGGGCTTCGGCTCGACCCGCGCTGAAGCACGTCAGCTGGTATCGCACAAAGCGTTCACCGTGAACGGCCAAGTAGTGAACATCGCTTCGTACGCTGTGAAAGTGGGCGACGTCATCGCTGTTCGTGAAAAATCGAAAAAGCAAGTACGTATCGTTGAAGCGCTGTCGCTGGCTGAACAAGTCGGCATGCCAGCCTGGGTTTCGGTTGACTCGAAAAAAATGGAAGGCACCTTCAAGTCCCTGCCAGAGCGTAACGAAATCGCTAACGACGTCAACGAATCGCTGATCGTCGAGCTGTACTCGCGTTAATAGCTCGTCAAAGTAGTACCAAAACCCGCCCACTCACTCGAGTGGGCGTTTTCACTGATGCCATCAGCCTTATCGGCCTAACGCGCCGAGGGTATTGAAAAGGACATGTACATGCAAAACAGTTTGTTGAAGCCACGTATTATCGATGTAGAGGCGCTCGGCGCCGGCCACGCGAAAGTCGTGATGGAGCCGTTCGAACGCGGCTATGGCCATACGTTGGGTAATGCGCTGCGTCGCGTACTGCTGTCGTCGATGGTTGGCTACGCGCCAACCGAAGTAACGATCGCCGGCGTCGTGCACGAGTACTCGTCGCTCGACGGCGTACAGGAAGACGTTGTAGACCTGTTGCTGAACCTGAAGGGTGTTGTCTTCAAGGTGCACAACCGTGACTCCGTTACCCTGACCCTGAAGAAAGAAGGCGAAGGCGCCGTTCTGGCTTCGGATATCGATCTGCCACACGACGTGGAACTGATCAACCCGGACCACGTGATTGCCCATCTGACCGCCGGCGGCAAGCTGGACATGCAGATCAAGGTCGAAAAAGGCCGTGGCTATGTTCCAGGTAACGTCCGTCGCCTGTCGGAAGACACCAACAAGACCATCGGTCGCATCATTCTCGATGCATCGTTTTCGCCAGTGCGTCGCGTATCGTACTTCGTCGAGTCCGCTCGCGTTGAACAGCGTACCGACCTGGACAAGCTGATCATCAACATCGAAACCAACGGCGTGATTTCGCCGGAAGAAGCGATCCGTCAATCGGCCCGCGTGCTGGTCGATCAACTGAACGTGTTCGCTGCCCTGGAAGGCACCGAAGCTGCTGCCGAAGCTCCATCGCGCGCACCGCTGGTCGATCCGATCCTGCTGCGTCCAGTGGACGATCTGGAACTGACCGTGCGTTCGGCCAACTGCCTGAAAGCAGAAAACATCTACTACATTGGCGACCTGATCCAGCGTTCGGAAAACGAGCTGCTGAAGACGCCAAACCTGGGCCGCAAGTCGCTCAACGAGATCAAGGAAGTTCTTGCCTCGCGCGGCCTGACCCTGGGTATGAAGCTGGAAAACTGGCCGCCTGCCGGCCTGGAAAAGTAATCGCTTTTGTTGTACCCGTAGTACCCGCCGCGAACGCGTTGTTCGCGGCGTCAATCACTTGAACCGGTCCGCGCTCATGTTGAGCGATCGAAGAACTCGGATTTAAACACCTGAAAGGAAGTACCATGCGTCACCGTCACGGCCTCCGTAAGCTCAATCGTACCTCGTCCCACCGTCTGGCAATGCTGCGCAACATGACCGTTTCCCTGCTGCGTCATGAAGCCATCAAAACCACCCTGCCAAAAGCCAAGGAACTGCGCCGCGTTGTCGAGCCTATCCTGACCCTGGGCAAGGTAGACACCCTGGCCAACAAGCGTCTGGCATTCTCCCGTCTGCGCGACCGCGAAATCGTTGGCAAACTGTTCTCGGAACTGGGCCCACGTTACGCTAACCGCAACGGCGGCTACCTGCGCATCCTGAAAATGGGTTTCCGCGTTGGCGACAACGCTCCAATGGCTTACGTTGAGCTGCTGGACCGTCCAGAAGCGACCGACATCGATGCAGCACCAACCGCCGAAGAGTAATCTTCCCGGTTAGTACCGCGTTACGAAAAAGCCAGGCTCTGCCTGGCTTTTTTTTCGTCCGTTATTTCGGTTTGAATTCGGACGTGGCGTTCCAGGTGGGGGTAACGCCCTGGGCGATGTCGAGGCCGACCTGGAACAGCAGACCGATGTCCTGCACGCCGCCGCTGAAGTCCCAGTCGGTGCGCACGTCGTCGGTAACCTGGTGGTAGTCCTTGCCGAAATAGTGATCGACGACTTTTGCAGCGTAGCCGTCCGGCTTGTTCAGGTAGCCGCTGCGCGCCTTGGTGTAGAGCACCGGTACGCCCACGCGGGCGAATTCCAGCTGGTCGGCGCGGTAGAAGCTGCCCAGTTCGGGGCGCGAGTCGTTGGCCATGTTCCTGCCCTGGGATTGCGCATGTTTGAGCAGCAGCGCGTCGATGCTCGAATGGCCCGACGTGACGTTTTCGATCTGCGCGGTCTTGCCCCAGGCATTGATGCCGTCGATGTTGATGTTGGCAACGGTTTTCTTGAGCGGGTACAGCGGGTGGCTGGCGTAGTACTTGGCGCCGAGCAGGCCGCGTTCCTCGGCCGTGGTGGCCAGGAACAGGATCGAGCGCTTCGGTGGCGTTGGCAGTGCCTGGTAGGCCTTGGCCAGCGACAGCAGGGCAGCGGTGCCGGAAGCATTGTCGAGCGCGCCGTGGTAGATCTGCTTGCTGCGCGGGCCCGGCAGGCGTTCGTCGATGCCCAGGTGGTCCCAGTGGGCGCTGTACACCACCAGTTCATCTTTCAGCTTGGGATCGCTGCCTTCGATCAGCGCCACCACGTTTTGCGAGGCGATGGTGCGCGAAGTGTTGGCCACCTTGAAGCTGGCCGTGCCCTTCAGGCTGACCGGGCGGAAGTCTTTTGTGACTGCCTGCTTTTTGAGGGCGTCGAAGTCGTAGCCGGCGGCGGCCAGCATGGCCTTGGCCTGGTCGAGCTGGATCCAGCCGGGTACGGTCGGCGCATCCGGGTCATTACCTGTACGCATCAGGCTGAACTGCTCGCCGTTGCCGCCGCTGCGTACCACGTCCCACGGGTAAGCTGCCGGCCTGGTTTCGTGGATGATCAGCGCGGCCTTGGCGCCGAGCTTGGCGGCAATCTCGTACTTGTAGGTCCAGCGGCCGTAATAGGTCATGGCCTTGCCGCGGAACATGGCTGGATCGAGCTCGGCCGGATTGTTCGGGTCGGGCACGGCCGGGTCGTTAATCAGCATCAGCAGCGTTTTGCCGCGGACGTCCATGCCCTTGTAGTCGTCCCAACCGAACTCGGGCGCTTGCACGCCGTAGCCCACGAAGACCAGGTCGGAGTTGTCCACGGTCACCTGGTCGGGCGCGCTGGTGGAATGGGCGACGAATTGCTCGGGAAAGTCGAGCGCCACGGTTTTGCCGGCGATGGTGTAGGTCAACGTCGGCTTCGGCATCTGGCCGCGCAGCGGCACTGCCTGCACCCAGGTCCCGTCGGGATTGCCCGGCTTGAGTCCGAGCTTTTTGAATTCCTGCGTCAGGTAGGCAACGGTCTTGGTTTCGCCATTGGAGCCGGGCGCGCGGCCTTCGAACTCGTCCGAAGCCAGTACCTTGATGTGGCGCACCAGGTCGTCGGCCGAGATGGTGGCCAGCGCCGCCGCTGGTGCCTGGTCCCGGGCGGGTGCTTGGGCGGACGCCGGGATGGTGGCGAAGGCCAGGGTAACGGCGGCAGCTGAAAACAGCAGGGGACGTGGTGATGACATCGTGCAAACTCCCGGAAGGTAAAAGCCGAGTGTCGCTTAAAAATCCACCGCTGTGCCCGGTGTTGGCCTGCCGTGGCACGGGCGGACATTGCATGCTCGGTGTACTATGCCTGTGCTTTGACTTCCGTCTTCAGAGAAAGTATTCATGTCACGTCTCGTCCGATTTTTTGCCGCGCTGTTGCCGCTGGCGTTGTTATTGTTCTGCGGCTCCGTCCGCGCCCAGGATTTCCTCGAACCGGCCAAGGCGTTCCGGTTTTCCGCCAGCATGGTCGATGGCCATACCGTCGCGGTCAGCTTCCAGATCGCCGATGGCTACTATATGTACCGCGAGCCGTTCAAGTTCAGCGCCATCGGCGCCAGGCTGGGTACGCCGGCCATCCCGGCCGGCAAGGTGCATTACGACCCGACGTTCGAGAAAGACGTCGAAACCTATCGCAAGAGCGTGACCATCACGATCCCGGTGGACGTGAACGGCCCGTTCACCTTGCAGGTGAGCGGCCAGGGCTGCTCGGAAAAAGGGTTGTGCTATTCGCCGCAGGATTACACTGCGCAATTGACGGGCAGCGGTTCGGTACCGCTGCCGGGCGCCGCCGGCAAGGCTGCCGCGCCCGCAGCAACCGCTGCCGCAGCCGCTACCCTGGCATCGGCATCGCCCGCAGCGTCCAAAGCACCCGTCATCGGCGAAGGCAAGCCCGCTGCCGTCAGCCCGGGTGTGACCATTTATCCGATTGCACCACCGACTGCGGAAGACATTGTGCCGCCACCGGCGCCCGCCGCAGCGACCGCCACCGCACCGGCCGCGCCAGCGAGCGATAGCGGCCGCCTGGAAGCGGCGCTCAAGACCGGCAGCCTGCTGGTGATCCTGCCGCTGTTCGCGCTGCTGGGCCTGGGCCTGTCGTTTACGCCGTGCGTGTTGCCGATGGTCCCGATTCTGTCGTCGATCATCGTGGGCGAGGGCGACCGCAGCAATCGCAAGCGCGGCCTGCTGTTGTCGGTCACGTATGCGCTCGGCATGGCCATCGTCTATACCGCGCTGGGCGTGGCGGCTGGCCTGGCCGGCGAGGGCCTGTCGGCCGCGCTGCAAAATCCGTGGGTGCTGGGCAGCTTCGGTGTGCTGATGGTGCTGCTGTCGCTGTCGATGTTCGGCTACTACGAGCTGCAGGTGCCGGCGGCGCTGCAATCGAAACTCAGTTCCGTGTCCAACCAGCAATCGTCGGGCAAGCTGGCCGGCGTGTTCGTGATGGGCGCGATTTCGGCGCTGATCGTCGGGCCGTGCGTGGCCGCGCCGCTGGCTGCCGCGCTGGTGTACATCAGCCAGACGCGCGACGTCTTCATCGGCGGCAGCGCGCTGTTTGCGATGGCGGTGGGCATGAGTGTGCCGCTGATCCTGGTCGGCGCCTCGGCCGGCGCGCTGCTGCCCAAGGCGGGCAAGTGGATGGATGCGGTCAAGCGCTTCTTCGGCGTGCTGATGCTGGCGATGGCCTTGTGGCTGGTGTCGCCGGTGTTGCCGCCGGTGGTGCAGATGATGGGCTGGGCGGCGTTATTCGTTGGATACGGCATGTACTTGCTTCTCAATAGCGGCAAGTGGCCGGCCAAGGCGCTGGGCGTGGTGGCCGTGGCGCTGGGCCTGGTGCAACTGGGCGGCATGGTGACCGGCGGGCGCGATCCGCTGGCGCCGCTGGCGCACGTGACCGGCGCGCAGGATCGGCATTTGACCTTCCAGCGCATCAAGACCGTGGCCCAGCTCGACGCCATCCTGGCGCAGACCGGTGGCAAGACCGTGATGCTCGATTTTTATGCGGACTGGTGCGTGTCGTGCAAGGAGATGGAAAAGCTGACCTTTGTCGATCCAGCGGTGCAGGCCAGGCTGGCCAATACCTTGTTGCTGCAGGTCGATGTGACGGCCAATGATGCCGACGACAAGGCCATGCTCAAGCGCTTCGGCCTGTTCGGGCCGCCGGGGATTATCCTGTTCGATGCGCAGGGGCAGGAGATTGCCGGTTCGCGCGTGATCGGCTACCAGAACGCAGCGAAGTTTTCGCAGTCGCTGGAGCGCTTGAAATAAGCGGTTCCCCGCCAGCGCGGGGAACCTTGGCAATGCTGACCGACGCGCTTAGCCGCGCTTCATGTCCGGGCCATGCTGGCCACCGTGACCGCGCTGGCCGCGATGACCGCCCCAGCCGCCATGCTTGCCGCGCATGCTGTGCTGGTCGAACGCGGCTTTCTGTTCCGGCGTCAGCTGGTTGTAGAACGCCGTCAGCGCGGTCAGCCGCTGCTGCATCTGGCCTTCACGCAGCTTGGTCTTTTCGATCATCTTGCTCAAACGTTCAGGCGAGGACAGCTTGGCGAATTCGCCGCGCGGCGGACGCTCGCCGGTACGTGGCGCCGGCTTGACCGCCGACTGGTACGCGGCCCAGGCCGACTCCTGTTGCGCCGTCAGTTTCAGCTGATCGTGCAGGCGGGCCTGGCGCTTGGCGTACATTTCTTCCATCTTGGCCTGGCGCTGCTCCGGCGTGGCTTTCTGGCTATGCTGAGGCTTGTTCTGCGGCGCGACGTCCTGTGCTTGTGCGGCTGCCATGCCCAGTACCGTAAAACCGATGAGGATGCTTTTGCGAATGATGTTCATGGTCGTTCCTTTCGTCTTGGTGGGGAGTAGCGCAGCGTTGTTTCTGCGCTTGAGACCATCTTCGCCCCCAAAGATTGCCAGGACGTTTCTCTCACCACCGCATTTGTATCCAGATGTGACCCAGAGCGCCTAACAAAACCTCCATAGCCGCGTTGCAGCTCCTCGCCGTACATTCGTACTGTCTTCGTCGCTGCGCCTTGCTCTGAAGGCTTTGTTAGGCGCTCTTTAGCACATATACAAGCCGATACAATTGGTCATTGGTAGCGCGCGCATGAACTGGGGATAATGGCGTCCATGGAACCTACATCGACTATTTTGATCGTTGACGACGATCGCGACATCCGCACCCTGCTGGCCGACTACCTCGAGTCGAACAGTTACCGGGCGCTGTGCGCTGCCGACGGTACCGCCATGTGGAAGCTGCTCGACGAGTCCAAGCCCGACCTGGTGGTGCTCGACCTGAATTTGCCCGGCGACGACGGCCTGACCCTGTGTCGCAAGCTGCGCGCGCAATCGACGCTGCCGGTGATCATGCTGACCGCGCGCGCCGAGCCGCTCGACCGCATCCTTGGTCTGGAAATGGGCGCCGACGATTACCTCCCCAAGCCGTTCGAGCCGCGCGAGCTGCTGGCGCGCATCCGCAGCGTCCTGCGCCGCAGTAACGCCATGCCCAGCGGCAGCGGCGCCGAGAAGGCGCAGCAAATGCGCTTTTCCAACTGGACCCTGGACCTGACCGCGCGCCACCTGCTTAACCCGGACGGCCTGGTGATCATGTTGTCGGGCGCCGAGTTCCGCTTGCTGAAAGTGTTCCTCGAGCATCCGAACCGCGTGCTCAACCGCGACCAGCTGCTCAACCTCACGCAAGGGCGCGACGCCGATCCGTTCGACCGGTCGATCGACATCCAGATCAGCCGCCTGCGCCAGAAGCTCGGCGAGGATGCCCGCGTCCCGCAGATCATCAAGACCGTGCGCAATGGCGGCTACGTGCTGGCCGGCCAGGTCACGGTGGAGCCGCACGCGTGAAAGATTTTTTCGGCTCGATGACCGGCCGCGTCTTCCTGGTGCTGTTGCTGGGGATGATAGCCTCGGCGGCGCTCACGCAGTGGCTGTCGGTGGGCGAGCGCACCCGGTCGTTCGAGCGCTACCGCGACTTCCACGCCATGGAGCGCGCCGAGCAACTCATTACCACGGCCGATGCCCTGGCCAGTGAATCGCGTCCGACCTATTTGCGCATGGCCGAGCGCGGCACCATCAAGCTCGAACGCATGGCCGAAGCGCCGGCGGCGACCAGGGCTGCAACCGCATTTTCCAGCGCCTTGCAGCAGCGCCTGGCCAAGGGGGTGCAATTGCTGCCGCTGGCCGAGCAGCCGGCCGAGTGCGCCCAGCCGCGCCAGCGTTCCATCTTCGCACCGAGCCAGTGGGGTGGCGCTTGCGAGGCGATGTACGTGACGCTGCGCGACGGCGCCAGGCTCAAGCTGTCGATCCTGCCGCCGCCCGAAGTGCCAGCGACGGCGCTGAGCGAATACGTGGCGTTGCTGCCGTTCCTGCTGTCGGTGGCGGCGCTGGCCTACCTGGTCACGCGCATGGCCGTGCGTCCGCTCAAGCGGCTGGCCAAGGCTGCCAAGGACCTGGGCAACGACATCAACCACCCTCCCGTGGTGCTCAGCGGCGCCGCCGAGATCCGCCAGGCCAGTGCGGCCTTCAACGCCATGCAGGCGCGCATCCGCCAGCACATCATGCAGCGCACGCAGATGCTCGCTGCGATTACCCACGACCTGCAAACGCCGCTCACGCGCCTGCGCCTGCGGCTGGAAAAAGTGCGCGACGACGAGTTGCAGCAGCGCCTGATCGACGACCTGTCGGCCATGCAGCAAATGGTGCGCGAGGGCCTGGACCTGGCGCGCAGCATGGACGCGTCCGAAACCATGCAGGCGCTCGACCTCGATTCGCTGCTCGACAGCGTGTGCAGCGACGCCTCCGACAGCGGCCAGCCGGTGGAGCTGCGCGGGCGCGCCAACATGGCGCTGATGGGCCGCCCGCTCGACATGCGCCGCTGCCTGGTCAACCTGATCGACAACGCCGTCAAGTATGGCCACTACGCCAACGTGACCGTCGAGCGCATGACCGGCGCGGCGCGCGTGATCATCCGCGACGGCGGCCCCGGCATTGCCAAGGACCAGATGGCGCGTGTCTTCGAGCCGTTTTACCGGATCGAATCGTCGCGTTCGCGCGAGTCGGGCGGCACCGGCCTGGGGCTCACCATCGCCCGCAATATCGCCGAGCAGCACGGCGCCACCGTCGCGCTCAACAACCACCCCGCCGGCGGCCTGGAAGTGACACTGATCTTGCCGGAGTCGTACGCCAGCCGCCTGTAGTGGAGACACCGTAGTACGAGACACAACAGCCATACCAAAAACATAAAGACTGTTCCCAATAATGAAAAAATCGACGATTGTTACCCTGGTGGCTACCGCCGCCATCCTTGGCTTCAGTGGCTGGTACATGCAAAATGGCGGCCACCACGCCGCGCCTGCCGGCAAACAGGCCAACGGCCCGCAAGGCCCGACCACGGTGAGCGTGGTGGCACCGCAGCGGCGCGACGTGCCGGTGGTGTTGCAGGCCAACGGCACCGTCACCCCGATCAGCACCGTGGACCTGCATCCGCAAACCACCAGCACCATCGTGCGCGTGCATATCAAGGAAGGGCAGTTCGTCAAGGCCGGTGATCTGATGTTCTCGCTCGACGACCGCAGCGCCCGCGCCAACGTGGAAAAGGCAGCCGCCCAGGTGGCGCGCGACCGCGCCGCGCTGGCCGATGTCGAGCGCCAGTACCAGCGCGCCGAAGATTTACTGGCGCAAAAATACGTGGCGCAAGGCGCGGTCGATACCCTCAAAAGCCAGGTCGAAGCGGCGCGCGCCGTGCTGGCCGCCGACCTGGCCGCCGCCAGCGCGGTGGGCGTGGACGCCAGCTACAACACCATCCGCGCGCCGATGTCGGGCCGGGTGGGCGCGATCAACGTATATGCGGGCAGCCTGGTGCAGATGAGCACGTCGCTGACGACCGTCACCCAGCTCGACCCGATCAACGTCGCCTTCACCCTGCCGGAATCGGCGCTGGGCGGCCTGCTCGAAGCCCAGCGGCGCGGCGCGGTGCCGGTGCGCGTCACGCAACCCACCTCGGACAAGGAACTGACTGGCGCGCTGAGCTTCATCGACAGTACGGTGGACCCGGTGGCCGGCGTGATCCGTGTAAAAGCCGAGTTCGACAACAAGGTCACCAGCCTGTGGCCGGGCCAGTACGTCAACGCGCAACTGGTGTCGCACGTGTTGCCCAACGCCACGGTGATTCCGCAAAACGCCATCATCAGCAATACCCAGGGCACCTTCGTGTATGCGGTCGATGGCGACCAGTCGGCGCAGGTGGTGCATATCAAGCGCCTGCACGCGTTCGGTGAGTTTGCTGCCGTCTCTGGCCTCAAGGGCAACGAGAAAGTGATCGTCGATGGCAAGCAGAACCTGCGGCCCGGCGGCAAGGTGCGCATTGCTGCCGCCGACAAGGCGCTTGACGCCACCGTCACCAAGGGCTGAGCATGAACATTTCCGAGTTGTGCATCCGCCGTCCGGTGATGGTGGTGCTGCTGTCGGTCACGCTGGTGCTGGCCGGCGTGCTGTCGTATTTTTATATCCCGGTGGCGGCGCTGCCGAGCTACAACACCCCGGTGATCAACGTCTCGGCCGACTTGCCGGGAGCGTCGCCCGAGACCATGGCGTCGTCGGTGGCGCTGCCGCTGGAAAAGCAGTTTTCCACGATTGCCGGCCTGACCCTGATTACGTCGTCCAACACGCTGGGCAATTCGTCGCTCACACTTGAGTTCGATACCAGCATCAACGTCAACGAAGCGGCGGTCGATGTGCAGGCGGCCTTGCTGCGTGCCCAGCGCCAGTTGCCGATCGAGATGACCGACTTGCCGTCGTACCGCAAGGTCAACCCGGCCGACGCGCCGGTGCTGTTCATGACCATGAATTCGCCGTCGCTGAGCCTGGCCGAGCTCAACGATTACGCCGAAAACCTGGTGGCGCCCAGCCTGTCCACCTTGCCCGGCGTGGCGCAGGTGAGCGTCAATGGCCAGAAACGTTACGCGGTACGCATCCGTGCCCGGTCCGACCTGCTCAACGCCCGTGATTTAACGCTGGAAGAATTGCAGCAGGCGATCAAGTCGGCCAATGCCAACACCCCGCTCGGCATCCTCGACGGCCCGAGCCAGACATTGACCATCCAGGGCAATCCGCAACTGATGAAGGCGTCCGAATTTGCCGACCTGATCGTGGCCGTGCGCAACGGCGAGCCGGTGCGGTTGAAGGACGTGGCGACCGTCGAGGACAGTTTTCAATCGGTCAAGGCGGCCGGAAGCTACAACGGCGAGCGCTCGATCGTGCTGCTGGTGCAACGCCAGCCCGATGCCAACACGGTGCAGGTGGTCGATGGCGTGCGTGCATTGCTGCCGCGCTTCCAGTCGCAGTTGCCGGCGTCGGTCAACATCAACCTGGTCAACGACCGGTCGGTGTCGATCCGCGAAGCGATCCACGACGTCAACCTGACCTTGCTGCTGACCATCGTGCTGGTGGTGCTGGTGATTTTCCTGTTCCTGCGCCGCGCGGCTGCCACCTTCATTCCGGCGATCACCATGCCGATATCCTTGCTGGGTGCGCTGGCGCTGCTGTACGCGTTCGGCTACAGCCTCGACAATATTTCGCTGCTGGGGATCACCCTGGCCGTGGGCCTGGTGGTCGATGACGCCATCGTGGTGCTGGAAAACATCGTGCGCCATATCGAGCTCGGTAAAAAGCCGTTGCAGGCGGCGCTGATCGGCTCGAAGGAGATGGGGTTTACCATTATCTCGATCTCGGTCTCGCTGGTGGCCGTGTTCATCCCGATCTTCTTCATGCCGGGCGTGATCGGGCTGATGTTCCACGAATTCGCGGTGGTGGTGGCGTTGGCGGTGCTGGTGTCGGCCGCCGTGTCGCTGATGCTGGTGCCGATGCTGGCCAGCCGCCTGCTGCCGGCCGATACCATCGACCCCGAACACGACCAGGGCAACTGGCTGGGACGCTGGTTCGAGGCGGGCTTTACCAAACTGCGCAACGGCTATGCCAGCACGCTCGACATCGCGCTGCGCCACCGCTTTCCGGTGCTGATGCTGGCGTTCGGTACCTTCGCGCTGACGGTGGTGCTGTACATGGCGATCCCGAAAGGCTTTTTCCCTGAGGAAGACCTGGGGCAAATCCGCGTCAACACCGAGGCCTCGGAAGATATCTCGACCTCGGCCATGCTTGCGCTGCAGGACCGGGTGGTCGATGTGATCCGCGCCGATCCCAATGTGCAGGACGTAACGTCCTTTACCGGCGGCGGCAACACGGGCCGGATGTTCCTGGTATTAAAGCCCCGGGGGCAGCGCGACAAGATGCCGCAGGTGCTCGACAGCCTGCGCAAGGCCACCAGGTCGATCCCCGGCATTGCCGTGTATCTGAGCCCGGTGCAGAACTTGCAGCTGGGCGGGCGGCAATCTAAAAGCCGGTACCAGTACACCTTGCAGTCGGTCAGCCCCGGCGCGCTGGGCGAGTGGGCGCAAAAATACCTGGAGCAATTGCGTGCCGATCCCGATTTCCGCGATGTCACCAGCGATACGCAAAATCGCGGTCTGCAGGCCTCGCTCAAGATCGACCGCGACAAGGCCAACAACCTGGGCGTGGCGCTTGGCGACGTGCGCACCGCGCTGTACCTGGCGTTTGGCGAGCGGCAGGTCTCGACCATTTATTCGCCGGCGGCCAGCTATTACGTGATCCTGGAAGCGGCCGACGCCGACCGCCAGTTCGACAATGCGCTCACGAAAATCTCGGTGCGCAACAAGGCCGGCCAACTGGTCAAACTGTCGAGCTTTGCCAGCGTGGAGCGCACCGTGGGACCGACGGCGGTCAACCACCAGGGCCAGTTGCAGGCGATTACCCTGTCATTCAACCTGGCGCCGGACGTGCCGCTGGGCAAGGCCACCGCCAAGATCGACCAGATGGGCATCGACATGCGCCTGCCGCCGGCTATCATCACCAACTACGGCGGCGACGCGGCCGTGTTCCAGAATTCGCAGGGCAGCCAGATGGTGCTGATCCTGGCGGCGCTGGGCGTGATCTACGTGCTGCTGGGCGTGCTGTACGAGAGTTATATCCACCCGCTGACCATTTTGGCCGGTTTGCCGTCGGCAGCGGTGGGGGCGTTGATCACGCTGTGGATCTTCAACCTCGACCTGACCATGATCGCCATCATCGGCATCCTGATGCTGATCGGCATCGTCAAGAAAAATGCCATCATGATGATCGACTTTGCCTTGCACGTGCAGCGTACCGAGGGCAGGGCGCCGGCGGACGCCATCCGCGAGGCGTGCATCCTGCGCTTCCGGCCAATCATGATGACCACGCTGGCAGCGATCATGGGCGCGCTGCCGATTGCCCTGGGCCTGGGCGCCGGCGCCGAACTGCGCCAACCGCTGGGCCTGGCCGTAGTAGGAGGGTTGATCTTTTCGCAAGCGATCACGCTGTACATCACGCCAGTGATCTACCTGTACCTGGACCGGTATAGCGGGACGGGACCGCTCAGCGACGAAGCGGTCGCTGGGGCTGTGGTTACGTAAGACGTTTTAGTTCGGTATAAAAATTTTCGTGAGAGCCCAAGCTGAATAGTCGCACCGAGCGTGGGGAAAATTTGTCGGGGTGTAATTGGTAGGCCAGCAGAACTTCCTGCTTATTCACCTTGAATTTATAGACAAATATGCCGGCTAAGTCGCCTTTTTTCTCCTCGCCTATTGTGGGCTGGTTGGCAATAGCCTGGACAGCCTTGTCAACGACCGCTTTATCCTTGGCATGCAGCTTTTTGACGGCCTTTGCAAAGGTGGGCGTGACAAAGATGTCCAGCACGGCTAACTCCCGAACTGGTAAGGCTCAAGCATGCCGGCTTTTGCCTCCTGTGCCGCCAGCAGGGTATCTTTGATGAACTGCAATGGCAGCTCGGGATTTTCGTCGACAGCTTTGCCGAGCCGTGCCCAGTATTCGATTTGCATGGGAATCGAGCGGTGCTCTGCAGCGGCATGGGGCTTCGCCATCTCTACCAGATCAGCTGACAGTTTCAATGCGACAGACATAGCGAGGCCCTCCTGAGTGAGAAATCAGAATGCCACCGACGACAGGCTTTTGCAACCGTCGCACCGTATTGACGTTTTATGTGCCATCCCACACTAAAATCCATCCCCCAGCCGCGTATCGTGAGGCATTCTTACGCATCCGTAATGCAAATTGGTTGCTTTGGATACATAAGGTAACACCCGTCAAGAGCCCTTACTTGTAAAGTAGCTACCTGGTGCACGCGCGTCGTTTCCTGCGGCGCGCTATGATGGCCGGGTTCAGATGTCCGAAAGATTCCCAAAATTACGGGAGTCTGGCACTATGACCGCATTTTGAAGACTTCGTTCCACAAGGTTCCGTATCTTGCACCACGACTCCCACATCCTTTCCGCCAATGGTTATTGCGAAACCTGCGGCCAGCCTTTGCCGGTGCCAGGGGACTCGTACGCCTTGTGGGAAGAGAAGAAATCGATTACCCGCCGCTATGGCCTGGCGTTTACGATCGCCTTGCACCTGGCGTTCGTGCTGTATTACCTGTTTTCGCCGTCGCCGCCGCCACCGAAGACCACGTCCGCCAAAAAAGGCGGCGAGATGGTGTATATCTCGCCAATGCCGATCACGCCGCAAAAGCCCACCGTCAAGCCCACGCCCAAGAAGACCGAGCCTAAGCCGACCAAGCCTACGCCACCAAGCAAGCCGAGCACCGTGCGCAGCAAGCCGACGCCGACCCAGCCCAAGCTGGAAACCTTTGTGCCGCCGGTGCAGGCAACCATGACGCCGCCACCGCCGCCGCCGCAGGAACAGGACATGTCCGAAATGCTGGCCAAGCGCCGCGCCGAGCGCGAGGCGGCCAACCCGTCGCCGCAGCCGTCCGAACCGGCCCAGTCGGCCGCCGAGCGTTCGCTGGCGCGCGCCAAGGCCAATATTGCCGGCGCCAATGCCCGTGGCGGCGCCGATGCCGACGATACCGGCGGCGTGTTCTCGGTCGATAAACGCTCGAACAGCGCCGATGTGAAATTCCGTGGCTGGAACACCAACTTCAAGCGCAAGTGGTTGCAGCAGATCCACGTGGAGCAGGGCAGCGAGAAGGATATCGAGACCGCTGTCGCCAAGGAAATGATCAAGATTATCCGCAAGGAAAAGCCGGGCGATTTCGAATGGGAATCGCGCCGCCTGGGCCGCACCGTCAAGATGAGTGCGCGCAAGGAAGACGAGGCGGAATTGCAGGCGTTCCTGCTCAAGGAAATGTTCCCGGAATACCGCCCATAGTGCTCAACGCGCATTCCATACCGCGTTTTATGCAGTCTGTCGCACCAACCAGCAGTTAATCGAAAGACACTGATAAGTTTGCAACTTTGCTCTATAGTAAGGTTGCTTCGGAGCCTGTTGCTCCGGCTTATCAGGAGACCTGGCGTCATGCTTTCGATCAAACAGCTCAACAAGACCTACGACAACGGCGTCAAAGCCATCAACAATGTCACGCTGGAGATCGGCCACGGCATGTTCGGCCTGCTGGGCCCGAACGGCGCCGGCAAGTCGTCGCTGATGCGCACCATTGCCACCCTGCAAGACCCCGACAGCGGTTCCATCCACTTCGATGGCCTCGACGTACTGGCTCAGCCGCAGGCGCTGCGCCGCCAGCTTGGCTACCTGCCGCAGGACTTCGGCGTCTATCCCAAGGTCACGGCCGAGGTGCTGCTCAATCACTTTGCCGTGCTCAAGGGCCTGACCGCGCGCGGCGAACGCAAGGAGGCGGTCGAGGCGCTGCTGCAGCAAACCAATCTGTGGGAGGCGCGCAAGCGCAACCTGGGTACGTATTCGGGCGGCATGCGCCAGCGCTTCGGCATCGCCCAGGCGCTGCTCGGTGCGCCCAAGCTGGTGATCGTTGACGAACCGACCGCCGGCCTCGACCCCGAGGAACGCAACCGCTTCCACAACCTGCTGGCCCGCATCGGCGAGCAGGTGGTGGTCATCCTCTCCACCCACATCGTTGAAGACGTCACCGACCTGTGTCCGCAGATGGCGGTGATCGTCAAGGGACAGGTGCTGGTGCAGGGCGAGCCGCAGGCCGCCATCGACACCCTGCGCGACAAGGTCTGGCGCCGCACCGTGAGCGCCGAGGCGCTGCCCGGCTACCAAGAGCGCCTGAACGTGCTGCGCACCCGCCTGGTGGGCGGCAAGCCGCAAATCCACGTGTATGCCGACAGCCAGCCCGACGACGGCTTCATCGCGGTTGAGCCGAATCTCGAGGACGTGTACTTCCTGCACGTGCGCGCGGCCAACCGCGCTGCTGCGGCAGTGTGAGGAGCACGCCATGCTGATGGAATTCTTCAAGTTCGACCTGCGCTACCAGTTGCGCCAGCCCCTGTTGTGGGTCACCGCCTTCGTGCTGGGCCTGATGGCGTTTGGCGCCACCACCAGCGACGCCGTGGTGGTGGGGGGCGCGATCGGCAATGTGCACCGCAATGCGCCAGTGGTGGTGGCGCAGCTGCTCGGTGCTTTCACCGTGTTCTCAATGCTCACCGTCACCATCTTCATCGCCGGCGCCGTGCTGCGCGACGCGGAAGTTGGCATTTCCGACATGTTGTTTGCCACGCCGATGCGCAAATACCAGTACCTGGCCGGGCGCTTCCTGGCCGGCCTGGCAGCGTGCCTGGCGATGTTCGTGGTGATCGCGCTGGGCACGGTGATCGGCCCGCTGATGCCGTGGGTGGACGCGGCGCGCGTCGGTCCGGTACCGGTGGACGCCTACCTGTGGGCCTTTGCCTGGCTGGTGATTCCCAACCTGGTCTTCATCGGTGCGCTCCTGATGCTGCTGGCGGCGACCACCCGCTCGATGATGATGGTGTACCTGGGCGTGCTGGCCTTCTTTGTGCTGTGGGGCGTGGCCGGCGTGTTTACGCGCGACGTCAGCAATGAATGGTTGCCGGTGCTGATCGATCCGTTCGGCGTGCGCGCCTTTGGCCGCGCCACCCGCTACTTCACGTCCGCCGAATCGAACACCATCGTGCCGCCGGTCGCCGGTTATTTGCTGGCCAACCGCGCCGTGTGGCTGGGCGTGGCGCTGGCCTGTTTTGCCGCCACGCTGGTGCTGTTCAAGCCGCAGCGCGCCGGCACCGGCCGCCGCTGGCTGGGCCGCAAGCGTACTAACGCCGCAGTGCCGGAGCTGGTCGTGCCGGCTGCCAGCGTCCTGCCTGCCATCGCGCCGCGCTTCGGACGCGGCACCGCCTGGCTGCAATGCTGGGACATCCTGCGTTTCGATGCCGCTGCCGTGTTCAAGGGCGTGCCGTTCCTGGTGATGCTGTTCTTCGGCATGGCCAACTTTATCGGCGCCGCCAGCCAGGCCAGCACGATGTTCGGTACCACCGTGTATCCGGTCACGTACATGATGCTCGAGACCATGGCCGGCAGCTTCAACTTCCTGCTGCTGATCGTGCTGACGTTCTATGCTGGCGAACTGATTTTCCGCGACCGCCAGTTCAAGGTCGCCGATGTGAGCGACGCGCTGCCGGTGCCCGACTGGGCGCCGCTGGTGGCCAAGAGCCTGGCGCTGGCGGGCGTGGTATTCGGTTTCCTGCTGGTGGGCGCGCTGACGGCGATGTGCATCCAGCTGATCAAGGGCGGCGCGCCGGTGGAGCCGGGCCTGTACCTGAAGGCGCTCCTGCTCGACTCGGCCAGCTTCGTCATGCTTGGTTTGCTGGCGCTGGTATTGCAGGTGCTGGTCAATAACAAGTTTGTCGGCTACCTGGCGATCGTCGTCTACATGGTGGCGCAGCTGGTGCTCAGTGCCGTGCATTTCGACCACAACCTGTACAACTTCGCTTCGCTGCCCCAAATCAAATACTCGGACATGAATGGCTACGGCCACTTCATCCGGGGCTGGTCGTGGTTTGCCGTGTACTGGGGTTGCGCCACGCTGGCGCTGCTGGTGGTGGCGCAGGCGTTCCGGGTGCGCGGCCTGGCGCTGCCGTGGCGCCGCCGCGTGCGTGCCGCCGGTAGCCGCCTGCGCGGGCCATCGGGCGTGCTGCTGGCGCTGTGCGTGGCCGGCTTTGCCGGTACCGGCGCCTGGATCTTCCACAACACCAATCAACTCAACCGCTACCAGCCGGGCAACGTGGCGATGGACGAGCAGGCGCGCTACGAAAAATCGTATCGCAAGTACAAGGACTTGCCGCAGCCGCGCGTGACCGACGTGCGCGCCGACGTCGATATCTATCCCGAGCAGCGCCGCGTGACCGTGCGCGGCCACTACCGGATGGAAAACAGGAGCGGCGTGCCGCTGGCCGAACTGCGCCTGCAACTGAACCGGGACGTAACCACGCGCTTTGCCAACCTGCCTGCGCACACTGTCGCCATCGACGACCAGGACCTCGGTTTCCGCGTGCTGCGGCTGGCGCAGCCGATCGCGCCCGGGGCGCAGCTCGATCTCGATTTCACGGTGGACGTGCACCCGCAAGGCTTTACCAACAAGGGCGATCCGGACCAGCTCAACCTGAATGGCACCTTCTTCAACAACACCGCCTTCTTCCCGCGCTTCGGCTACCAGTCGTCGCTGGAGCTGCAGGACCGCAACGAGCGCCGCAAGCGCGGACTGGGCGAGCCGCAGCGCATGGCCAAGCTCGAAGATGAACCGGCGCGCGCCAACAACGTCTTTGGCGACACCGACTGGATCAATTTCGAGACCACCGTTTCCACCTCCGCCGACCAGATCGCGATGGCGCCCGGCTACCTGCAAGACAGCTGGGAAAAGGACGGTCGCCGCTATTTCCATTACAAGATGGACCGGCCGATGGTGGGCTTCTTTGCCTACCTGTCGGCGCGCTGGAACGTCAAAAAAGGCGAATGGCGCGGCTTGCCGATCGAGGTGTATTACGATGCCAGGCACGGCTACAACGTCGATCGCATGATCACCTCGACGCAAAAGTCGCTCGACTACTTTGTCGCCAACTTCACGCCGTACCAGTTCCGCCAGGTACGCATCCTCGAGTTCCCGAGGTACCAGAGCTTTGCCCAGTCGTTTGCCAACACCATCCCGTATTCGGAGAGCATCGGTTTCATTGCCGACCTGCGTGACAAGAACGATATCGACTACGTGTTCTACGTGACCGCGCACGAGATGGCGCACCAGTGGTGGGGCCACCAGGTGGTGGGCGCGAATGTGCAGGGCTCGACCATGCTGGTCGAATCGCTGGCGCAATACTCGGCGCTGATGGTGATGGAGAAGGAATACGGCCGCAACAAGCTGCGCCGCTTCCTGCGCTTCGAGCTCGACTCCTACCTGCGCGGCCGGGGCGGCGAAGTGATCGAGGAACTGCCGCTGTACCGCGTGGAGAACCAGTCGTACATCCACTACCGCAAGGGCAGCCTGGTGTTCTACCGCCTGCGCGACGAGATCGGCGAAGAAGCGGTCAACCGCGCGCTCAAGCGCTTCCTGCAGGACAAGGGCTACCAGCAGGCGCCGTACACGACCAGCCGCGAGCTGCTCGAGTACCTGCGCGCGGAAGCGCCGCAGGACAAGCAGGCCCTGATCACCGACCTGTTCGAAAAGATTGTCCTCTACGATAACCGTGTGACCGAGGCAACCGCCAAAAAACGTCCCGACGGCCAGTGGGACGTCACCATGAAGCTGCACCTGGCCAAGCTCGAAGCGGACGGCAAGGGCAAGGAAACCGCGCGCGACTACGACGAGCCGGTAGAGATCGGCATCTTCGCGCGCGCTCCGGGCGCCAAGGAGGCCGACGAAAAAGTGCTGTACCTAGAAAAACGCCTGCTGCGCGGCAGCGACCCGGTGCTGACCGTGACGGTCAAGGACCAGCCGTTCGAGGTGGGCGTGGACCCGTATAACAAGATGATCGACCGGGTGCCCGGCGACAATCGCAAGGAGGTGGGCAATGAGTAAGGCTGTCGTATCGAAGTTGCTGGCCGGACTGGTCGCAGCGGCGGTGTGCCAGGCTGCTGCGGTGGCGGCCGCACCACACCAGCAGTCGTTTGATCCTTCCACGCTCAAGCTGGTGCGGGGGCAGATCAACCAGGTGATGGTGCTGGGCTCGCCGCACTTGTCGCAACTGCCCAAGCCGTTCGATGCGACGACCTTACAGTTGCTCAACGAGCGGCTGGTGGCGTGGCGGCCGCAGGCGATCGCCATCGAGAATCTGTCGGGCGTACAGTGCGCCAATCTGCGGCGCTACCCGCAGCGTTACGCCGATACCGTCAAGAGCTATTGCCGCGACACCTCGGCCGCCCAGGCCGCAACCGGTCTCGACGTGTTCGAGGCCACCGACCGCGCCGAGTTGCTGCTGGCGGCCTGGCCGGCCAAGCCCACCGCCGCCCAGCGGCGTGCACTGGCATCGCTGTTCCTGGCGGCCGGCGAACCGGCTTCGGCACTGGTACAGTGGCTGCGCTTGCCGGCGCCGGAGCGGCGCGCGGGCGATGGCCTCGATACCGCGCTGGTGGAAACCCTGGACAAGCTGATGGTCCGGCCCGACGAAGGCTACCTGATTGCCGCGCAAGTCGCCGCCCGGGTCGGACTGGAGCGCGTGTACGCGATGGACGACCACACGGCCGACAAACCCGAGCCGTCGGAAGCAGAGCAAAAGGCGGCCGGCGCGGCCATCATGAAAGCGTGGGACAACCCGGCGACAGCGCAGCGTACCGACAGCGACAAGGCTTTGCAAAGCGAGATCACCACGGCTACCGGGGTGCTGGCGATGTACCGGGCCTATAACGATCCGGGCCAGGCCGCGCTGACCTTCAGAAGCGATTTCGGCGCGGCACTGGAAGAGCCGTCGCCGCAGCACTACGGCCGTGGCTACGTGACCTATTGGGAGACGCGCAACCTGCGCATGGCGTCCACTATCCGCGAGGCGATGAGCCCGCCCGGCATGCGCATGCTGGTGATCGTGGGCGCCTCCCACAAGTTTTATCTTGAAGCGTATCTGAACCAGATGCATGATGTGGGTATCGTCGATACCGATGCGGTACTGCATCACTGACCTTGAAGGGAAACACCATGCTGCAACTGCGCCCCAACTGCGAATGCTGCGACATCGACCTGCCGCCCGACTCCACCGAGGCGCGCATCTGCTCGTTCGAATGCACGTTCTGCGCACCGTGTGCCACGTCGAAACTGGCGGGCAAGTGCCCGAACTGCGGCGGCGAACTGGTGGCGCGGCCACGGCGCCCGCTGGCCAAGCTGGCCAACAATCCCGCTTCCACCGAGCGCGTGTTCAAACCGGCCGGTTGCGCCGAGGCCGCATAAGCGCAAATAAGTCCTTGACCCTCACGCAACGTCAGGCGCCAACCTGTCTGCACGCACCAAGGCGGGAGCTTGACGATGTTATTAAAGATCGGTGAACTGGCCAAACGCACGGGGTTGACGGTGCGTACGCTCCACCATTACGACGCCATCGGCCTGCTCCAGCCCTCCGCGCGCACCGATGCCGGTTACCGGCTCTACAACCGAACCGACATCGCCCGGCTGCATCACATCCAGGCGCTGCGCAAGTTCGGCTTGTCGCTGGCCGACATCGGTGCTTCCCTGGACAGACCGGACCTGCCGCTAGAAGGTGCGGCAGGCGCTGGTCAACGAGCCGGGGTTGGCCGACGACGGTTTCGTCACGCCGGCGATGCGCGACTTCATGCGGGCGCAATGATGGCGCTGCGTCCATAAAAAAAGCCGCCCGCGGTGCTGGGCACCGGCGGCTTTCTTCAACGGTCAAATTTATTTCGCCGCGTTGAGCAGCCGCGCGATGTCGAGCGCAAAGTAGGTCAGCACGGCATCGGCGCCGGCGCGTTTGAACGCCATCATCGACTCCATCATGACCTTGTCGTGGTCGAGCCAGCCGTTCTGGGCGGCGGCCTTGATCATCGCGTATTCGCCGCTGACCTGGTAGGCAAACGTCGGCACCTTGAATTCGTCTTTCACGCGGCGCACGATGTCGAGGTAGGGCATGCCGGGTTTGACCATCACCATGTCGGCGCCTTCGGCGAGATCCAGCGCCACTTCGCGCAGCGCTTCGTCGCTGTTGGCGGGGTCCATCTGGTACTGGTTCTTGTCGCCCTTGCCCAGGTTGGCGGCCGAGCCCACGGCGTCGCGGAACGGGCCGTAAAAGGCCGACGCGTACTTGGCCGAGTAGGCCATGATGCGGGTGTGGATGTGGCCCTTGTCTTCGAGCGCGGCGCGGATGGCGGCGATGCGGCCGTCCATCATGTCCGATGGCGCCAGCACGTCGGCGCCGGCGTCCGCGTGGCACAGCGCCTGTTTGACCAGCACGTCGGTGGTGATGTCGTTGATCACGTAGCCGTGCTCGTCGATGATGCCGTCCTGGCCGTGCACGGTGTACGGGTCGAGCGCTACGTCGGTCAGGATGCCCAGCTCAGGGAAGGCCTGCTTGAGGGCACGGATCGCCCGTGGTACCAGGCCGTCCGGGTTGTACGCCTCGGCGCCGTCGAGCGACTTGCCATCCGCTTCGATGACCGGGAACAGCGCCAGCACCGGGATGCCCAGCGCCACGCAGTCCTGCGCCACTTTCAGCAGCAAGTCCACCGACACCCGCTCCACGCCCGGCATCGACGCCACGGTCTGGCGTTGCTGCGTGCCTTCGAGGATGAACACCGGGTAGATCAGGTCGGCGGCGGTGATCACGTTTTCGCGCATCAGCGCGCGCGAAAACGGATCGCGGCGCATGCGGCGCATGCGCAGGGCGGGGAACGAGGAGGGGGCGTGAGGCGTGTGCATCGTATGACTTCCTTAGTGTGTGTTACTTGGCATCTTTTACTTCGTCATCGGCGCCGTCGATCGCGTCGATCTGCTCGACCTGGGCGGCGATCTGCGCAGCGGCTGCGTCATCGTCGGTCACGCCGGCCAGTTCGAGGATCTTGTCGTTGGCTTCGTCGATGCCGACCCGCTTGAGGGCGGAGAACAATTGCACGGTGAACGGGAAACCTTCACCGTCTTCATCGACATAGCTGTCGAGCCTAGCCTTGGCCTGGCGCAGCACGTTGACCGACTCATTACGGTTGAGCTTATCGACCTTGGTCAGGATGCAGTGGATCGGCTTGCCGGTCGGGGCGAACCATTCGAGCATCTGGATGTCGAGGTCGGTGAACGGGCGGCGCGAGTCCATGATCAGGATCAGGGCGGCGAGCTGCTCGCGGCGCTGGACGTAGTCGCCCAGCAGGCGCTGCCAGTGCAGTTTGGCCGAGCCCGACACTTCGGCGTAGCCGTAGCCGGGCAAGTCCACCAGCAGGCATTCGATCTCTTCGACGATGGTCGGATCCTTGCGGTGCTGGGCCACGTGGGCGCCGCCGATCGAGAAATAATTGATGTGCTGGGTACGGCCAGGGGTCTTGGACGCGAACGCCAGACCCTTCTGGTTGCACAGGATATTGATGGCGGTCGATTTACCGGCGTTGGAACGACCTGCAAAGGCGATCTCCGGCACCGTGGTGTCGGGCAGGTCGCGCAGTTGGTTAACGGTCGTAAAGAAGCGGGCTTGCCAGAGTTTAGACATGAGATAACGTAAGATGGGGGAAAATGCAACAAAGTGGGGCGGTTAGGCAGGTAAGCTATTGTACAATGCCCAAGTAAGTACTCATAAATTCTTGTGAATACTGACTACCATCACCGGCGCTCTGCGGCGTTACCCACTGCTAGCAGTGCTCGCACTGCGTCGCAGCGGGCGCCTTGCAGCGCATCCGGTGCTGTTCGTCATTATTTCACAATAATTTCTTCGTACTTACTTAGTCACGGAATGTTGCCAGGCATTCGAGAATGCCACGCCTTCATTCGGACGTAAAACTTTATAGACTCCTTCCAAGGTGCTTGAATGAAACGTGCGTTTTCTCCTTTGCTGAAACCCCTGCTCATCGCCGCCATCGCCTTTACCGCTCTCAGCGGCCACGCCGAAGATAAGGCGCCCGCCGCAAGCACTGCTCCCAAAGTCGATCCCGCCAAAGGCGGTACGCTGTACGCGGAAGGCGACGCCGCGCGCGGCCTGCCTGCTTGCGTGTCGTGCCACGGCGCCAATGGCAATTCGACCATTTCGATCAATCCCAAGCTGTCCGCGCAAAGCCAGAGCTACCTGTACAAGCAACTGGTCAACTTCACCACCGACGCCCGCAACCAGCCGGTGATGTCGCTGTATTCGAAAATGCTGACCGACGCCGACAAGCACAACGTGGCGGCCTGGCTGGCCACCCAGCCGTCGAAACCGGGCGCGGCGAAAAACCGCGACAGCATCGACCTGGGCAAGAAAATTTATCGCGGTGGCATTGCCGAGAAAAACGTGCCGGCCTGTGCCAGCTGTCATGGCGCCACCGGTGGTGGCATCCCCGCGCTGTACCCGCGCCTGGCCGGTCAGCACCAGGATTACACGGTTGCCCAGCTGGGCCTGTTCAAGGACCACGGCCGCAAGAACAGCCCGGAAATGGCCACCATCGCCGCCCGCATGTCCGATGAGGAAATGAAAGCGGTAGCGGATTATGTCGCAGGGCTGAAATAGCGCTGCCTTATAAATCGCTGACTAGAGCGTTTTTATACCAATTGGGAGGGCGGCGGCGTGAGCGGGCCGCCCTTTTTATTGGTATGCTGCGCGGTTGCCCCATTATTTAGATCGCCATGCATGACTAGCACCACCGGTATCCAAATCAAGACCCGCCGCCCCCTCATCGGCGAGATGATCGAGCTGATGTCCTCGATGCGCTTTGCGATTGCCATGCTGGCAATGATCGCCATTGCCGCCGTGATCGGCACGGTGATGAAGCAGAGCGAGGCCACTTCCAACTACATCAACCAGTTCGGGCCATTCTGGTTCGAGGTGTTCGACAAGGCCGGCCTGTATGCCGTGTACTCGTCGTGGTGGTTCATGCTCCTGATGACGCTGCTGGTGTCATCGACCAGCCTGTGCATCGCGCGCAACGCGCCGAAAATGGTGCGCGACATGCGCAGCTGGCGCGAAAACGTGCGCGAGCAGTCGCTGCTCAATTTCCCGCACCGCATGCACTGGCGCGCGCCGCTCGCGCGTGCCGCGCTGGCGCAGCAAACCGCCGCCCGCCTGGCCGACAACGGCTACCGAGTGAAGATTGTCGAGCGCGATAACGGCACCTTGCTCGCTGCCAAGCAGGGCGGCGCCAACAAGTTCGGCTACATTTTCGCCCACGCGTCGATCGTGGTCATTTGCGTGGGCGCGCTGTTCGATTCCGACTTGCCGATCCGCTTCCAGGAATGGGTACTGGGCAAGACGCCGTTTGCCGGCAGCGGCCTGATCGCCGAAGTGCCGGCCAAGCACCGGCTGAGCACAGCCAATCCCACCTTCCGTGGCAACACCCTGATCCCCGAAGGCTCGAACAGTTCGAGCGCGCTGCTGCAGCGTCCCGACGGCGTGCTGATCCAGGATCTGCCGATTACCATCAACCTGAAAAAATTCACCATCGATTTTTACAGCACCGGCATGCCCAAGCTGTTTGCCAGCGATGTCGAGGTGGTCGATCACGCCACCGGCGAGAAGGTCAACGCCGTCATCGAGGTCAACAAGCCTTTGATCTTCAAGGGCCTGGCGATTTACCAGTCCAGCTTTGAAGACGGCGGCAGCAAGCTCAAGCTCAAGGGCTACCCGATGCTGGGCACTGGCACCCAGAGTTTCGAACTCAATGGCGAAGTGGGCGGCACCACGCCGTTCAGCGACGCCTACACCATCGAATGGTCGGGCTTCCGGCCGTTCAACGTGGAAAACATGAACAACGACGCGCGCGCGGTCAAGCAGGATAAAAGCCTGCGCGAAGCCTTGTCGGCCAGCCTCGACAAGCACACCGGTTCGGCCGGACGGGGCAGCCTGTCCAACGAACTGAAAAACGTCGGCCCCAGCGTGCAGTACAAGCTGCGCGACAAGACCGGCCAGGCGCGCGAATACCAGAACTACATGCAGCCGATGACGCTCGACGGCGCGTCCGTATTCCTGGCCGGCGTGCGCGCCAACCCGTCCGATCCGTTCAGCTACCTGCGCATCCCCGCCGACGACGAACACTCGGTGCGCGACTGGATGCGCCTGCGCGCCGCCCTGGCCGACCCGTCCCTGCGTGCCGCTGCCGCCAAGCGGTACGGCGAGCGCGCCGCGCCGCAAACTGGCGATGTCGCTGCCGTGCGTGCGCAAATCGAAGCGTCGTCCGAAAAAAGCCTGGGCCTGTTTGCCGGTGATGGCAAGGTGGGTGGTTTCGTGTCGATTTCGCAATTCCTGGAAAAAGTGCCGGTTGAAGGGCAGGAAAAGACCGCCGAAGTATTCATGAAAATCTTGAACGGCAGCCTGTGGGAGCTATGGCAGGTGGCGCGTGCAAAAGACGGCCTGGCGCCGGTCACCGCCGACGAGGCCCATGGCCGCTACCTGCTGCTGGCCACCAATGCGCTGTCGGACGCGTTTTTCTACGGCGCCCCCGTGTATTTGCAGCTCGATGAGTTCGTGGAAGTGAAGGCCTCGGTGTTCCAGGTCACGCGCTCGCCAGGCAAGAACATCGTGTACTTCGGCTGCGCGCTGCTGGTGCTGGGCGTGTTTTCGATGTTTTATATCCGCGAGCGCCGCCTGTGGGTGTGGATCAAGGACGATGTTGAACATTCCGGCGGCACCGAGGCATTAATGGCCATGAGCACGCAACGCAAGACGCTCGATTTCGAACGTGAATTTGTAACATTGAAGGAAAAGTTGCCGCAATCGGCTTAATGTACGATCAGCGTACGCCGAGCGTATGACCAGCGCAGCATGGAGAAATAATGGAACTGACTGAAAAATCAACCCGGACCACCCCCACCCAGGCCGCCGGCGGCACCTATGTGCAGGCGCCCGGCTACTTCAAGCGCCTGACCGTCGTGGACTGGCTGTTTGCCACGGCGCTGCTGGCGGGCGCCGTGTTCGCCTTCAACCGCTACGGCCACTTCATGGACGTGTACGAGGAAGCGATCATGCTGCTGTGCGCGCCCGTGTTCGCGGCGCTGGGCTGGCACTGGAAACCGGTGCGCTGGGTGATGGCGCTGGTCGCGGTGCTGTCCTTGTGGGCGATCTCGATGTACGCGGGCCAGCTCGACATGGGGACGCAAAAATTCTGGCTGCGGTACATGATCTCGAGCCAGTCGGCAATTTTATGGATGAGCGTGATGTTCTGCTTGTCCACGCTGTTCTACTGGATCGGCTTTGCCGGCAAGTCGGACGCGTGGAGCAGCCTCGGTACCAAGCTCAGCTGGGCTGCCGTGGTGCTGGGCTGGACCGGCATGATGGTGCGCTGGTACGAGTCGTACCTGATCGGTGCGGACGTGGGCCACATTCCCGTCTCCAACCTGTACGAAGTGTTCATCCTGTTCGCGCTGATCACCTCGATGTTCTACCTGTACTTCGAGGACCGTTACAAGACCCGTCAAATGGGGCCGTTCGTGCTGTTGATCATTACTGCCGCCATCGGCTTCCTGTTCTGGTACACCACCTCGCGCGATGCCGCCGAAATTCAGCCGCTGCTGCCGGCCCTGCAAAGCTGGTGGATGAAGATCCACGTGCCGGCCAACTTCATTGGCTACGGTAACTTCGCGCTGGCGGCGATGGTGGCGGTGGCCTACCTGCTCAAATCGTCGAACCGGCTGGTGGACCGCCTGCCGTCGCTCGAGGTCCTGGACGACGTCATGTACAAGGCCATCTCGGCCGGTTTCGCCTTCTTCACCATTGCCACCATCCTCGGCGCGCTGTGGGCGGCGGAAGCGTGGGGCGGCTACTGGTCGTGGGATCCGAAAGAGACCTGGGCGCTGATCGTCTGGCTCAACTACGCGGCCTGGTTGCACATGCGCCTGATGACGGGCTTGCGCGGCCGTCCGGCGGCCTGGTGGGCGCTGGTGGGCCTGCTGGTCACCACGTTTGCCTTCCTCGGTGTGAACATGTTCCTGTCGGGCCTGCACTCGTATGGCAAGCTATAAAACATTTTTCAAGGTTAACTGAGCCGTAATATCTGTTTTCCGGGATTGGTGTAAGGTTGCGACATTGCCTTGTACCTTTTCTGGAGTCAACATGCTGATCAAGCGTAGCCCCAACGGTATCGAACTGCCGTTTTCGTCGGAAATCACACCGCGCGCGCTGTACGAGTCGCGCCGCACCTTCATCAAGCAGGTCGCTGCCGGCGCCATCGGCAGCGCCGCGCTGCTGGAAATGGCCAACCGCGAAGCGTTTGCGCAAGGAGCGGGGCTGGCCAAGCTGCCGGCCAGGCTCAATCCCGCCTATTCGGCGCTCGACAAGCAGACGCCGTACAAGGACGCCACCACCTACAACAATTTCTACGAGTTCGGCACCGACAAGAGCGATCCGGCCGCCAATGCCGGCACCCTGAAAACCCGGCCGTGGACGGTGCAGATCGAGGGCGAAGTCAAGAAGCCGATGACGCTCGACATCGACGCGCTGCTCAAGCTGGCGCCAATGGAAGAGCGCATCTACCGGCTGCGCTGCGTGGAAGGCTGGTCGATGGTGATTCCGTGGGTGGGCTACTCGTTCTCCGAGATCATCAAGAAGGTTGAACCGACCGGCAACGCCAAGTACGTGGAATTCATCACCCTCAACGACCGCAAGCAGATGCCGGGCGTGAACAGCCGCGTGCTCGAGTGGCCGTACACGGAAGGGCTGCGTATCGACGAAGCCAATCACCCGCTGGCGCTGCTCACCTTTGGCATGTATGGCGAAGTGCTGCCGAACCAGAACGGCGCGCCGGTGCGCATGGTCTTGCCGTGGAAGTATGGTTTTAAATCCGCCAAGTCGATCGTCAAGATCCGTTTTGTGAAGGACTTGCCGCGCACGTCGTGGAATATTTCGGCGCCGCGCGAGTACGGCTTCTATTCCAATGTGAATCCCGAGGTCGATCACCCACGCTGGTCGCAGGCGTCCGAGCGCCGCATCGGCGAAGACGGCTTCCTGGCCCGCAAACGCAAGACGCTGATGTTCAACGGTTACAGCGACGTGGCGCCGCTGTACGCCGGCATGGACCTGAAAAAATTCTATTGAGGCGCTACGCAGCATGGCTTTCAATCCCACCGCGCGCCAGACCAGCCTGATCAAGGCGATCGTGTTCCTGGCCGCCCTGATCCCGCTGGCGCGCATGGTCTATCTGACGGTAACCGGGCAACTGGTGGAACCGCTCGAATTCATCACGCGCTCCACCGGCGACTGGACCTTGTATTTCCTGTGCATCACGCTGGCAGTCACGCCCTTGCGGCGTTTTACCAAATGGAACTGGCTGGTCAAGCTGCGCCGCATGCTGGGCCTGTTCATGTTCTTCTACGGCGTGCTGCACTTCATGACGTTTTTATGGTTCGACCATTTCTTCGACCTGGCGGAAATGTGGAAAGACGTGCTGCGGCGGCCGTTCATCACGGTCGGTTTCATCGCCTTCTTGCTGCTGATCCCGCTGGCGGCCACCAGTACCAACGCCATGATCCGCCGCCTGGGCGGCAAGCGCTGGCAATGGCTGCACCGGCTGATCTACGTGATCGCGCCGCTGGCGATCCTGCACTTCTGGTGGATGAAGGCGGGCAAGCACAACTTTACCGAGCCGATTATTTACGGCTCGATCCTGGCGGTGTTGCTGGGATTGAGGGTGTTCTGGGCGGTGCGCAAGCAGGCCAAAGTTTGAACATGGTCCCCCGCGCGGCATTGCGCCGGCGGGAGATGCTACAACTTATTTCAGCAGCGACTCCAGCGCATACAGCTCGGCCGGCGTTTCGCGGCGGCGCACCACGTGGGCGGTGGCGCCGTCAACGATGATTTCGGCGGCGCGGCCACGGGTGTTGTAATTCGAGGCCATGGTCATGCCGTAGGCGCCTGCCGAGTGCATCACCAGCAAGTCGCCGGCTGCCACCGCCAGCGCGCGGTCGCGGGCCAGCCAGTCGCCCGATTCGCAGATCGGGCCGACGATGTCGTAGGTCTTGCTTTCGGCTTGGCCTTGCACCACCGGCTGCATGTCCATCCAGGCCTGGTACAGGGCCGGGCGGGCCATGTCGTTCATGGCGGCATCGACGATGCAGAAGTTCTTTTCTTCGCCGTGCTTGATGAATTCCACGCGGGTCAGCAGCACGCCGGTGTCGCCCACGATCGAGCGGCCCGGCTCAAAAATCACTTTAATTGGTTGACCGTCGTAACGCTCGGCGCGCCAGGCGTCGATGCGGGCGAATACGCGGCCCAGGTAGTCGCCCACCGGCACCGGTGCGGCTTCGCCCGCTTCGCGGTAGTCGATGCCGATGCCGCCGCCCATGTCGAGGTGATGCAAGGTGATGCCTTCGTCGCCGAGGCGGTCGATCAGTTCGATCAGGCGGTCCAATGCTTCGAGCAGCGGCTGGTCGTCCAGCAGTTGCGAGCCGATGTGGCAGTCGATGCCGGCCACGTCGATGTGCGGCAGCGCGGCAGCGGCGCGGTAGGTGTCCAGTGCATCGTCAAAGGCCACGCCGAATTTGCTGGCTTTGAGGCCGGTGGCGATGTACGGGTGGGTTTTCGGATCGACGTTGGGGTTGACGCGCAGCGAGATGCGCGCAGTCTTGCCCATGGAGCCCGCCACGTCGTTCAGGCGGTGCAGCTCGGGGATCGATTCGACGTTGAAGCACAGGATGTCGTGCGACAGCGCCAGGCGCATTTCATCGACGCTTTTGCCTACGCCCGAGAAAATCACCTTGCCCGGGTCGCCGCCGGCGGCCAGCACGCGTTGCAGCTCGCCGCCGGAGACAATGTCGAAGCCGGCGCCCTGGCGGGCCAGCAGGTCGAGGATGGCCAGGTTGGAGTTGGCCTTCATGGCGTAGCACACCAGCGCGTCGCGGCCCTGGCAGGCGTCGGCGTACGCGGCGAAATTGCCCAGCAGCGCGGCCTTGGAGTAAACGTAGGTCGGGGTGCCATGCTCGGCGGCGATGGCGGCCAGCGACACGCCTTCGGCGTGCAGCACGCCGTCTTGATACGAAAATTGCGACATAGAATTATTTAGTGGACGGTACGGTGGTGGGGGACTGCATGGACGGCGGAGCCAGTGGCTCGGCCGGCGTTGGCACGATGGGCGCCGGCGGCTCGGCGGCCGGGGATACCGGGACCGTGCTGCTCTTGGCAGGTTTTGTCACTGGCGGCTTGGGCAGGTAGAGCGGGCCGGGTTGGCCGCAACCGCCGAGCATGACCGTCAGCGCCAGGGTGGCGGCGCCGATAATCGGAGAGACAGCATAACGAATAGGGGATGTCGGGGCAGACTTCACGATAGAATCACGGATTGACTATAGATACTGGAGTTTAGCATGGGCGATTCAGAATTCCTGGCGCAGGCCGAGGCCACCCTCGACGCCATCGAGGCGGCGTTGGACAAATTGAACGACGAAGACATGATCGACGTCGAATGCAGCCGCAGCGGCAACGTGCTCGAAATCGAATTCCTCCACAACGGTTCCAAGATCATCGTCAACAGCCAGGCGGCGATGAAGGAACTGTGGGTAGCGTCGCGCTCGGGCGGCTACCACTACCGCCAGGTCGAAGGCCAATGGATCAACACCCGCGACGGCTCGGAGATGCTAGCCTCGCTGTCGGAAATGGTCAGCGCGCAGGGTGGCGCACCTGTGGTGATCACGGCAAATTAAAAACTGCGTGCAGATACAAAAACGGCAGCCTCAGGCTGCCGTTTTTCATTCCGCTATCAGAACAGCTCGTTCTTGACCGCGTCCTTGGCCTTTTCTTCGGCCGGGGTACCCTGGTTGGCGCCGTCGATATTGTGGACGCCGGTGCCCGGCGGGTTCTCGGCGTAATAGTACTCGTCGCCGACCAGCATCACGCCTTCCGGTACCGCGCGTTCCTCGATCGGAATGTTTTTCAGCGCCTTTTGCATGTAGTTGATCCAGATCGGCAGCGCCAGGCCGCCGCCGGTTTCGCGGTTGCCCAGGTTGCGCGGCTGGTCGTAGCCGATCCAGGCCACGCCGACCAGCTTCGGCTGATAGCCGGCGAACCAGGCGTCGATCGAATCGTTGGTGGTGCCGGTCTTGCCCGAAATGTCCGGACGCTTGAGCGCCAGCGCCTTGGCAGCCGTGCCGAAGCGCACCACGTCCTTGAGCATGCTGTCCATCAGGAAGGCATTGCGTTCGTCGATCACGCGGTTCTTTTCGTCGCCGGCCTTGTCGGGCGTGGCTTGCGACAGGATCTTGCCGTCGGCATCGGTGACCTTGGCAATCAGGTACGGGCTCACCTTGTAGCCGCCGTTGGCAAACACGGCGTAGGCGCCGGCCATTTGCAGCGGCGTGACATTGCCCGCGCCCAGCGCCAGGGTCAGGTATGGTGGGTTCTTGTCGGCATCGAAACCGAAACGCGTGGTGTATTCCTGGCCATACTTGGCGCCGATCTTGTGCAGGATGCGGATCGAAATCATGTTTTTCGATTTCGTCAGGCCGCGGCGCATGGTCATCGGGCCATCGTACTTGCCGTCGTAGTTCTTCGGTTCCCACGCCTGGCCGCCGGTCTGGCCGGCGTCGAACGAGATCGGCGCATCGTTGATGATGGTGGCCGGCGACAGGCCGCGCTCGAGCGATGCCGAGTAGATGAACGGCTTGAACGACGAGCCGGGCTGGCGCCACGCCTGCGTCACGTGGTTGAACTTGTTGCGGTTGTAGTCGAAGCCGCCCACCATGGCCTTGATGGCGCCGTCCTCGGTGCTCGCTGCCACAAAGGCCGATTCGATCTGCGGCATTTGCGTCAGTTCCCAGTCCTTTTCTTCGCGCATCACGCGCACCACGGCGCCCCGGCGGATGCGCTTGTTGGGCGCGGCCTTGTCCGACAGCCACTGGCGGCCCATGGCCAGGCCGGCGCCGCTGATGCGGATTTCCTCGCCGGAGGCGGTGACCGCCACGATCAGCTGCGGCGTGGCTTGCAGCACGATGGCAGCGATGATGTCGTCGCTGTCCGGATGGTCGGCCAGCTCGGTCTCGATGGCGTCGTCGGCGTCTTCCTTTTTCGCTGGAATGTCGATGTACGCTTCCGGACCGCGGTACGGATGGCGGCGCTCGTAGTCCATGACGCCCTTGCGCAGCGCCAGGTAGGCAGCGTCCTGGTCGGCCTTGGTGATGGTGGTGAAGACGTTCAGGCCACGCGTATACGTGTCTTCCTTGAACTGTTCATAGACCAGCTGGCGTGCCATTTCGGCCACGTATTCGGCGTGCACGCCGAACTCGCTGCTGTCGGTCTTGACCTTGAGCTGCTCGGCGCGCGCTTCCTCGTATTGCAGGTCGCTGATATAGCCGAGCGCGTGCATGCGGGTAAGAATGTACTGCTGGCGCGTACGCGCGCGCTTGGGATTGACGACTGGGTTGTAGGCCGATGGCGCCTTCGGCAAGCCGGCCAGCATGGCCGCTTCGGCGACGGTGATGTCGCGGATATTCTTGCCAAAATAAATTTGCGCGGCCGATGAGAAACCATAGGCGCGCTGGCCCAGGTAAATCTGGTTCATATAGACCTCGAGAATCTGGTCCTTGCTGAGGTTTTTCTCGATTTTCCAGGCCAGCAGCATTTCGTAGACCTTGCGCTTGATGGTCTGCTCGCTAGAAAGGAAAAAGTTGCGCGCGACTTGTTGGGTGATGGTCGATGCGCCCTGCTTGGCGCCGCCGGTGGCATTGTGCACGGCCGCACGCAGGATGCCGGTGTAATCGACACCGCCATGTTCGTAAAAGCGGTCATCCTCGATGGCCAGCACGGCCTTCTTCATCACATCGGGAATGTCCTTGATGCGCACCAGGTTGCGGCGTTCCTCGCCGAACTCGCCGATCAGGACATTATCGGCCGAGAAGATCCGCAGCGGCATCTTGGGGCGATAGTCGGTCAGGGTGTCGAGCTCGGGCAGGTTGGGGTAGGCCATCGCCAGCCCGAAGACCACCAGCAGCACGCCGCCCACGCCCAGGCCCAGTACGGACAGGCCGGCCATCAGGAAGAAACGCGAGGCGGATCTGGTTTTACGCGGAGTACCGCCGTCGCCGGTGGGAGGAGCCGATTTGGAAGAAGCCATGCAGTTCGATCTTTCTGAAAATAATCCGGGCCATTATAAGCGAGTGCCGAACCAGCGGCGCGCCTGTGGCGGCCCGGTTTTGGCACAGCTTGCATGATCGGCCTTAACAAGTGTGGTGAAACCGAATCGTGCGCGACAGAAATATCTTTACACCGATACAGGCTCGACTTACTGTAGGAGTTCACTCTCGGGAGGCGCATGAACGCATTCCAGGCCCTGTTCGGCCCTCGTAATCCGCCGTTGATTGGTATTGACATCAGTACATCTTGCGTACGTTTGGTGGAGCTGGCGCAGGGCGCCAAGGACGAGTTACGCCTCGAACGTTATGCGGCCGAGGCGCTGCCGCGCGGCGCCGTGGTCGATGGCGCCATCGAGAACATGGACCAGGTGGTGGAAACCGTGCGCCGCGTATGCAAGAAAAGCGGCACCCGCGCCAAGCTGGTGGCGCTGGGCATGCCGCCGGCCTCGGTGATCACCAAGAAAATCATCCTGGCCGCCGGCCTGTCGGAAGAACAACTGGAAATGCAGGTCGAGTCCGAAGCCAGCCAGTACATTCCGTTTGCGCTAGACGAAGTGAGCCTGGATTTCGACATCATCGGCCCCGCCAATTCGCCCGAGGACGTGGAGGTGATGCTGGCCGCGTCGCGCCGCGAAAAAATCGAGGACCGGGTGGCGATCGCCGAGGCATCCGGTTTGAAAGCGACGGTGATGGACATCGAATCGTACGCCGCCCGCGCCGCGCTCGACCGCGTGACCGCGCTGATGCCCGAGGCTGGCGCCGGCCGCGTGGTGGCGCTGTTCCAGGTGGGCGCCCAGGTCACGCACATTTCCGTCATGCTCGACGGCGCCACCGTCTATGAGCGCGAGCAGCCGTTCGGCGGCAACTCGCTTACCCACGACATCGTGCGCGCCTACGGCATAGCCTTCGAGGAGGCCGAGGCACGCAAGAAAGCCAACGACCTGCCCGACACCTACGTGCCGGAGCTGCTCACGCCGTTCCTGGAAAGCGCGGTGATGGAAGTGACGCGTGCGATCCAGTTCTTTTATACGTCCACGCCTTACACGCGCATCGACCGGCTGTTCCTGGCCGGCGGCTGCGCCTTGCTGCCGGGTTTGCTGGACCTGATCGCCAGCCGCACCCGCATCGCCTGCGCGGTGGCCGCGCCCTTCAAGGGCATGCAACTGGGACCGACAGTGCGCGAATCGCAATTGCGCGTTGACGGTCCGGCGTATCTCGTGGCCTGCGGGCTGGCGTTGCGGAGGTTTGGCTGATGATACGTATCAACCTGCTGCCCCACCGCGAAGAAAAACGCAAGCAGAAGCAGGCTGCGTTCGTGGCGCTGCTGGCGCTGGGCGGCGTGGTGGGCGTGGCGGTGGTGCTGATGGTGGGGGCGTACAACGCACGGGCGATTTCGATCCAGGAAGAGCGCAACGGCGCGCTCACGTCTGCCATCGGAGAACTGGACAAAAAGATCACCCGCATCGCCACCCTGAAACAGGAAATCGAAGCACTGAAGGCGCGCCAGCAGGCGGTCGAAGACTTGCAGGGCGACCGCAACCAGCCGGTGTACCTGCTCGATGAGCTCGTCAAGCAAACCCCGGCCGGCGTGTATTTGAAGGGCTTTCGCCAGGAGGGGCAGAAGGTGACTGTCGACGGTTATGCGCAATCGCAGGAGCGGGTATCGGAACTGCTGCGCAACCTGGCCGGCGCGTCGCCGTGGCTGGAAAAACCGGAATTGATCGAAGTGAAGGCGGCGGCGCTGACGCAGGGGCGCGCGGTGCGCAAGGTGGTGGAATTCAATTTGATCGTCAACATCCGCCGGCCGCGCGACAAGGACGTGGCACCGCTCACGCAGCCGCCAGGCCCGGCGCCAACACCTTCAGCGGCGGGAGGGCAGGCGGGATGAAGAGCAAACCCAAGCGCCGCACCGGCCCCGATCTGGGCGAACTGGCCGCGCGGTTCACCGCCCAGTTCCGCAACCTCAACCGCCGCCAGCCGGGCCAGTGGCCGCTGGCGCCGCGCGTGCTGTGCGCGGCCGGGGTGGCGGTGGCGATGATCGTGGCCGGCTATTTCGCGTACTGGAGCGGCCAGTTCGAGGTGGAGGAGGCGGGCGCCCAGGCCGAGGTGCGGCTGCGCGCGGAATACCGCCTCAAGACTGCCAAGGCCATCAACCTGGAAGCGTTGCAGGCGCAAAAGCTGCAAGTGGATCGCTATGTCGACCGCCTGCAGAAGCAGTTGCCGAGCAAGGCCGAGATGGCCGCGCTGCTGACCGATATCAACCAGGCCGGCTCCGGGCGCGGCCTGCAGTTCGAGCTGTTCAAACCGGCGCAGGTGGTGCTGCGCGACTACTACGCCGAGCTTCCGATCGACATCAAGGTTACCGGCACCTACCACGACATCGGCGCGTTTGCCGCCGACATGGCCAACCTGCCGCGCATCGTCACCCTCAACAACATGACGCTCAGCACCGGCAAGGACGGCGTACTGACGCTCGAAGCCGTGGCCAAGACTTTCCGCTACCTCGATCCCGACGAAGTGCAGGCCCAGCGCAAGGCGGCTGACGCGAAAAAGAAAGCGGCCAAGCGATCATGAACCTGCGCCTTCTCCCATGCCTGTTAATGGTATTGCTGGCCGGCTGCGGCGACAGCGACGTGCAGGAAGTGCGCGCCTGGATGAAACAGGTCGATGCCGAAACCAGGGTGGGCGTGCCGCCGCTGGCCGAGCCGAAGACGTTCATTCCGTTCGCCTACCAGCAAAAGGAGGTGCTCGATCCGTTCAACCCCGGCAAGCTGCTGGGCGAGCTGGCGCGGCAGGGGGCCGACGCTGGCGCGGGCGGCGGCGGGCTGGCGCCGGACCCCAGGCGGCGCAAGGAACTGCTGGAAAACTATCCGCTCGATACCGTGAAAATGGTGGGCACCATGGAAATGAAAGGCACCATGTACGCCGTGCTGCAAATCGAGCGCAATGTGTACAAGGTGGTCAAGGGGCAGTACCTGGGCCAGAACCATGGCGTCGTCACCGCCATCTCCGACAACACCGTGTCCATCCGCGAAGTCGTGCAGGACGCCACCGGCGACTGGGTAGAACACCTGGCCACGCTGGAACTACAGGAAAGCAAGGAGACCGCCAAATGATGGCTCGACTGTTTTTGTTGCTCTTGTTACTGTTTGCCGGCGGCGCGTCCCGCGCCCAGGACAGCAACGCCATCGACACGATTACCGCCAGCCAGCAGGGCGCCAGCCTGGTGGTGCGGATCGGGCTGGCGCAACCGCCCGCCGCGTTGCCTGCCGCGTTTGCCATCAGCAATCCGCCGCGCATCGCGCTCGATTTCGGCGCGATCAGCAACCGCACCGGCAAGACCGAGCACGACTTCGGCCTGGGCGACTTGCGCAACGTGCAAGTGGTGCAGGCGGGCGACCGCGCGCGGCTGCTGTTCAACCTGAATCGCAGCCTCGGCTACACCATGGCCATCGACGGCAAGGCCGTGGTGCTGACCATCGATACCAGCGCTGGTGCTGCCGCCCCCGCAGCCACGGCCACTACCCAGGCCACCGAGAAGCCGCTGTTGAAAGCCATCGATTTCCGGCGTGGCGACAACGGCGAGGGGCGGGTAGTGGTGGAACTGCCGCGCGGCGCGGCGGCCGATGTGCGGCAAACGCCCATCGGCGTGGTGGTCGATTTCATCGGCACCGGTGCGCCGGAGTCGCTGCGGCGCCGGCTCGACGTCGGCGACTTCGGCACGCCGGTCAGCTTTGTCACCACGGTGCAGCAGGGCGACCATGCGCGCATGACCATCGAGGCGCGCGGCCTGTGGGAGCAGAGCGTGTACCAGAACGATGCGCAACTGGTGGTGGACGTGCGGCCGATCAAGGAAGATCCGCGCCGCATCGTGCAGGGTTCGCAAGGCTATCGCGGCGACAAGTTGTCGTTCAATTTCCAGAACCTGGAAGTGCGCGCAGCGCTGCAGATAATTGCCGATGTGTCGGGCCTGAACATCATCACCAGCGACAGCGTGACCGGCAATCTGACCCTGCGCCTGAAAGACGTGCCGTGGGACCAGGCGCTGGAAGTGATCCTGCAGGCCAAGGGTCTGGACATGCGCAAGAACGGCTCGGTGCTGTGGATCGCGCCAAAAGAAGAGCTGCTGACCAAGGAAAAGCTTGAACTCGAACAGCGGGCCCAGATCGCCGACCTCGAGCCGTTGAAGTCCGAAATCTTCCAATTGAATTACCAGAAGGCCGAGGCGTTCCGCACCGTGTTCGGCCTCGATGCCGCCGCTGGCGCCGGCAACCGCGTGCTGTCGCGGCGCGGCAGCGCCATCATCGAGCCGCGCACCAACCAGCTGTTCGTCACCGATACGGCGGCCAAGATCGAGGACGTGCGGCGCCTGATCGCCAAGACCGACGTGGCTACCAAGCAGGTGCTGATCGAGGCGCGCATCGTCGAGGCCAGCGACACCTTTACGCGCAATCTTGGCGCCAAGCTGGGCTTTTCCGACATGCGTACCGTGCGCGGCGGTAACTCCGGCTACCAGGTGGGCAGCGGCAACACCCGCGTGGGCATCGGCGGCAACATCACCGGCGTGGGCGAGGTGACGGGGCAGATCGCGCCCACCGCCACCAGCTACAACAATACCCAGTTCGTCAACTTGCCGGCCGCCGGCATCAACGGCATCGACGCCGCCAGCCTGGCGCTGAGCCTGTTCTCGGCAGCCGACAACCGTTTCCTCAACCTGGAATTGTCGGCGCTGGAAGAAGACGGTACCGGCAAGATCGTCTCGAGCCCGCGCGTGATCACGGCCGACAAGGCGATGGCGCTGATCGAGCAGGGCATCGAGCTGCCGTACCAGGTGGCCACCAGCAGCGGCGCCACGTCGATCCAGTTCCGCAAGGCGAATTTACGGCTGGAAGTGACGCCGCAGATCACGCCCGACGGCAACGTGGTGATCGAAGTCGATGTGAACAAGGACAGCGTGGGCCAGGAAACCCGGTCCGGCTTTGCCATCGACACCAAGCACATCAAGACCCAGGTGATGGTGGAAAACGGCGGCACGGTGGTGCTGGGGGGGATCTACCAGCAGACCGAGCGCAACTCGACCAGCAAGGTCCCGCTGCTGGGCGACGTGCCGGTACTCGGCTACCTGTTCCGCACCACGGGCCGCACCAACGACAAGACCGAATTGCTGGTATTTATCACGCCGAAAATCGTCACCGACAAAGTCAAGTAACCGGGCCGCCAGGCTACACATCGAGGGATAGCGCATGGAACGCATGATTCGTATGAAGGGCCTCATCGGCTGGCTGGCAGCGACCATCTTTGCAAGCTTGCTGGCCGGTTGCGGCGGCGGTGGCGGTTCGCCCGGCACGGTCGGCGGTGGCACCGTCACGCCGCCCACGACGTCAAAAGTAGCCAGCGTGGCGGTGCAGGCCAGTGCGAGCACCATCGCCTCGTCGGGACTGGCCGGCACCGAGGTGACGCTGACGGCCATCGTCAAGGACAGCGGCGGCAATGCGCTGGTCGGCGAGACGGTCAGTTTTAACGCCAGTTCCGGCACCGTCAGCAGCACCAACCGCGTGACCGACACGGCGGGCCAGGTCGCGGAAAAACTCAGCGTGGCCGGCGACGCGTCGCTGCGCGTCATCACCGTGACGGCCAGCGCCGGCGGGCGGACGTCCGCACCGGTGCAGGTGGCGGTGGTCACGGCCGTGCCGTCGCTCTCGCTCACTACTGACAGCGGCACCCTGGCCTCGGCCGGCGCGGCCGGCAGCGAAGTGACCGTGGTGGCGCTGGTGCGCGACGCCAACAATACCGCGCTGCCCGGCGTAGTGGTGGACCTGAAAGCCGATTCGGGCAGCCTGACGCTGACCTCGCGCACCACCAACGCCCAGGGCATCGTTTCCGAAAAACTGAGCACCGGCGGCGACCCCGCCTCGCGCGCGATCCGCATCACTGCCAGCGCGGCGGGCGCCGCACCGGTCGCCACCGTGGTCAACGTGGCCGGCAACCGGCTCACCGTCAATGCGCCGTCCACCATCAACGCGGGGGCGGCTGCCGACGTTGCGGTCAAGCTGGTCGATTCGGCCGGCAATGCGCTGGTCGGCAAAGCGGTGACGTTCGCGTCGAACGCCAATGCGCTGACCGTCAAGGGCGGCGGCACGGCCGTGACCAACGCCGCCGGCCAGTTGATCCTCACGTACGCGGCCAGCGGCGGCAGCGCCGACGTGATCACCGTGCGCTCGCTGGGCGAGACGGCATCGACGGCAATTGCGATCAACACGTCGAGTTTTGCCGTGCGCGTGCTCGACGGCGGCGGCAACGTGGTGACCAGTACCAATATCGGCAGTTGCCGCCAGGTGGCGGTGACCGGCGGCGGCGCCGGTGACGTGACCATCAGCAGTTCGCGCGGCACCGTGTATGCCAATGCCGGCTGCACCGTGCCATTGAACGGCGCGCTGACGCTGGCCAGTGGCGCCGCCACCGCCTACATCGACGCCAACAGCCCGGGCGTGGCCACGCTGACGGCTCGCGCCGGTATCCTGGGCACCCAGTCCGACCTGGAATTCGTCGCGCCGCTCACCACCGCCTCGACCATCACCGTGCAGGCCGACCCGGCCGTAATCGGCGTCAACACGGCTGGCAGCATCACCCAGCAGGTCACGCTGCGCGCCGTGGTGCGCGACGGTCCGGCGCAGAACAACCCGGTCAAGAATGCGCTGGTGTCGTTCTCGATACAGTCGGACGCCAGCGGTGGTTCGCTCACCCAGCCGTCCGACGTGACCACCGCCGCCGATGGATCGGCCACGGTGAGCTTCATTGCCGGCGCCACGCCCACTGCCACCAACGGTGTGCAGATCCGGGCGCGCATCGTCGGCGGGGGCGTGGTCAACAACAGCGCCACCGCCATGCTGACCGTGGCGCAGCGCTCGCTATTCATCAGCGCCGGCACCGGCAACTTGATCAGCACGCCCGACAGTTCCACCTACCAGCAGGACTTCGCGGTGTTCGTGACCGATGCGGCCGGCAATGCGGTATCCGGCGTACGCCTGACCACGTCGGTGCTGCCGGTGAGTTATTTCAAGGGCCTGCTCGGTTACAGCGATCCGGGACCGTGGCTGCCGGTGCAGCGGATACCGTGCGATAACGAGGACCTGAACCGCAACGGCATCCTCGACGCCGGCGAGGATCTCAACGGCAATGGCAGGCTCGAGCCGGGCATTCCGGTGACCGTGACGCCGGCCGTGACCACCGACGCCACCGGACGGGCCACGGTGTCGCTCGTGTATCCGCGCGACCGCGCCAACTGGCTCGACGTGAACCTGACCGTGCGCGGACAGGCAAATGGCAGCGAATCGACGTACACCTCTCTGGTACACTTGCTAGGTTTGAGTAGCGATTACACAAACCAGAATGTCGCGCCGCCGGGCGCGGTCAGCCCATACGGGGTGGCGACGACGTGCAGCAACCCGCAATAAGCGCTCAGTGACTGGCGCATGCGGGCGTCGGAGCCGCCCGCACTTAGTTGGATTTTGCATGCAAAATGTGTTTCTAGTCGGTTTGATGGGTGCTGGAAAGACCACCATCGGCCGCATCCTGGCCCGCAAGCTGGGGCTGCGCTTTGTCGACTCCGATCACGAGATCGAGGCGCGCACCGGCGCGTCGATCCCGTGGATCTTCGAGATCGAGGGCGAGCCGAGCTTTCGCCGCCGCGAAGCCGAGGTGATCCGCGAGCTGACCGGCCAGCAGGACCTGGTGCTGGCCACCGGCGGCGGCGCCGTGCTCGATCCCGACAACCGCGCCCACCTCAAGGCGCGCGGCATGGTGATTTACCTGCGCACGACCGTCAACAGCATCCTCCAGCGCACCGCCCACGACAAGAACCGGCCCCTGCTGCAAACCGCCGATCCGCGCAAGAAGCTCGAGGAGCTGATGGCGGTGCGCGATCCGCTGTACATGGAAATCGCCGATATCGTCATCGATACCGGCCGTCCTAACGTACAATCGATGGTCCTGACCATCCTGAATCAACTGGAAAAGCTGGCCTGCGAAGCCGCGCCCAACTGTTCCACCCGAGCCCAACCATCGATGAACGAAGAATCCACCATCCTGTTAAATGTTGACCTGGGCGAGCGCAGCTACCCGATTTCCATCGGTCCGTCGCTCTTGACCGACCCGTCGCTGCTGGCGCGCCATGTCAATGGCGGCAAGGTCGCCATCGTCACCAATACCACCGTCGCACCGCTGTACCTCGAGCGCGTGGAGCCGGCGCTGCGCGCGGCCGGCAAGCAGGTGATGTCGGTGATCCTGCCCGACGGCGAGGAGTTCAAGAACTGGGCCAGCCTGATGCAGATCTTCGACACCCTGTTGGCCAACAAGGCCGACCGCAAGACCACGCTGATCGCTCTCGGCGGCGGCGTGATCGGCGACCTGACCGGCTACGCAGCTGCCAGCTATATGCGCGGCGTGGATTTTATCCAGGTGCCGACCACCTTGCTCTCGCAAGTCGATTCGTCGGTCGGCGGCAAGACCGGCATCAACCACCCGCTGGGCAAGAACATGATCGGCGCGTTCTATCAGCCGCGCGCGGTGATTGCCGACACGTCCACCCTGGAAACCTTGCCTGACCGCGAACTGTCGGCCGGCCTGGCCGAGGTGATCAAGCACGGCGCCATCATCGACGCCGCGTTCTTCGACTGGATCGAAGCCAATATCGGCCTGCTGATGGCGCGCGACAAGGGCGCACTCGCCTATGCGATTGCCCGCTCGTGCGAAATCAAGGCCGACGTGGTGCGCCAGGACGAGCGCGAGGGCGGCCTGCGCGCCATCCTCAATTTCGGCCACACGTTCGGCCACGCCATCGAAGCCGGCCTCGGCTACGGTGAATGGTTGCATGGCGAAGCCGTCGGCTGCGGCATGGTGATGGCGGCCGACTTGTCGCAGCGCCTGGGCCTGGTCGATGCCGCGACCGTCGCCCGCGTGCGCGCGCTGGTCGCGGCTGCCGGTCTGCCGGTCAAGGCGCCCGACCTGGGCACCGCGCGCTGGCTGGAACTGATGGAAGTGGACAAGAAGAACGAGGGCGGCGCCATCAAGTTCATCCTGCTCAAGCCGCTGGGCGCGCCCAGCATCACCAACGTGCCGCAGGAATTGCTGCTGGCCACGCTGGCGGCCCACGTGGCGTGCGATTAAGGAGCCATCAATGCTGCCCGAAGAGTACCTGGCTCCCTATGCCGCCCATTCCTCGGCGGCGACTGCTTCGGCCGGCGGCGGGCGGCGTTACCCGGAGGCTGCGCATTCGTCGCGCAGCCAGTTCCAGCGCGACCGCGACCGCATCATCCATTCGTCGGCGTTCCGCCGGCTCGAATACAAAACCCAGGTCTTTCTCAACCACGAGGGAGATCTGTTCCGCACGCGCCTCACGCACAGCCTGGAAGTGGCGCAGGTGGGCCGCTCGATCGCACGCAACCTGCGCCTGAACGAAGACCTGGTGGAAGCGATTTCGCTGGCGCATGATCTGGGCCACACGCCGTTCGGCCACGTGGGCCAGGACGTGCTCAACGAGAGCATGAAGGACCACGGCGGCTTCGAGCACAACCTGCAAAGCCTGCGCGTGGTCGATGAACTCGAAGAACACTACGGCGCGTACAACGGCCTGAACCTGATGTTCGAAACCCGCGAGGGCATCCTCAAGCACTGCTCGCTGCACAATGCCCGCCTGCTGGGGCCGGTAGCGATCCGTTTCATTGAACGCACCCAGCCGTCGCTGGAAGCGCAGCTGACCAACCTGGCCGACGAGATTGCCTACAACAGCCACGATATCGACGACGGCCTGCGCTCGGGCCTGATTACCATCGAGCAATTGCAGCAGGTTGATTTCTTTGCCCGGCTATACCGCGACGTGCAGCAGGCGTTCCCGGGCCTGACCGGCCGGCGCGCCATTTACGAAACCTTGCGGCGCCTGATCACGGCGCTGGCGGACGACCTGATTACCACGTCCAGCGCCCTGATCGCCGACGTGGCGCCGCGCTCGCTGGGCGACGTAAGGCAGGCGCCGCCGCTGATCCGTTTTTCCGACCCGATCCGCAAGGATGCGACCGAACTGAAACGCTTCCTGCGCGAAAACCTGTATCGTCATTACAAGGTCAACCGCATGCGCGTCAAGGCCAGCCGCATCGTGCGCGAGCTGTTCGATGCCTTCATGGCCGAGCCGGTGCTGCTGCCGCCCGATTACCACGACAAGGACGGCGATGCCGGCAGGCAGGCGCGCAAGATTGCCGACTACATCGCCGGCATGACCGACCGCTACGCGATCCGCGAACACCGGCGCCTGTTTTCACTTGATGAGCTCTGATCTGGCGCAAGCTGGCGCCGCTTGACAGGCAAGGGTGTGCGGCAGATCATCAAGGTCCACCTTCACCTTTATCTGCAGGAGCGATCATGGAAGCCGAAGTTGCCGACCGGTTCAAGGAATTGAAACAACATGTCGCTGACCATTACGCGAGCAAGCTGGATATCGCGATATTGCGTGAGGAAATTGCTGTCCAGTTCGGTCAAGTCCATGTGAAATTCGCCGAACTGGAGTCGAAGATGGAATCAAAGATGACACTACTCGAATCGACCATCATCAAATGGTTCGTCGCCACCTCGTTCACGTTGGTCGGTATCACCTTTGCCATCGCACGCTACGTGCATTAAAAATCCATGCGCTGTTGCGCCGCCTTGCCATCCCCTAACAATTCCAGCAACAGTTTCTTGATCGGCGCTGGCAGCGCTGCGTCCGCTAATTTGGCAGCATCGAGCCACACGTAACCGCCTTCGGCCACCATGTCCAGCCGCCGGGCCAGCGTGATCCGGTACGGTGCGATGTGCAGCTTGTAGTGCGTGAAGACATGCGTCACGGTCGTCAACCGCTCGGCCGACTCCATTTCGCCGAACTTCCCTACTGCCTGTAACAGCAGCGTGTCGTCTGCCGCCGGCGCGTCGTCGTCCTCGGCCAGCAGGTGGCCATCGAGTTCCGGCAGCGACAGCAGGCCGCCCCAGATGCCGGTGGGCGGACGCTGTTCGAGCAGTACCTGGCCGCCGTCGATAATCGCCAGCATCACCGCGTGTTTTTCCGGCGAGATTTTTTTCGGCTTGCGCACCGGCAGTTCGCGGGTGCGGCCGGTGGCGTAGGCCACGCAGCGGGTTTGCATCGGGCAGCGTTCGCACGCGGGGCTGCTGCGGGTGCAGACGGTGGCACCCAGGTCCATCAGCCCTTGCGTGTAAGATTCGATGCCTTGCTCGGGCAGCAGGGCGACTGCGCGCAGCCACATCATTTCCTCGGTCTTGCGCTCGCCGGGAAAGGTGTCGATGCCGAACACGCGGGCAAATACGCGCTTGACGTTGCCATCCATGATGGCCGCGCGGGTGCCGCTGGAAAAGGCGGAAATTGCCGCAGCCGTCGAACGGCCGATGCCGGGCAAGTCGGCCAGCAGCGCCGGGTCGGACGGAAACACACCGTCGTACTCGCTGACGACGCGCTGCGCGCACTTGTGCAGGTTGCGCGCGCGGGTGTAGTAGCCCAGGCCGCTCCACTGCGCCATCACGTCTTCGACCGGCGCCGCCGCCAGGTCGCGCAAGGTGGGAAAGCGTTCCAGGAAACGCGCGTAATAGCCGAGCACGGCTGAGACCTGGGTTTGCTGCAACATGATTTCGGACAGCCAGATCAGGTAGGCGTCGCGGGTGTTTTGCCACGGCAGCGCGTGGCGGCCGTGTTGTTGTTGCCAGGCGATCAGTGCATCGGAAAAGCTGGGGTCGGCGTAATGCTCTACTGCGGTGTACTTCATTGTGTCCTTGGGTGTAAAAGTCTCAGGCGGCTTCGAGCGCCGGGTCTTCCTCAAGACCGGCCTCGATGGCGCAGGCGATGGCCGCCGCCAATTGTTGCAGATGCACTTTCTGGGCGTCGAGCGTGTGCTGGTCGCGTTCGTGTGCATCGATTTTCTGTTCCAGGCTGTCGGTGGCGTCGTGGATGCGCTGGATCGAAGCCTGCCGGTGTTTCAGCTGATCCTTGTGCTGGCGGATCTGCGCCTCCAGCGGCGCCATCACCACCTTGAGCCACGCTTCGGCATCGACGTTGGCCGACTTGAAGCAGCCGCGCACGCGCGAAGCGATGGTATCGAAAAATTTTTCCATCAGCACCACGCGGCTGGTGGTGATCAGGGTGGCGGTGCCGAATTGCTTGTAATAGATCGCCTCGATATTGGCGATTTCGTCGCGGTAGGGCGCCAGGGAAAACGGCAGCGGCAGCGCCAGGCTCATGCCGTGTTCGCTGGCGAAGCGGCGCACCATCACGCCCATCATTTCGCTCACTTCGGCGGTTTTATGTTCGGCTGCATCCAGGCGGGCGCGGATGCGCTCGAAGTACTGGCGCACGGCTTCGCGCACGCCGAGGAAAAAGCGGCTGCGCTGCATTTGCTCGCGCACCAGGTCGATATCGTCGCGCACGATGTCCATGCCGATGCTGGTGTACAGCTCGGTGGACAGGCGGGTAAACACGGCGCGCGTGGCTTGCAGCTTGAACAGGCTGGCGTCGAACTCGCGCTTTTCCACGTCGATACGGCGCATCATGTGCTCGATCACGGTGCGGTTCTTGCCGCGCAGGCTGCGCAGTTCGTGCAACTGCTCGACGATGCCGCGCGCGCGGGCGGCAAGCATCGACGATTGCGCGGTACTGAGCGCCTGCAGATCGTCGCGCAGCTGGCGCCGCACGATGTCCTGCTTGGCTGGGATCAGCTCGTCGAACAGGGCCGCTTCCAGCGCCGGCAAGCGGCTGCGCGCGAGCAGGGCGCCATCGCCGTTAATCTTGGCCACCAGCGCCTTTTGCGCCGAGACCGGGAATACCTGGCGCGGTTCGAGCGCCAGTACCTGTGCCACGCTGGCCTGCTGGCGCGCGATTTCTTCGCTGACCTCGGTTTCGCTGCGCAGCTCGTCCCACATGCTGTCGATCTTGTTCAGTACCACCATGCGGCCGGCACCGGCGCCGATATGGTTGCGCCACACTTCGATGTCGCTGCGCGTCACGCCGGTGTCGGCGGCCAGGATGAACAGCACGGCATGGGCGTTGGGAATCAGGTTGAGCGTGAGTTCCGGCTCGGTACCGATGGCGTTCAGGCCGGGCGTGTCGAGGATCACCAGGCCCTGTTTCAACAGCGGGTGGGGAAAATTGATGATGGCGTGGCGCCACAGCGAAATCTCCACCGTGCCGTGCTCGTCCACCGCATCGCGCAGGTCGGGATCTTCGTCATCGTACAGGCCGTAACGCCGTGCTTCCTCGACCGGTGCGCGGCGTGTCATGCTCACCTGCTTGAACACTTCGTGCATGTGGGCGCCGGCGTCGAGGTTGAGCGGCAGCACGGTCCAGGCGGCGGGCTGGTCGCGGTAATCGCCGGTGGAAAGGTTGTCGGCGCGGGTTTCAATCGGTAGCAGGCGCAGCGACGGCGCCAGCGCGGCATCGTACATCAGCTCGGTCGGGCACATGGTGGTGCGCCCGGCCGAGGACGGCAGGATGCGCTGGCCGTAGTCGGCAAAAAAGATGGCGTTGATCAGCTCGGACTTACCGCGCGAAAACTCCGCCACGAACGCCACCGACAGCTTGTCGTCGGCGAGCCGGGCCAGGGCGCGGACAATGCGCTGGGCCGTGGCGGCGTCGAGCAGGGCGGCCTCGGCCACCCACGCCTGGTAGTGCTCCAGCGCGGTGACCACGCCCTGGCGCCAGGCGCTGTAGTGCTCGAAATCGCTGACCATCATCGGCTGTGCCTCGTTGTTGACAGTTACTTTTGGCAGTTCACGCAATAGAAAGTGGAACGCTGGCCCTGCTTGATCTGGCGCACCGGCGCCGCGCACACCTTGCACGGTACGCCTGCCCGATCATAGACGAAATATGTCTGCTGGAAGTAGCCGGACTGGCCATTGACGCTGATAAAGTCGCGCAAGGTGCTGCCGCCCTGGATGATGGCCTCGGCCAGGATCTCGCGGATCGCCTGCGCCAGCTTTTCATAACGCGCCACGCTGATGCGCCCGGCCGGGGTTTTCGGATTGATACCGGCCCGGAACAGGCTTTCCGACGCGTAGATATTGCCCACGCCCACCACGATATCGCCGGCCAGCAGCACCTGCTTGACCGGCGCGCTGCGGCCGCGCGTACGGTCGTACAGCAGCTTGCCGGAAAAACCGGCTTCCAGCGGCTCCACGCCCAGCGCACGCAGCAGGATATGGCTGTCCAGCGCGCCGTCGGCATCGTCATGCCACAGCACGGCGCCGAAGCGGCGCGGATCCTTCATGCGCAGCACTTGCGGACCGTCCGGGCTGGCAACCACCAGGTCGAAATGGTCGTGCTTTTCCGGTTCGATGCCGGCCGCCATCACCCGCAAATGGCCGGACATGCCCAGGTGGATGATCAGGGTGCCGTGCTCGAAATGCACGAGCAGGTATTTTCCACGCCGGCCGGTGCTCAATACGGTGCGGCCGGCCAGCAGTTGCTGGAGTTGCTCGGGAAACGGCCAGCGCAGGCCGGCGCGGCGCAGCACCACGTCCTGCACGGCACGGCCTTCAAGATGGGGCGCGACGCCGCGCCGGGTGACTTCCACTTCTGGTAATTCTGGCATCTGCTGGGCAAACCTCTCATGAATGGGGGAGGAAACTGGGTACGTCCAATATTTGGTTACACTAGTCAAAAGACGCAAGCCCCGGCTTGCGCGTAAAATCGAAGCGACCCCGTACACCAGCCAGGATGTTCCCTTGAAAAACGCTTTCGCCATTGTAACCCTCTCCGCCTTGCTGTCGGCGTGCGCCACGCAGCCGCCAGCGCAGGCCGACGCTGCGCCAGCGCCTGCCGCCACTCCGGCGCCGCAGTCCGCCGCTACAGACAATTCCGACAAGCAAGAAGACACGACGGCAGCGGACGCCACGCTGCCCAACAACGCGCTCACCGGCGACATCCTGTACCGCATCACCAAGGCCGAGCTGGAATTCAAGCAGGGCGAGTGGCAGGGACCGTTCGTCACCATGATGTCGCTGGCCCAGCAAACCCGCGATCCGCGCCTGGCCAAGCGCGCGGCCGACATGGCGCTGGTGGCCAAGCAGGGTAGCGAGGCGGTGGCCGCCATCCGCCTGTGGCGCGCCCTGGCACCGGACTGGGACGAAGCAGCACAGTATTTCCTCGGCTTTGCCATTGTCGGCAACGATCTCACCGAGGTTGAACCGATTTTTTCCAGGCGCCTGGCGCAGGCCCAGGGGCCCGCGCGGGTGGTGGCCATGTTCCAGATGCAGCAGCTGTTGCTGCGCGCCCAGGATAAGGCTGCCGCGTTCGCCTTGCAGGAACGCGTGCTGGCGCCGTACGACAACCTGGTGGAAAGCCATCTGATCCTGGCGCAGGGCGCGTTTGCCCTCAATGACGCCGCCCGCGCCCGCGCCGAGGCCGACAAGGCCGCCGCCATCGAACCATCGTCCGAGCTGGCTGCCATGACCCAGGCCCAGGTGTCCGGCGACATCGACGTGGCGCTCAAGGTGCTCAACAACTTCCTCGACAAGTACCCGAAAGCGCGTGAAGCGCGGGCGGCGTTCGCCCGCGTGCTGATCGACGCCAAGCAGCCCGAGGCGGCGCGCCAGCAATTCCTGGTCTTGCTCAAGGACCAGCCCGACAACCTGGCCACGCTGTACGCGCTGGGTGTGATGGGCATGCAGAACAACGACCTGGCCGGCGCTGAAACCTACTTTACCCGCTTCGTGGGCGTGCTCGAGCAGCAACCCGACGACGAGCGCGACCCGAGCAAGGTGCTGATGATCCTGGCGCAACTGGCCGAGCAGCGCGGCGACGCCGACACCGCCATCAAGTGGCTCGACAAGGTCGATCGCAGCGACGAAAAACTGTACTTTGCCGCGCGCCTGAAGTGGGCGGTGCTGACCGCGCGCCAGGGCAAGTTAGAGGAAGCGCGCAAGGAACTGGCACAACTGACCGCCAACGGCGCCGACGAGCAGGCGCAAATCTTCCAGACCGACGCCCAGGTGCTGCGCGACGCCGGCGACACCACCACCGCCTTCATGGTGCTGCAAAACGCCATCAAGCGCTATCCCGACAATCCCGACCTGCTGTACGATTTTGCGCTCGGCGCCGAGAAAGTGGGGCAGGTGGAGCTGATGGAAACCGCACTGCGCCAGGTGATGATTGCCGCGCCCGATAACCAGCACGCCTACAACGCGCTTGGCTACTCGCTGGCCGAGCGCAACGAGCGCCTGCCTGAAGCGTACGCGCTGGTCGAGCAAGCCCTGAAAATGGCGCCTGGCGATCCGTTCATCATGGACAGCATGGGTTGGGTACAATTCCGCATGGGCAACCTGGACGAAGCGGAAAACTACCTGCGCCGCGCCTACGCCGTGCGCAGCGATCCCGAGATTGCCGTGCACCTCGGTGAAGTCCTGTTCGCCAGGGGCGATGTGGCCGGCGCCCAGAAACTGTGGCAGGAAGCCCATGGCAAGGATCCGAAAAACGACGCGCTCAAAAGCACGCTGGCGCGCCTCAACCAGAGTCTGAAGACCGATCAGGCCAACTAGAAACCACTTCAACGATGACTTTTACCCTTTCTCGCCGCGCCGCACCGGTGCTGGCCTTCGCTGCCGCACTGTCGGTGCTGGCTGGCTGCGCCTCCGTGCCGCGCTCGGCCGCTACAGTGGCCGCTTACCAGGACGCGATCGAACTCAACGGCCGCATTGCCATCAGCTTTGTGCGCGATGGCAAGAAGGAAGCCATGAACGGCAACTTCAACTGGCAGCAAACTCCGTCCCGTACCGATGTCAGCCTGAACTCGCCCACCGGCCAGACCGTGGCCCGCATCAGCGTGACCGACCAGGCCGCCACTCTGCAGCAAAGCGGCCAGCCGCTGCGCACCGCGCCCGACCTCGACAGCCTCACGCGCCAGGCACTGGGCTGGACCCTGCCCGTGGGCGGCCTGCGCGACTGGCTGCAAGGCCATGCCACCGACGCCGATGGCAAGCGCTTCACCGCCTCGCCGGCCAACGACAGCGTGGTCACGCGCGACGGCTGGAAAATCGACTACCTGGGCTGGCATGACGAAGCAGCAAGCGTGCCCAAGCCGCGCCGCATCGACGTCACCCGCCTGACGCTGGGCCAGCAGGTCGATGAGCTGTCGTTCCGCATCGTGCTTGATGCGCCAGCGTCATGAGCCGTCTGCTCAATTGCCCGGCTCCCGCCAAGCTCAACCTGTTCCTGCACGTAAACGGCCGCCGCGCCGATGGCTACCACTTGCTGCAAACCGTGTTCCAGCTGGTCGATTACGGCGACACCCTGCACTTCACCCTGAGGGGCGACACCGCGCTGCGCCGCGTGACGGAACTGGCCGGCGTGCCGGAGGAGAGCGACCTGGTCATCCGCGCCGCCAGGCTGTTGCAGGCCGAAGTACAGCGCCGCACCGGCGCCTTGCCGCCCGGTGTCGATATCGCCATCGACAAGGTGCTGCCGATGGGCGGCGGCCTCGGTGGCGGCTCGTCCGACGCGGCCACCACGCTCATGGCCCTGAACGCCCTGTGGCATGCCGGATTGAGCCAGCAGGAACTGATGGCGCTGGGCTTGCCGCTGGGCGCCGACATCCCGTTTTTCATCTTTGGCCAGACCGCGTTTGCTGAAGGCGTGGGCGAACAATTGCAGGCGGTGGAGGCGCCGCAGTGTTGGTACATCGTCATCGAGCCAGGCGTGCAAGTGCCGACCCCGGCAATTTTTTCGTCAGAACGTTTGACAAGAGACACGCCGGTCATTAAGATAACGGACTTTTCCAGACACCTTGAAAATCAAAACGATTTACAGGGATTTGGCAGAAACGATTTACAACAAGTGGCAATGGAGTTGTTCCCGCCGGTGGCAGAAGCGGTAGAATGGCTCAGTGCTTACGGTGATGCCAGGATGACTGGCTCCGGTGCTTGTGTGTTTGGCGCGGTGGCAACAGAATCAGAAGCCGATGCGGTGCTTGCGAAAGCGCCAGCGAAGTGGAAAGTCTGGAAAGCCCAGTCGCTGAAACAGCATCCGATCATCGACATGTTGTGAGTGAGAAAAAAGATTTTGCTTCTCGTGAAAATGGCTGTATAATATCGGCCTGTAGCGACAAGTAGCAAGTTGCGTAGGGGAATCGCCAAGCTGGTTAAGGCACTGGATTTTGATTCCAGCATACCAAGGTTCGAATCCTTGTTCCCCTGCCATTCGTTTTATCTGGAACCGTCGAGGCATTAGTCTCCGGCCAGGTCAAGCAAAAATGCCGGCGCCCAGCGCGTCGCATTCAACTAATACAGCGTCACGCGGCTTCCGCTGGCGATCATCAAAAATTTCTTCTACTATCTCTGGGACTCCCAATGGCTTACGAAAACCTGATGGTTTTTACCGGCAACGCTAATCCTGCGTTGGCAGAAGGAGTCGCTAAAAATCTCGGTATTCCCCTCGGCAAAGCCAATGTTTCGAAATTCTCGGACGGCGAAGTCATGGTCGAGATTAACGAAAACGTGCGTGGTAAAGACGTCTTCGTGCTGCAGTCGACTTGCCAACCGACCAACGACAACCTGATGGAACTGATCCTGATGGTCGATGCGCTCAAGCGCGCGTCCGCTGGCCGTATCACCGCCGCCATTCCTTACTTTGGTTATGCCCGCCAGGATCGCCGCCCCCGTTCGGCGCGCGTTGCGATCTCGGCCAAGGTGATTGCCAACATGCTGGAAAAAGCCGGTGTCGAGCGCGTCCTGATCATGGACTTGCACGCCGATCAAATCCAGGGCTTCTTTGATATCCCGGTCGACAATATCTACGCGTCGCCGATCCTGCTGGGCGACCTGCAGAAAAAGAACAACGAAGACTTGCTGGTGGTGTCCCCGGACGTCGGCGGCGTGGTCCGTGCCCGCGCGCTTGCCAAGCGCCTCGGTTGCGACCTGGCCATCATCGACAAGCGTCGCCCGAAAGCCAACGTCTCCGAAGTGATGAACATCATCGGTGAAGTCGAAGGCCGCAACTGCGTGATCATGGATGACATGGTCGATACCGCCGGCACCCTGGTCAAAGCTGCCGAAGTATTGAAAGAGCGCGGCGCCAAGAAAGTCGTGGCGTATTGCACCCACGCTGTGCTGTCTGGCCCGGCAATCGAGCGCATCACCAATTCGTCGCTGGACGAGCTGGTCGTGACCGACACGATTCCCCTGTCCGACGCAGCCAAGGCTTGCGGCAAGATCCGTCAACTGACGTGCGCGCCGCTGCTGGCCGAGACGTTCAAACGTATTATCAAGGGCGACTCGGTGATCTCCCTGTTCATCGACTGATCGACCTTTACATCAGTTTTAGCACGCGGCGCACCCGGTTTTACCGGTTGCGCCGCGCTGGTTTATACAGTTTTCCCGGTTTCATGAGCGTATCACGCTCATTTTCGAAGCACCCTGGTCGCGGGGGCTTCATAACACGGGGCGCAAGCCCTGTAATTTTTGGAGTATCACATGAAAGTTGTTGCATTCAAACGCGAATTGCAAGGTTCCGGAGCGAGCCGCCGCCTGCGTAATTCGGGCCAAACCCCTGGCATCATCTACGGTGGCACCGAAGCCCCAGTGACCATCTCGCTGGATCACAATGCCCTGTACCACGCGCTGAAAAAAGAAGCGTTCCACTCGTCGATCCTGGATCTGGAAATCGACGGTAAAGTACAAAAAGTGCTGCTGCGCGACTTCCAAGTCCACGCATTCAAGCAACTGGTTCTGCACGCTGACTTCCAGCGCGTGACCGCTTCGGAAAAACTGCACGTGAAAGTTGCGCTCCACTTCGAGAACGCTGAAATCTCGCCAGCAGTCAAACTGCACGGCGCGACCATCAGCCACGTGCTGAACGAAATCGAAATCGAATGCCTGCCAGCAGACCTGCCAGAATTCATCACCGTTGACCTGACCAACGTTGACGTTGGTACCTCGGTCCACGTGGCTGACCTGGCCCTGCCAAAAGGCGTGACCGCAGTTACCCACGGTAACGACCTGACCGTTGCTACCGCATCGGTACCAGCTGGCCAAGTTGCTGCTGAAGCTGCTGCTGAAGAGCCTAAGAAGTAATTCTTGACGCTTTACGCGTCATGGAAACCCTGCCAGCGTTCGTGCTGGCGGGGTTTTTTTTCGTTTGCGCGATAATCCCGTTTATTTGACTGAACATTATGCCCATCCGCCTTATCGTCGGCCTCGGCAATCCCGGCGCCGAATACGAACAAACCCGCCACAACGCCGGCTTCTGGCTGGTGGACAACCTCGCCAACAGCAGCGGCGCCCGCCTGCAGCGCGAGACCAAGTACAACGCGCTGATGGCCAAGACCTCGATCTCGGGCCAGGAAGTGTACCTGCTCGAACCGCAGACCTATATGAACCGCTCTGGCCAGTCGGTGGGCGGACTGTGCCGCTTCTTCAAGATCAACCCCGACGAAGTGCTGGTCGTGCACGACGAGCTGGACCTGATGCCCGGCATCGCGCGCCTGAAAAAAGGCGGTTCGGCCGGCGGCCACAATGGTTTGAAAGACATCACCGCCGCGCTCGGCACCCAGGATTACTGGCGTTTGCGCCTCGGCATCGGCCACCCGCGCACCTTGAGCCTGCAACAGCAGGTGGCCGACTTCGTGCTGCACCGCCCGCGCCGCGAAGACCAGGACCTGATCGAGCAGGCCATCGATAAATCGTTGCTGGTCATGCCGTCCATTATCGAGGGCAAGTTTGAAGCGGCCACCATGAAGTTGCATACGGCCTAAGCTGCGATGGTATGCTGGAGGAATCTTTCTCCAGATGAGGACACCATCGATGACGCTCCGCCCGCTTGCCGCCTTGTTCGCTTCCATGCTGGTATTGCCAGCCTTCGCCCAGGATAACGGCGCGGTCGCCGCCAACATCGACGCCATGTATGCCAAGCTCGATGCGATCTACAAGGACTTGCACGCCCATCCCGAACTGGCTTTCCAGGAAGTGCGCACGGCAGGCAAGCTGGCGGCCGAGATGCGCGCGATCGGCTTCGAGGTCACGGAAAAAGTGGGCAAGACCGGCATCGTCGCCATTTACAAGAATGGCCCCGGCCCGACCGTGCTGGTACGCACCGAGATGGACGGCTTGCCGATGGAAGAAAAATCGGGCTTCGATTATTCCAGCAAGGCCCACGCCCAGCTCGACGGCAAGGACACCATGGTGGCCCACAGCTGCGGCCACGACGTCCACATGACGGCGTGGCTGGCCACGGCGCGCACGCTGGTGGCGCTCAAATCCCGGTGGAAGGGTACCTTGATGTTCATCGGCCAGCCGGCCGAGGAAATCGTCTCGGGCGCCAAGGCCATGATCAATGACGGCCTGTTTACCCGTTTCGGCAAGCCGGACTACGCGTTCGCGCTGCACTCGTGGCCGCACGCCTACGGCACCATCGGCTATAACAGCGGGCCGGTGTCATCGAACTCGGACGCCATCGAAATCACTTTTAAAGGCCGGGGCGGCCATGGCTCGGCGCCGGACAAGGCGGTCGATCCGGTAATGATCGCCGCGCGCTTCGTGGTCGATGTGCAGACCGTGATCAGCCGCGAAAAAGATCCCAAGGAATTCGGCGTGGTGACCATCGGCGCCATCAACGGCGGCAGTGTGGGCAACATCATTCCCGACAGCGTCAAGGTGCGCGGCACCATTCGCAGTTACACCCCGCAAGTGCGCGAGAAAATCCTGGCCGGCGTGCGCCGCACGGCGATTGCCTCGGCCGCCATGGCCGACGCACCCGCACCGGAGGTGGAGCTGATCCCCGGCGGCGCGGCCATCATCAACGATGAAAAACTGGTGGCGCGGACCGAGGGCGTGCTGAAACAGGCGTTCGGCGACGACAAGGTATGGCGCATGCCCGCCATGACCGCCAGCGAAGATTTCTCGCAGTTCGCCAACGCCGGCATTCCCGCCATGTTCTTCTTCACCGGCGTATATTCGCCGGAAGCGGTGGCCGAAGCCGAAAAGCCGGGCGGCAAGCCGATCGCCTTCAACCATTCGCCGTACTACGCGCCGGTACCGGAGCCGTCGATCAAGACCGCCGCCCGCGCCATGACGCTCGCCGTCATCAACGTGATGGCGAAGTAAGCTTAAAAACCTCCAGAGCAAGGCGCAGCGACGAAGACAGTACGCCAGTACGGCGAGGCGCTGCAACGCCGCTACTGCGTTTGGCAAAAACCTCCAGAGCAAGGCGCAGCGGCGAAGACAGTACTCCAGTACGGCAAGGCGCTGCAACGCCGCTATGGAGGTTTTTCAGGCTTGAGGTTTCTGGCGCAGCAGGCGCCAGACCATCAATGCCAGCACGCCAGTCCCCAGCAACAACGTCCCCCACAACACCAGCAGCCGGTTGCGTGAGCCGGCATCGTCGTCGTGCGGCGCCGCCCCCGCGCCTTGCTGCGCGATGGCCGGCCCGGCGGTGGCTTGGCCAAGCTGGCGCAATTCCACGTCACTGAAACCCGGCGCCACCTGTGCCACAGGACGGCTGGTGGCAGGCGCGCGCTCGCGTCCCACCGCCACCGTGTACGGTGCGTTGCCACTGGCCAGGAATACCAGCGTGGCCGGTTGCCAGCCCACGTTCAATACCGGCTTGACTGTCACTGCCGCCTCGGTGCGCAGCACCCAGTGCGGCGCGTGCAGTGGCGTCACGGCCAGATCGCCCGAGCTGCGCGCCTGGCCATCCTGCGTAATGCGATAAAAAGTGGTATTGACGATGGGCTCGAAGCGGCGGGTGGCTGCGCCGGCCTGGCGCGCGGGCACGGTGTCGTACACGCCCAGTTGCGCGGGCAGCACGACATTGGTCTCGCTGAACTGCACGCCGATGGTGGCGGGAGCGATGGCCGGCGGCATGGCGTACACCAGGTCTTGCGGCCGGTCGCCGGTGCCGGGTTGCAGCAGCAATTGCTCATTCGGCAGGGCTGTGCTGGTGCGCACCGGTTGTTCGGCCACGATGGCGGAAAAGAGCAACGGCGTGCCGCTGCGCCAGGTCAGGCGCGCGTAGCGGAATGATCTGGCTTCAAAGGTCAGCCGGTCGTTGGCCAGGGTTTGCTGATCCTGGTTGACCAGCCAGTTCAGCTCGGCTGCGCCAACGGCATCCCAGCGCTTCAAGTCGTTGCTTGTTTCCAGCCAGACCTGGGCGCTGTAGTCGCGCTGGTCCGGCGGCAGGGTGAAGCGCAGCGCGTCAACTGCCGGCGACGCAGTTGTTTGTGATGTGGGCGGCTTGCCGAGATCGAGTATCAACCCCGTCAGGCGCGTGGACCCGGCCGCAGCGTCCTGGCCGCCTTGCTCGGGGCGCACCTTGACCGACAGCAGCCGGCCATCGGGCGCGGTGCTCACGTCCAGGTCGAGCGGCGAAGACTGGTTACCTGCCGCCGCCATCAGCGGAAAGATCGTCAGCGGTAAGTCCTTGTGGCTGATGTTGTCTGCCGCCACCGGCTGCTGCAACGCGAACGGTTGCGGCACCCCCCCGGCGTCGAACACGCGGACATCGTCGAGCAGGGGCGAGCGCGCGTGCAGATACACATCGCGCGGCAGGCGCAGTTGCAGCACGCCCTGTTGTGCATCGGAGGCCAGCGGCAGCAGATGCGTGTAGTCGCCGGGCGTGTCGCTTGCGGGTTCACTGGCGGCCATGGCAAGGGCGCTGGCCAGGCAGGCGGCGCCGATCAGGGATGTTTTCATGCCGTATCCGCCTGTGGTTCGGTTGGTTCGGACTGGGGGAAGGGCGCCAGGTAGCCGATGCCCACCATCAGCGCACCCACGCCAAGGAACGAGACGATGCGCTCCACGCCGCCGATATTGGACAAGTCCACCAGGAACAGCTTGGCCACCACCAGCCCCAGTAGCGCTGCGCCAATGATCCAGACGGGGCGCATGGCGCGCCGCGCCGCGTAGCGCATCAGCAGCAGCGCGGTCACGCTCCATACCAGCGACAGCATCGCCTGCACGAACTGCGACGCGAACATGCTGGCGAACTCGTACGGCACCGCCAGGTAGTGCGAGACAGTGCGCAGCAGCGCCAGGTTGAAGCACATGTAGCCAAGCAGGGCAATGGCCAGCGGCAGCGGCGCCATCCAGCCGGCCGGCCAGCCCGCCGGGCCACGCGCCGGCGGCGCTTGCAGGCGGTGGCAAGCCAGCAGCAACAGCAAGGCGAAGCAGGTACTGAGGTCGAGCGGATTGAACAGCGGCAGATAGGGCAGCGGCGCCATGGCGCCATCCTGCGTCAGGTTCCATGCGCCGACCAGCAACGCCGACCAGGCGCACCCGGCCGGGATCAGGCGGCTGCGGTACCAGGGCGCGATCGGCGCCACCGGCCAGGCGTCCTGGCGGCTGCGTTGCATCAGCCAGGCGATGGCCGCCATCATCAGCCACGACGGCACGAAGCGCGCCCAGCTGGCGCTGGTGCCCCAGTCGGCAATCAAGGCCTCGTGGCCGGCGCCAGCCAACCACCGGCCAATCAGGTAGGCAACAACCGGCCAGATCATCAGCCACGGACCTGCGGTGCGCACGGTGTGGAGCACGCGCAGCACGAACGGGCGCAGCGCCCAGCCTTGGCGCGGCCACGCCGCCAGCAGCCATTCGCCGGTTAGCCACAGCGCGGCAAAGGCGATCCAGGCTTCGACGCGAGGCAGGCGTGATGCGTTGTCGTACAGGTCCACCAGCATCAGCAACGTGGCGCCGGTGAGCGCCGGCCACACGATCGCGGCAAACCACCGCAGGGACGGCCAGCGCAGGCGGTGCGCAAACCGGACTGCCGCCAAAGCAGTGGCCGCCAGCAGCAAGCTGTAGGCGCAACACTGCACACTGGCATCGAGCCCGTATTCGGTCGGATATCTTTGCGCGAACAGGCCGGCATAGTGGCCGGCCAGCCAGCTCGCCAGGTTCGGCGCCGCCAGGCAGAACCACCACAGGGCCGACCAGGTCAGCGTCAGCCGGTAAATCGCGGTGAGGTCGGTCGTGCTGGTGCTTGCCTCGCGGCGGCGCCACAGCGCCCAGCTGCTGAACAGCGCCGCGCCGACGATCATCATGGCGCCAGGCAGGGGGCGCTCCAGCAGCGATGGCGCGGCGCCGGGGCCATACCAGCCGGAAACCATCAGTTGCAGCAGCTTGAACCCCGCCACTGCCTGCACCGCCAGCGCGATACCGCCGGCCAGCGGCCAGGCCATCTTGCAGGCAACCAGGTACAGGACAACTACAGCGATCATGGCGCTGCCGACCAGCAGCGTGCCCTGGCGGTTTTCCGTCACTCGCAGCAGGATTTCGGTCCAGGCGCCCGCCACCAGCCATACTGTGGCAAACACCAGGAACATCCCGGCCAGCAAGGCCAAACTGTCGTTGTCCTCGGCGGCCATGTGGGCGCGAAAGCGCATGGCCATCAGGAAGGCGGTCGCAGCCAGCAGCAGGAAACCCAGCCACAGATTGGCGTCGAGCGCGCCAACCGGCGACAGGCCGGTGGCCGAGCCGATGAACGAGACCCAGGCGCCGGCCTGCACCAGCAGCCCGAACGTCCACGCCAGCCTTTGTTGCTGGCGCAAGCCGATCCAGACGATGCCGGCGCCTTCCAGCGCCCAGGCGGCCGACGTCCAGCGGCCGTCGAGCGCGAACGGGATGGCCAGCGTGCCAAACACGATGCCTAGCGCCAGGAAGGAATCGGCCAGCAAGGCATAGCGCTGCGCGTGCTGCTGGCGGCGCAGCACGGTCGCCAGCGCCACGTAGAACAAGCCCAGCGCCAGGGCGGAATAGGCGACGCCGAAGTCGAAGCCGCTTACCAGGCTGAACTGCAAGCCAAAGGCCAGCATCGGCGTGCCGAACACCAGTGTGCCGTCCACGTAGTGCTTGAGCCGCACCGACTGCTGGCGCGCATACGCCAGCGGGATCGACACGTAAAAGGCAAAGAACAGCAACAGGAACAACTGCACCGACAGGTAGTTCTCTGGCGCGTAGCGCAGCACGCCCCAGGCAGTGGCGATGCTGAAGGTGAAGGCAAAGCCCAGCAGGTTGAGCGGCCGCCACGACCGCAGCAGCGCCAGGGCCAGCACGCCGCCATTAAGCAGCGCATAGTACGAAAACAGGCCGATATGGCTGCCGCCGCCGCTGGACGCCAGGATCGGCGTGGCAAAGCCGCCGGCAATACCGAAGATGGCCAGCCACATGGCGTTTTGCAGTGCCGCCAGCAGGCAGGTGAGCACGGTCAATACCAGCAGCAGTGCAAAGGCCAATCCACCGGGAATCAGGTGGTAGACGCGGAAGGCGCCAAACGTGACCAGCATCAGCACCGCCAGCGCCGCGCCCTGGACCGGCAGGCTGATCGCCGGCCGTTTGATGCGGATGCGCCAGCCCCAGGCCAGCACTGCCAGGTCGGCCAGCACGATGGCCGCCAGGCGCAGTTCGATCGGCAGCGTGACGCGCGCTGCCGTGTATTTGAGCAGGAAGCTGACGCCGATGAACAGGATCAGCAGGCCGAGCTTGGCCACGAAGTTGCCGCCGAACAGCCAGGCTTTGGCCGTGACCAGCCATTGCGGTGGCTGCTGCGGGGCGCGCGCAGCAGGTGGGACGAAGACGGGAGGGGGCGCAGTCGGAGTGATGGCGGGCCGCTCGGCTGCAGCCGGGGCTGGTACGGGGCGTGCCGTTGATGCCGGCACAGGTATCGGTAACGGTATTGCGGCCTGTGCTGCAACCGGCGCCGGTATTGGTACAGGCTCTGTGGCCGGCGTTGAAGTGGGTGCTGGTGATACCGGCGCTGTAGCCGACGCTGGCGCAATTGCCGGCACCGAGGCTGGCACTGGCACTGGCACTGGCACTGGCACTGGCACTGGCACCGCAGAGGTTTGCGGCTGGCGTGGCGCCGGTGGCGCTAGCACCGCCTCCGGCAGCGCCGTGGCCGGCTGCTGAGCCGGGACGTGGCTACCGCGCAAAGCAACGACTTCCGCGCGCAATTCATCGATCAGCTTGCGCAAATAGCGCGCTTCGCCACGCGCGCGCCAGGCGATGTTGAACGTCACCAGGCCAAAAACAAGCAGCACAAATTCCATGAAGCCTCCGCAGGATAGCCTTGCAAAATATCACAAATGCAAGACTGTCCATGCGGAAAGAATCAAAGTATTGTTTGCTGCGACAAAACGTCCTGGTCGCTTAGCCGTCAGCGCGCAGATTGCCGTTGACGATGCGTACGCGGTCGCCTTCACGCCAATTCGGTTGCTCGGTCTGGATGATGTTCTGCGTCTTGCCGTTCTCGAGGCGTACCGCGATGGTATAGGTACGGGTGCCTTTCACCCGGCCTTCGACCTGGTTGCCGGCCACCGCGCCACCGATGGCGCCAGCCACGGTCGCGAGCTTGCGGCCGTTGCCGTCGCCCACCTGGTTGCCCAGCAAGCCGCCCAGCAGGGCGCCGCCGACCGCGCCCACGCCGCTGCCTTCGGCGCGCTGGTCCACCGAGGTGATCGATTCGATCACGCCGCAGCTGTTGCAGACGGCCGGAGCGGCTTTCTCGGGAGCAGGGGTATGCTTGACTACCGGTGGTTTTTCGCGCACGGGTTCGCGCTGGGCCTGGCGCACTGGTTCACGGACCGGTTCGCGCACGGTTTCACGCGCTGGCGCCACTACCGGCGCCGCGATCGGGGCCGGTACGGGCGGCGTCGAGGCTGCCTGTTGCTCGATGACAGGGGGAACATTGGCGGCCAGCGGCACCTCGGGGGTCTGGCTGTTGGAGGAGGGCAGCCAGCCCATCATGGCGGCCACGCCGACACCGCTGACCAGGACGACTGCGCCGGCGGCGGCGAGAACCATTGGGTGCAGCGAGGATTTGTTGGTATTGTTATTCATGGTAAGACCTTTCCTGAGTGATTGCCTGACATAGACACTGTACACACAACTAACGCGCACCGGCGCCATTGGTATGACCCGGATTTCGTATCAAATGTAAGCAATTGTTCCCAAAAAGCACGAGTTCGACCGTGCGCCGGGCGCGGTTTTTTTGAACCTCGGAGGCGGGGGAGGTACAATAGACCCCTTGAACTTAAAAAACGCCATTCAGGTCGTTTTTCACCAGCCGCTTGCCGGCGCTATGATTATTAAAGGTTTTCCATGAGTCTCCAATGCGGCATCGTCGGCCTGCCTAACGTCGGCAAGTCCACCCTGTTCAACGCCCTGACCAAAGCGGGCATCCCGGCCGAAAACTACCCGTTCTGCACCATCGAGCCGAACGTCGGCGTGGTGGAAGTTCCCGATCCGCGCATGGCTGCGCTGGCCGAGATCGTCAAGCCGGAACGCATGGTCAACGCCATCGTCGAATTCGTCGACATCGCCGGCCTGGTTGCCGGTGCCTCGCAGGGCGAGGGACTGGGCAACCAGTTCCTGTCGCACATCCGCGAAACCGACGCCATCGTCAACGTGGTGCGCTGCTTCGAGGACGACAACGTGATCCACGTTTCCGGCAAGGTCAGCCCGCTCGACGATATCGAAGTCATCCAGACCGAGCTGGCGCTGGCCGACCTGGGCACCGTGGAAAAAGCCATCCACCGCGAAAACAAGAAATCGCGTTCGGGCGACAAGGACGCCGCCAAGCTGCTGGCCATCATGGAGCGCATCGTGCCGCACCTGAACGAAGCCAAGCCGGTGCGCGCCATGGGCCTCGATGCGGACGAAATGGCCCTGATCAAGCCGCTGTGCCTGATCACCGCCAAGCCGGCCATGTACGTGGCCAACGTGTCCGACAGCGGCTTCACCAACAACCCGCTGCTCGACCAGCTGACCGCCTACGCGAAAACCCAGAACGCCCCGATCGTCGCCATCTGCGCCTCGATCGAAGCGGAAATCGCCGACCTCGACGACGCCGACAAGACCGAATTCCTGGCCGACATGGGCATGCAAGAGCCGGGCCTCGACCGCCTGATCCGCGCCGCCTACAACCTGCTGGGCCTGCAAACCTACTTCACCGCCGGTGTGAAGGAAGTGCGCGCCTGGACCATCCGCGTGGGCGACACCGCCCCGCAAGCGGCCGGCGTGATCCACACCGACTTCGAACGCGGCTTCATCCGCGCGCAAACCATCGCCTACGACGACTACATCCAGTACAAGGGTGAAGCCGGCGCCAAGGAAGCAGGCAAGATGCGCGCCGAGGGCAAGGAATACGTGGTCAAGGATGGCGATGTGTTGAACTTCCTGTTCAACGTCTGATCGAACGGAACCGAGGAGCCCTGCTGACGCGGGGCTTTTTTGTATCTGTCATTGCTATTTCGAACGCTCCACTGCCCGGTAATACCCGATCTTCTCCTCCAACGCCTGCACCGACAGGCGCATCGCGTCCATTTCCGCCAGCACGTCCTGCAGGTGCGTTTCCAGCATCCGCCGCCGGTCCGGCACCGTGTTGTCGCCTGCTGCGCGCAGGGTGGCGAACGCTCTCATGCGGCTGATCGGCATGCGCGTGGTGCGCAGGCGCAGCAGGAAGTCGATCCATGCCAGGTCTGCCGCCGCATAGCGCCGCTGGCCCCCCTCGGCGCGGCCCACCGGAGCGATCAGTCCGATGCGTTCGTAATAGCGCAGCGTGTGGGCGGTCAGCCCGGTGCGCCTGGCGACTTCGTCGATGCTGAGGTGGGATGCCATGGGCCGCTCCTGGTGGATGTCATTTTGTTGCAGTGATTTTAACCCCGCGCCTGTCGAATACTTCGCGTGCGGCGCTGATGCCATTCAGGGCACTGGGGAATCCTGCATACACGGCCATCTGGATGATGACTTCGATGATCTCTTCCGGCGTGCAGCCGACGTTGAGTGCGCCTTCGATATGGACCTTCAATTGCGGCTGCGCATTGCCCAGCGCGGTCAGGGCGGAAATGGTGGCAAGTTCGCGCGTGCGCAGCGACAGGGCAGGGCGCGAGAACACGTCGCCATAGGCAAAATCGACGATCCAGTGACCCAGCTCGGGCGACAGGTCGCGCAACGAGTCCACCACTGTCGTCCCTGCGCTGCCGGTGATGGCGGCGATGGTGTTTTCGCCCCGCGTGCGGCGTTCATCGCGTTGCTCCTGGGCGCTGGCAGCAGTCGTGGAGACGATGCCGGCCAGCAGCAGGGTTTTCGGAAACAGCGTGGTCATGAGTGCCATTGGTATGCTCCTGGTTGGTCGATGAGAAAGTTCTCAAGCACAGGCTAATACTTCGAGCGCACTCCAAGTCAAGCGCTCACCATGGATCGAGCCGCCAACCGTTTTCGTCAGCCGATAGCCGGTCGGTCAGCGCCAGGTTGTCCAGGAAAGCATCGTCGTGCGACACCACCACCAGCGCGCCCCGGTAGCTGCGCAGCATGGTTTCCAGCGCCTGCAGCGACGGCAGGTCGAGGTGGTTGCCGGGTTCGTCGAGCAGCAGCAGTTGCGCCGGGGGATCGGCGTACAGCACGCAGGCGAGCGCCGCCTTCAAGCGTTCGCCGCCGCTGAGCATGCCGCTGGGAGCGATGATATTTTGCGCACCGAGCCCCAGCTGTGCCAGCCAGGTGCGCAAGGTGCCTTCCGCTACAACGCGGTTGGCTGCCATCAGGTGTTCGAGCACGGTGCGCGCCGGATCCAGATCGGCCAGGCGCTGATCGAGGTACACGCACGTATCGGCCACCTGGCAACTTCCTGCCAGCGGCGCGATGCGGCCGGCCATCACTTGCAGCAGGGTTGACTTGCCGCAGCCGTTGGGGCCGATCACGCCCACGCGCTGCCCGGCGCTCAAGCCGAGCGTGATATGGCGCGTGGCCATCGGCACGAATGGCAGCGCCACCGCGTCGAGCTGCACCACGCGCCGTCGCGTCCCACGCACTGCGGGCAGCGCGTGCAGCACGATCTCCGCCTCGTCCCGCACCTGCTGCGCAGCAGCGCGCACCCGTTCCGATAGATGTTCACGCGCGGCATCCTGTTGTTGGCGCAATTTACCGGCCGAGCTTTCGCTGCGTTCCTTCTGCCGGCCCAGCAGGATCCTGGCCTGGTTGGCTTCCTTGCCCTGGCGCGCGCCCCTGGCCTGGCGCTGGTCCTGGCGTTCGCGCTGGGTGCGCATCGCTTGTTCCTCGCGCTGGCGTTCGAGCTTGCGTTGATCGAGCAGGTCGAGTGCGCTTTGGTGCTCCTGCGCGCGGGCGGCAGCATAAAAACTGTAGTTGCCGCCATAGCTGCGCAAGCCCTGCGGCGACAGCTCGACGATGCGCGCCATGGTATCGAGCAACTGGCGGTCGTGGCTGACCACCAGCAGGCCGTGCGGCCAGCGCTGCAATTGGGCGATCAGCGCTTGCCGATGGTGACGGTCGAGATGGTTGCTCGGTTCGTCGAGGATCAGGAAATCGGCGCCGGAAATCATGGCGCCGGCCAGGGCCACGCGCATCGCTTCACCGCCGCTCAGAGCGCTTGCCGGGGTGTGGGCGTCGTGGCGACCCAGGTCGCTGCGGTCGAGTTCCTGTTGCAGCAATTGCGGCAAATCCCAGCGGTCGCCTACCAGGTCGAAATCTTGCACCGCCACGCTGCCGGCCTCGATGCGGGCCAGAGCGTCGAGTTCGTTGCGCATGCCAGCCAGGTCGGCGATGATGGCGCCGGGCGCGGGCGCCACCTGCTGGGCCAGGTAATACACGGAACCGTGGCGCACGCAGCGCCCGGAAGAGGGCGCCAGCTGGCCGGCCAGGATGCGCGCGAGCACGGTCTTGCCGGCGCCGTTGCGCCCGACCAGGCCGGTGGGGCGCTGGTCGAATTGTTGATGCAGATCGGAAAACACCAGGCTGCCGTCGGGCAGGCTGTACGTCACGCCATCGAGCGTGATGTGCGGGGTCGAAGGTTGCGTCATACGTCACTCCAATAGATGCCAGGAACTCCCGGTGGAAAGGGGAGCAATGGAGACTGGCCGTCAAGAAGACGGCGGCATCAATGGCGCATCGGACGAGTACCTCGGTGATTGGGAAGAGCGCTCATTATAGAGCAGGGCATGGATCAGTACATGGAGGGCACGGCGTTGTTGGGTATAATCGTCGGATTAGCCGACCGCCGGACCACGCGTTTGTTCCCCCGCATCACTCTTCACTAGAAAATATTCCTCATGGCATCTTCCAACGATAACGTCAGCATGGCGCTGTTCTGCGATTTTGAAAACGTCGCGCTCGGTGTACGCGACGCCAACTACGACAAGTTCGACATCAAGCCGGTGCTGGAACGTCTGCTGCTCAAGGGCAGCATCGTGGTCAAGAAAGCGTATTGCGACTGGGATCGCTACAAGGGCTTCAAGGCGCCCATGCACGAGGCCAACTTCGAGCTGATCGAAATCCCGCACGTGCGCCAGTCGGGCAAAAACTCGGCCGACATCCGCATGGTGGTCGATGCGCTCGACCTGTGCTACACCAAGTCGCACGTGGATACTTTTGTGATCATCTCGGGCGACTCCGACTTTTCGCCGCTGGTGTCCAAGCTGCGCGAGAACGCCAAGAAGGTGATCGGCGTGGGCGTCAAGCAATCGACATCCGACCTGCTGGTGGCTAACTGCGACGAATTCATTTTCTATGACGACCTGGTGCGCGAGAGCCGCCGTGCCCGCCGCGATGCAGGCGAGGCCAAGCCGGCCGTCAAGCGCTCGCCCGAAGAAGAAAACGCCCGCCGCGACGAAATGGAAAAACGCCGCGACCAGGCCGTGGAAATCGCCGTCAACACCTTCGAAGCCCTGGTGCTCGAGCGTGGTGACAGCGGCAAGATCTGGGCCTCGGTACTGAAGGAAGCGATCAAGCGCCGCAAGCCGGACTTCAGCGAGTCGTACTACGGCTTCCGCACCTTCGGCAACCTGATCGAGGAATGCAAGGCGCGCGGCCTGCTGGAATTCGGCCGCGACGAAAAGTCGGGCGCCTACGTCTATCGCAGCAGCGGCGCGCAAAACAGCTCGGCCCAGGCGCGTGCGGAAGGCCAGTCCGGCGAGAACAGCCACAACGGCCAGAACGAGAACGGCGGCAACGACGCGCCGGAGCAGGGCAACGAATCGCGCCGCAGCCGCAACCGTGGCCGCACGGCCGCCGAACGCTTTGCCGAACGCCAGGCCGAGCGCCATGGCCGCCAGGGCCAGGCCCGTCCCGGCCAGGCTGACGACAACCCGGGCGCGATTGCCATCGACACCACGCCGGAAACCGACGCCGTCGTGCCTGCCGATCCACTGGCAGAGCTGGCCGACGCTGCGCAAGCGGCTGCCAATGCCGGCACCGCTGCTACACCGGCAGCCAATAACGACCGCGATGGCAACCGCAATCGCAACCGTGGCGGCCGCGATCGCAACAATCGCAATGAACGAGGCGACCGCAATGACCGCAATGGCGGTGGCCAACGCAACCAGCCCGGCCAGCCGCGTCACCAGGCCGCCGAGGTGGAAGTGCAAGCCGCCGCGCCGGTCGTGCTGGAAGCAGCAGTGGCGTTGCCAGTGGTGCAGGATGCGCCCGTCGTTAGCGGCGAAGGCCCAGGCCAGGTTCAGCCACAGGCCCCAGCCAAAAAGAAAAGCGGCGCCAAACCACCGGCACGCAAGGTAAAAGCTGCGGCCAAGGCACCGGCAGCGCAGGTCGATCAGGCAGTAACGAGCGTGCCAGCGGCGCAGGATGCCGCGGCGGTCGCATCCGCGGCGGTCGCATCCGCGCCGGCCGCTGCCCCGGTGGTCGCGCCAGCTGTGCAGAAAGCCGCGCCGGTTGCCGCCCCGGTGGTCACGCCAGCGGTGCAGGAATTTGCACCGGTCGCCACCAAGGTCGTTACGCCAGTTGCGCCGGCTACCGAGACAGCTGCTACCAACGGTGCCAGCGATACCAGCGCCAACGCCAACGCCAAGCCGGCCCGTCCGGCAAAGCCAAAGGCCAAGCCGAAAGCCAAGCCGGCCGCCGACCGCGCGCCTGGCGCCGCAGCAACGGTTGCCCAACCGGCCGCAATTGCAGCCGAAGCAGCTGCCGAAGCAGCAGCCGGCAACGCAACTCCGGCTGCCAAGGCGCCGAAGCAACCACGGGCGCCCAAGGCACCACGGGCGCCGAAGGCTTCCAAGGCGCCAGCCACGGAAGAGTAATACCCCGGGGGCGCTGCCACGCGCCCCGTTGTAAATCAATATACTAAGAACCTATCCCGGTAGGGAATGAGGCGCTGCTTGCGCGCCTCGGCAGCGGGGCCAGCGTTGCTCGTCATCGCATGGCCCGCCATGCTTCTTCCTCGCGCCTTGCCCCCGCTACCGAGGCATCGCAATCCGCTGCCTCCTCCCTACCGGGATAGCATCCTGTCCGAACTCATCCTCTACCCGATCAAATCCTGCGCCGGCCTGTCGCTGCCGCAAGCGTTGCTGACCACGGCCGGCCTGGGCACTGCCGATGAAAAAGTCCTTGACCGCGAATGGATGGTGGTCGATGCCAACGGCGGCTACATGACCCAGCGTGATTTCCCGCGCATGGCGCTGATCACCCCCACCTTGCACGCTGACACGCTGGCGCTGGCCTTCCCCGGCATGCCGGCGCTGGAATTGGCGCTGGCGCGGCCCGATGCGCAGTCGGCGCCCACGCGCCGCGTGCACATCTGGGATGACAGCTTGCGCGCCTATGACTGCGACGACGCTACCGCCACCTGGTTCAGTGCAGCGCTGGGCGTGCCTTGCCGGCTGGTACGGTTTCACGCCGACGCCGTGCGGGTGGTCAGCCAGAAGTGGACTGGCGACGTTGCCGCCACCACGCTGTTTTCCGACGGTTTCCCGATCCTGGTCATCGGCCAGGGCTCGCTGGACGACCTCAACGACAAACTGCGCGGCGCCGGCCGCGCCGCGCTGCCGATGAACCGCTTTCGGCCGAACGTGGTGATCGCCGGCATCGAAGCGTTCGAGGAGGACTACACCGACACCTTCCAGATCGGCGAGGTCGAATTAAAACCGGTCAAGCCGTGCCCGCGCTGCCCGATGCCATCGGTGGACCAGGCCACCGGCGAGTTCGGTCCCGATCCGCTGGAAATCCTGCAAAGCTACCGCGCGAAACCCGAACTCGATGGTGCGTTGTGTTTCGGTATGAACGCCATCGTTACCGTCGGTGATGGCCGTATCGTGCGGGTTGGCCAGGAAATCGAGGTTGCGCTGGCGTTTTAATGCACTTCCGGCCAGTGGGGCATTCCCAAGCGGCATAACTTGGCGTAAGGTTATGCAAGACCAGATATTGGGTGAAGAGCAAGGAATTATTTATGACGCAGACTGCAACCGGCAAGTTGGCGCCGAGCACGGATACGGACCACGCAGCGCACGACGCTGAACTGGTCAACAAACTGGCCGCCGAAAACCAGGCTCTCCGCGCCCGCATGGCCTATCTGCTGGAGCAGGCTGAACGCAATCACTCGATCATGACGCGCCACCAGGCGTTCGACCTGGACATTGTCAGCGCCGGCAACTTCCCCGACCTGGTCGGCACCATCCTCAGCGTGTTGCCGGTCATTTCCGAGCTCGACGCGGTTACCCTCACGCTGCTGGACGAGGGGGAAGATATCCGCACCGTCATGCTCAAGCTCGACGTGGTGTTCGAAGATTTTCCCGACCTGATTTTCGTGGAGCAGCTTGACGCGCTCGGTTTCGACTTGTCCGAGCGCACCGCGACCTCGCCGCCGCCCAAGCCGCTGCTGGGCATGTTCGATGCGCACCGTCACGGCGCCGCCTTTCCCAACGCGACAGTGGGACTGCAAAGTCTGGCGCTGGTGCCGCTGCTGCGCAACAAGCGCATCATCGGCAGCCTCAACCTGGCCAGCCGCGACCCCACCCGGTTCACGCCCAGCCTGGGCACCGATTTCGTCGAGCACATGGCGTCGATCGTCGCGATCTGCCTGGAAAACGTCATCAGCAACGAGATGCTCAAGTACATCGGGCTGACCGATTCGCTCACCGGCGTCTACAACCGCCGCTACATCGACCGGCGCCTGCTGGAAGAAATCGCCCGCGCCCGGCGCCAGGCGTATCCGATCTCGTTCATGTACATCGACGTCGATCACTTCAAGCGCGTCAACGACACCGTGGGCCACGGCGGCGGCGACGAAGTGCTGCGCGAGGTGGCCAGCCGCATCAAGAACGAGCTGCGCGCCTCGGATGCGCTGGCGCGTTTCGGCGGCGAGGAATTCGTGGTGCTGCTGATCGATGCGCCGCTCGACAGCGCCGCCTTCGTTGCCGAGCGCATCCGCGCTGGCGTGGCTGCCACCATGATCGCCCTTACGCCCGAGCTGCAAGTGTCGGTCACGGTGTCGATTGGCGTGGCCTCACTGCACCCGGGCGACGCCGAAGGCGACCCGGTCGCCATTGCCCGCGCCTGGGTTGCCGCCGCCGACCTGCGCCTGTACGCCGCCAAAGAAGCCGGGCGCAACCGCGTAGTCAGCACCGCACCGGCGGCCTAGTCCTCTACAAGCTTGTTACCCGGCAGTGTTGGACCAGCGATCCACCGCGACTAACTGCGCCAGCTCACGGCGCGTATCCCACCCCTCCATCTCCAGCATCGGCCGTGGATAGAATTGTTCCACGTGCCCCAGGCACAGCACGGCCACCGGCCGCGCGCCGTCGGGCATCGCCAGCAGTTGCGCCAGTTGTTCCGGGTCGAACAGCGATACCCAGCCCATGCCCAGTCCCTCGGCGCGCGAAGCGAGCCACATGTTCTGGATCGCGCAGGCCACCGACGCCAGGTCCATTTCGGGCAGCGTGCGGCGGCCGAACACGTGCGCTTCGCGGCCGTCGGCCAGGGCGACGACAAACAGCGCGCCGCACTCGCGGATGCCTTCCACCTTTAGCCGCATGAACTCGGCGCCGCGCTCGCCCAGCGCTGCGGCCGTGTTGAGCCGTTCGGCCTCCACCAGCTCGATGATGGCGCTGCGCACGGACGCGCTGGCGATGCGGATGAAGCGCCACGGCTGCATATAGCCCACGCTGGGCGCCTGGTGCGCCGCGTGCAGCAGGCGCGCGATCACCGCTTCGTCCACCGCGCCGGGGACGAAGTGGCGCACGTCGCGCCGCTCCTGGATGACGCGATAGACGGTATCGATTTCTTGCTGGGTAAAACCTGCGGACATGACTGCCTTGCTAAGTTGGTCCAACTGCCGCGCCGGATCAGCGCAGCAGCAAATTCTCGGCGCGCGCCACGGCGTCGGCCGCGCCGCGCAGCACGACCACGTCGCCGGCTGCCAGCACGGTGTCGGGACCGAAGTCGATGACCTGCTTGCCGCGACGCAGGCTGGCAACCACGGCGCCGCTGTCGGCCAGCAGGCACTGGCCCAGCTGCTTGCCCACACTGGGCGTGTTGTCGGCCAGGGTGACCGGGTGCAGGCGGTCGAGGTCGGCGTCTTCGCCGACATCCGAAAAGCCGTGGAAGAAGCCGCGCAGCGACGCGTAACGGGCCTCGCGCGCGGCCTGCACGCGGTGCACGACCTTGCGCAGCGGTACGCCGAGCATCACCAAGGTGTGCGAGGCCAGCATCAGGCTGCCTTCCATCAGTTCCGGCACCACTTCGGCCGCGCCGGCCGCTTTCAGGGCGTCGAGGTCGGTGTCGTCGTGCGAACGCACCAGTACCGGCAAATTCGGCGCCAGCAAATGTACCTGGTGCAGCACCTTCAAGGCCGACGGCGTGCTGGCGTAGGTGATCACCACCGCGCTGGCGCGGTAGATGCCGGCCGCGACCAGGCTTTCGCGCCGCGCGGCGTCGCCGTACGACACTTGCAGGCCGGCCGCCTGCGCCACCTGTACCCGCTCGGGATCGAGGTCGAGCGCGTGGTAGTCGATTTTTTCTTCGGACAGCAGGGTGGCCAGGCTCTGGCCGCTGCGGCCGAACCCGGCCAGGATCACGTGCTTGTTGGTGGACATGGTGCGGCTGGCGATCTTGGTCAGCGCCAGCGACTGCATCATCCAGTCGTTGCTGGCCAGCTTCATGACGATCTGGTCGGACTTGGCGATGATCAGCGGCGCCACCAGCATCGACAGCACCATCGACGCCAGCACCACCTGGGTGATGAAGGGATCGATCAGCTTGTTGCCGCTGGCCAGGTTGAGCAGCACGAAGCCGAATTCGCCGGCCTGCGCCAGCGCCAGGCCGGTGCGGATCGACACGCCATCGCTCGAGCCGAACAGCTTGGCCAGCGCGGCGATCAGGGCAAACTTCACCAGTACCGGCGCGATCAGCAGGATCAGCACCAGCCACCAGTTGTCGATCACCATGCGCACGTTGAGCAGCATGCCCACCGTGATGAAGAACAGTCCCAGCAGCACGTCGCGGAACGGCTTGATGTCTTCTTCCACCTGGTGCTTGTACTCGGTTTCGGAAATCAGCATGCCGGCGACAAACGCCCCGAGCGCCAGGGACAGCCCGGCCTGTTCGGTAATCCACGCGGCGCCCAGCGTGATCAGGAGCAGGTTGAGCATGAACAGCTCCTGCGAGCGGCGCTTGACCACGATGGTGAACCAGCCGCGCATCAGGCGGTGGCCGACGAACAGCAGCAAGGTCAATACGATCACGGCCTTTACGCCCGCCCAGGCCAGGGTTTCCGCCAGCGCATCGGGACGCTGGCCCAGCGACGGGATCATGATCAGCAGCGGCACCACGGCCAGATCCTGGAACAGCAGGATGCCGATGATCTTGCGGCCATGCTCGCTCTCGAGCTCGAGCCGCTCGGTCAGCATCTTGACCACGATGGCGGTGGACGACATGGCCAGCGCGCCACCGAGCGCAAACGCGCCTTGCCAGCTGATCTGTAAATGGGCGGGTAGCTGGCTGGCGATGAGCCAGCCGAACAGCAGGGTGGCGATGATGGTAAACGCCACCTGCGCCAGCCCGAGGCCGAACACGATGCCGCGCATCGCCAGCAGCTTGGGCAGCGAGAATTCGAGCCCGATCGAGAACATCAGGAATACCACGCCGAACTCGGCCAGGCCGTGGGTAGCTTCGCTCTCCATGGCCCAGCCGAGCGCGTGGGGGCCGATCAGGATGCCGACGGCCAGGTAGCCGAGCATGGGCGGCAGATGCATCATGCGGAAGGCCACCACGCCCAGCACGGCGCTGCCTAACAAGACCAGGGTCAGTTCGAGCGGGGAAAACGTCATGTTGCCGTAGCCGTCAGTTTTTTATTCAGTGGTTGCGCACCACACAGGCGCATTGTTTCGACTGGCAAGTTTTTTGCTTTCTTAATTCGGCTATACTTGGGTATGAGTGTAACCCATGAAAAAACAATGCTGAAAGCTTTTGACGCAAAAATGGCGGCGCATGCGCTGCGGCTCGCCCGTGAAACGTTGCAAAACGAGGCCGCCGCCATTACTGCGCTGGAGCTGCGCCTGGGTGACGACGATACCGTCGTCAAAGCGATTGAACTGTTGTTTAATTGCAAGGGTAGGGTGGTGGTATCCGGTATCGGCAAGTCCGGTCACATCGCCCGCAAGATGGCGGCCACGTTCGCCTCCACTGGCACCCCCGCCATGTTCGTGCACCCGGCCGAGGCTGCGCACGGCGACCTCGGCATGGTCACCGCTGACGACGCTTTCATTGCCATTTCGTACTCGGGTGAAAGTACCGAGCTGATGACCATCCTGCCGGTGGTCAAGCGCATGGGCAGCAAGGTCATTGCCATTACCGGCAAGCCGGGCTCCAGCCTGGCCAGCATCGCCGATGTCCACCTCAATGTTGCGGTGGCCAAGGAGGCGTGCCCGATGAACCTGGCGCCCACCACGTCCACCACCGTCACGCTGGCGCTGGGCGACGCGCTGGCAGTGGCCTTGCTCGATCTGCGCGGTTTCAGGGAAGAAGATTTCGCCCGGTCGCACCCGGGCGGCGCGCTGGGTCGGCGCCTGCTGACGCACGTGCGCGACGTCATGCGCAGCGGCGCCGATGTACCGAAGGTGCGCGCCGACGTCAAGCTCACCGACGCGCTGCTGGAAATGACCAAAAAGGGCATGGGCATGACTGCCGTGGTCGATGCCGACGACCAGCCGATCGGCGTGTTTACCGACGGCGACCTGCGCCGCATGATCGACAAGGTGCAGGACTTCACCCAGGTCCTGATCCGCGACGTCATGCACGCCAACCCGCGCAGCATCGCGCCGGAACAGCTGGCGGTCGATGCGGTCGCAATCATGGAACAGTTCCGCATCAACCAGGTGCTGGTGGCCGATGCCGATGGCAAGCTGGTCGGTGCGCTGCACATCCACGACCTCACACGCGCCAAGGTGATCTGATGCCTAACGTACGTAAAAGAACCGCCCACCGCTGGTCGCTCACCTGGATGGTCGTGATCGGCGTATTCGTGGCCGTCGGTACCGGCTGGATGGTGCAGTTGATTAACGAATCGAACCAGGATACGGCGCAGGACAAGTTCCGCAACGAGCCCGATTACATCATCGACCGGTTCAGCGTGGTGCGCATGACCAAGGACGGCAAGCCGGCTTATATCATTTCCGGCGACAAGCTCACCCACCTGCCGGCGGAAGAGGCGTCCGACATCATCAAGCCCTATATCAACACCTTGTCGGCCGAGCATCCGCCGATGACGGTGCGCGGCGACACCGCCCGCGTCGATCAGGACAACTCGCGCGTCAAGCTCGACGGCAACGTCAGCGTGGTGCGCCCGGCCAGTGGCAAGAGCCAGGCCATGAGCCTGACCACGTCCACGCTCACCGTGTTCCCGGACGAACAACGGATGGAAACCGTCGCACCGGTCGAACTGCACCTGGGCAAGACGGTGGCCACGGGCGTGGGCATGACCGCCAACAATGCAACGCTGCAAACCCAACTGGGTGGACGCGGCAAGATCACCGTGCCGCCGCATGCGGCACGCTAAAGGAAGATTATGAGAGCAATCACCAAGCAAACCTTCTGGTCGGCGGCACTGCTGCTGGCAGCACTGGCCATCCCGGCGCACGCCGAAAAAGCCGACTCCAACAAGCCGATCGAAGTGTCGTTCGACCAGGCCGACTCCGACGACGTCAAGCAGATCAAGACCTTCACCGGCAACGTCATCCTCACGCGCGGCACCATCCGCATGACCTCGCCCAAGGCGGTGGTCACGCAAGATCCCGAGGGCTACCAGTTCGTGGTGCTCACCGGCACGCCCGGCGTGCAGGCAACGTTTCGCCAGAAGCTTGACGGCGACACCGACAAATGGGTGGAAGGCCAGGCCGACCGCATCGAATACGACGACAAGACCGAGCTGGTCAAGCTGATTTCCAAGGGCCGCATCAAGCAGCTCGAGTCGGGCAAGGTCACCAGCCAGGTCGATGGCGAGTTCATCTCTTACGACAGCCGCCGCGAAGTGTTCGCGGTCAAGAACAGCAGCAGCGGCGAGAGCAAACCGGGCGCCGGCCGCGGCACCATGGTGATCCAGCCGTCGTCCAAGCGCCCGCCGATCGCGCCGGCGCAGCCGGTGCCTGCCACCCAGCCTGCGGGGAAATGACATGGAGCCTAGTTGCGGTAGCACCCTGATCGTTCGCGGCCTGCAAAAAAGCTATGGCAAGCGCCAGGTCGTGCACGACGTCTCGCTGCAAGTCGATTGCGGCGAAGTGGTGGGTTTGCTCGGCCCCAACGGCGCCGGCAAGACCACGTCGTTTTACATGATCGTCGGCCTGGTACCGTCCGACGCCGGCACCATCGATATCGGCGGCGTCGACGTCTCGTCACTGCCGATCCACCGCCGCGCCTCGCTCGGCCTGTCGTACCTGCCGCAGGAAGCGTCGGTGTTCCGCAAGCTGACGGTGGAAGAAAATATTCGCGCTGTCCTCGAAATTCAAAAAGTGGACGGCAAGCCTTTATCCAAGGCTGACATTACTGAACGGCTCAATACCCTGCTGGCCGATTTGCAAATCGAGAAGCTGCGCGACAACCCCGCGCTCTCGCTCTCCGGCGGCGAACGCCGCCGGGTGGAGATCGCCCGTGCGCTGGCCACCAACCCGCGCTTCGTGCTGCTCGACGAACCATTCGCCGGGGTCGACCCGATTGCCGTGATCGAGATCCAGCGCATCGTGCGCTTTCTCAAGGAGCGACAAATCGGCGTCCTCATTACCGATCACAATGTGCGCGAGACGCTGGGCATCTGCGACCGCGCATATATCATCAACCAGGGCTCGGTGCTGGCGTCGGGCCGTCCGGACGACATCATCGCCGACGAGTCGGTGCGCCGCGTCTACCTGGGTGAACACTTCCGAATGTAATCCATGAAACAGTCGTTGCAACTGCGGACCTCGCAGCATCTCGCGCTGACGCCCCAACTGCAGCAATCGATCCGCTTGCTGCAGCTCTCCACGCTGGAGCTGCACCAGGAACTCGAACAACTCCTGACCGACAATCCCTTGCTCGAGCGGCTCGACGATCCGCTCGACCATTCTCTGCGGCTGTTGTCCGACGGCGCCATCAGCCAGCAGGCGCCGTCCGGCGAAGCACCGTCCGAATCGGGTCCGCAGGAAGCGGCGCCCGCCGGCGAGGCCGACGCCTACGACGGTCCTGCTGCCGATACCGAAAGTACCACCGCCGAAGCGGACATGGACTGGAGCGACGCCGGCCGCAGCAAGGCGCCCGACGACGAAGACGCGCGTCCGCAAATCGAAGCGCACCACTGCACCCTGCGCGAGCACCTGATGGAGCAGATGCGGGTGACCGTGCTCGAGCTGCGCGACCGCGCGCTGGTCGAACTGATCATCGATGCGCTGGACGAAAACGGCTACCTCGAAGAAGCGCTCGACGAGATCCATGCGCGCCTGCCCGAGGAACTGGAAGTCGAACTCGACGAGCTGCAAACGGCGTTGTCGCTGCTGCAAAGTTTCGACCCTGCCGGCGTGGGGGCGCGCAATGCGGCCGAGTGCCTGGCGCTGCAAATCAAGCGCTTGCCCGGCATTCCAATGGTGACGCGACGGATGGCCGTGGCCATCGTCGAAAAGCACCTGACCTGGTTTGCCCAGCGCGATTTCAACAAGCTGAAAAAAGCGCTGCTGTGCGACGACGAAGACCTGCGCGAAGCGCAGACCGTGATCCGCCAGTGCAATCCGCACCCCGGTGCGGCGTTCGCATCCGACGTCTCCGATTACGTGGTGCCGGACGTGATCGTGAAAAAATCGCGCACCGGCTGGCAGGTCAGCCTGAACAACGACGTCATGCCGCGCCTGCGTGTGAACGCCATGTATGCCAACCTGCTCAAGCAGGGCAAAGGTGAGGGCGCCATGGGCGCGCAGCTGCAGGAGGCGAAGTGGCTGATCAAGAATATGCGCCAGCGGTTCGACACCATCCTGCGGGTGGCACAAGCGATAGTAGAACGACAAAAGAACTTTTTCTCGCACGGCGCGGTTGCCATGCGCCCCCTTGTGCTTCGCGAAATTGCTGATACACTGGGTTTACACGAGAGCACCATTTCTCGGGTAACAACTCAGAAATACATGCTGACTCCGCACGGCATGTTTGAGCTGAAATATTTTTTTGGTAGCCACGTCGCCACCGAAGCGGGAGGTGAAGCCAGTTCGACGGCGATACGGGCACTGATCGTGCAACTGACAGGAGCTGAAGACCCTAAAAATCCTTTATCCGACAGTAAGATTGCGGACATGCTGGGAGAACAGGGCATGGTGATTGCGCGACGCACTGTTGCCAAATATCGCGAAGCCCTCAAAATCCCTCCAGTCAGTCTCCGCAAGTCTTTGTAGTGCACTGGTTCCTGCTTACTCAGCAACAATGGGTAAAGCACTAACCGTCAGCGACATTTATCTTTAGGAGTGTGTATGAATCTCACCATCAGTGGACATCATCTCGAAGTGACCGCCGCCATTCGTGAATACGTGCAAAGCAAGCTCGAACGCGTGACACGGCACTTTGATCAAGTGATTGATATTGCTGTCATTCTGACCGTAGATAACCTTAAAGAGAAAACCAAGCGCCAAAAGGCTGAAATCAATCTGCGCCTGTCCGGTAAAACGGTCTACGTGGAAAGCCTGTCGCAAGACCTGTACGCTGCGATCGACACCCTGATCGACAAGCTGGACCGCCAGGTCATGAAGTACAAAGGCAAAGTCCAACAGCACGGCCACGATGCGATCAAGCATCTCCCGGATAACTTCGAACCAGCTGCCGCCGCCCTTTAACAACGGCGCGACACACCAACTAAGGGCGCTGAACGAGCGCCCTTTCTTGTTTTTGGAGCTACATGAAAATTGTTTATCTGGTTTATACCGTTCTCCTTTCCGCCTCCGCTGCTCCCGCCGTCGCCGCCCCCTGCCAGCCGGCGCCGGCCGCCGTCATCGACATCGACGCCAACAGCTACTACAACGACGCCAACCATTCCGTGATCGACCCGGCGCGGCGCGCCAAAAACATCGCCAGCACCGAGCCGGTTGAACAATTCTTGTCTGGTGTCGCCCGCAACGCCAGCCGCTACCAGGCCAACGGCAAGCCGCAAGACGCCGCCTGCGCCTTGAACTGGCTGGACAGCTGGGCTGGCCAGCAGGCCATGCTGGGCAAGATGTCGAGCGAGCAGGCGTATTTCGTGCGCAAGTGGACCCTGGGCGGACTGGCGCTCAGCTATGCGCGCGTGCAGGCAGCTGCCACGCCCGCGCAAAAGAAAGCGATCGAGGCGTGGCTGTCCACGCTGGCCGACGCCACACTGGTCCACGCCGACACCCGCAAGGGCAAGCGCAACAACCATTATTATTGGGAAGGGCTGGCCGTGACTGCCGTCGGCGCCGTCACCCACGACCAGCGCTTATTAACATGGGGCCACGGCGTGTTCGACAACGCCATGGCCCAGGTGGCACCCGACGGCGCGCTGCCGGCCGAGATGGCGCGCGGCGCCAAGGCACTGCACTACCACGCATTCGCTGCCGCGCCGCTGACCATGATGGCGTCCATCCTCAACCTGCAGTCGTCGACGCTGGACCGGCTGGTGACGTTTACGCTGGCCGCTGCGCGCGATCCGGCGGCCATGCAGCAGGCCACCGGCTTCAAGCAGGAAGAAGTGAACGACCTGCCGTTTGCCGTGATCTACGCGCGCCACATGGGGCACCCGCCGGCAGCCGCTGCAAAATTCCAGGCCCGCCTGGGCGGCGATTTAACCTTGCCCAACCCGCTGGAACATTTAGCGTCGTCGAACAAATCCACAGGACAGCCATGAGCGAACATGTATTAACTGCCGTCAGTGACGGCACCGGCGTCATCACGCTCGATCGTCCGCGCGCGCTCAACTCGCTGTCGCTCGACATGGTACGCGCCATCACGCACACCTTGCTGGCCTGGCGCGACGACGACGCCGTGCAGGCGGTGGTCGTGCGCAGCAGCAGCGACAAGGCGTTTTGCGCCGGTGGCGACATCCGCTTCTTCCACGACCTGGGCCGCGCTACGCCGCAGCAGGGCAGTGCGCTGGTCGAGGATTTCTTCACCGAGGAATACGCGCTCAACCACCTGGTCCACCATTACCCGAAACCGTATATTGCGGTGATGGACGGCGTGGTGATGGGCGGCGGCATGGGCGTGGCGCAGGCCGGTCCGCACAGCCGCACACGCATCGTCACCGATCGCACGAAGATGGCAATGCCGGAGACCAATATCGGCCTGTTCCCGGACGTCGGTGCCAGCTATTTCCTGTCCCGCTTGCCGGGCCGGCTGGGACTGTACCTGGGCATTACCGGCGCCAACATCCGTGCAGCCGATGCGCTGTATGCGGGACTGGCCGACCATTACGTGCCGGCGGCCGATTTAACGGCGCTGGGAGCGGTTTTGAGTGCAGGTGGCGGTGCTGGCCTGCCGGCGGCGATTGCGGCCTTTGCAGCCCCGTTCAAGGCCGCTGCCGGGCCAGGTTCACTTGAGCGCGACCGTGCCGCCATCGACCGTCATTTTGGTGCGGGATCGGTGCCGGCCATCGTCGCGTCGTTGCAAAACGACGACAGTGAGTTTGCCAGGGCGACGCTGGCGCTCATGGCCACGCGCTCACCGCTGATGATGTGCGTGGCGCACGCCTTGCAGCAACAGGGGGCGGCAATGAGCATGGCCGACTGCCTGCGCATGGAACGCGCGGCGGTGCGCCGCACACTGGAAAACGGCCAGGTCATCGAAGGCATCCGCGCGCTGGTGATCGACAAGGACCACGCCCCGCGCTGGACGCCACCGGCGCTGGCCGATGTGACCGATGACATGGTCAGGCAGATTTTGGCACCCGCGTGGCCGGACCACGCGCATCCGCTGCGCCATTTTCACGGCGCTGCCTGACAGCATGCGCCCGGGCCCGCCGCACGACCTCGCGCGCCGCCGCAATGTGCGCGGGGTCGGCGGCCTTGATCAAGACCGCTGACATGAATTACTGCTCGCGATGCCGTATCACCACGCGCTCGCTGGCGTGGAAGTAGGCGGCCAGTTTTTCGGCGATATAGACCGAGCGGTGCTGGCCGCCGGTGCAGCCCAGGGCCACGGTCAGGTAGCTGCGGTTGTCGGTCTTGAACGACGGCAGCCATTTTTCCACGAAGGCGCGGATGTCTTCCAGCATGTCGCCGGCGCTGGGCTGGGCGTCGAGGAATTCGATCACCGGTGCGTCGCGCCCGGTCAGCGGGCGCAGCGACAGGTCGTAATACGGGTTGGGCAGCGCCCGCACGTCGAACACGAAATCGGCATCCATCGGCACGCCCAGCTTGAAGGCGAACGATTCGAAGAACAGGGTCAGCGGCGCGTGCTCGAGCTCGACCAGGTCTTTGACCCAGGCGCGCAGCTTGTTGGCGCTGAGCTCGGACGTATCGACCACGTGGCCCAGCTGCTCGATGGCCGACAGCCGTTCGCGTTCTTCCAGGATGCATTCGATCAGGGTGCGGCGTGCGGCGGGGTTTTGGCCCGGGCGCAGTTCGTGCGACAGCGGGTGGCTGCGCCGGGTTTCGGAAAAACGCGCCACCAGCGAGTGGGTATTGGCAGTGAGGAACATCACGCGCACGTCGTGGCCTTCCTCGCGCAGGTGCGCCACATCGGCGGGCAGCGTGGCCAGCGATTCGGCGCTGCGCGCATCGACCGCCACCGCCAGCGAGCGCAAGCCTTCACCCACCAGCGTGGAGACCAGGTGCGGCAGCAGGGCCGGGGGCAGATTGTCGACGCAGTAGTAGCCGAGATCTTCCAGGACATTGAGGGCCACCGATTTGCCGGAACCGGAAATCCCGGTGATGAGGACGATACGCATAACTCAGTCTCCGCTCATGGCGAGGCGTTGCCGCTCCATGAACTCTTGCAGGGTGTCGATCCCGCGCAGTTGCAAAATAGTGTTGCGCACGGCCGCTTCCAGCAGCACGGCGATGTTGCGGCCGGCCGCCACGGGAATCACGACCTTGCGGATCGGCAGGCCCAGCACGTCTTCGGTGGGGAACTGGAACGGCAGCCGTTCGACTTCCTCTTCCTGGCCGCCGCGCTTGACCAGGTGCACGATCAGTTTCAGGCGCATCTTGCGCCGCACGGCGGTCTCGCCAAAAATGGCCTTGATGTCGAGCAGGCCCAGGCCGCGTACTTCCAGCAGGTTTTGCAGCAGTGCCGGGCAGCGGCCTTCGATCATATTGGGGGCGATGCGCGAAAATTCCACGGCATCGTCGGCCACCAGGCCGTGCGAACGAGAAATCAGCTCCAGGCCCAGTTCGCTTTTGCCGAGGCCCGAGTCGCCGGTGATCAGCACGCCCACGCCCAGCACGTCCATGAACACGCCGTGCATGATGATGCGCTGCGCCAGTTTCTTCGACAGATACACGCGCAGGAAGTCGATCACCTGCGCGGCCGGCAGTGGCGTGGAGAACAGCGGGATATTTTTTTCGTCGCAAATGGCGAGGATGTCGGGCGGCGTTTCCAGCCCTTGCGCGACGATCAGCGCCGGCGGATTACCGCCGATCAGTTCGCCTATCAGATGGGCGCGCGTGAGCGACTTCAGGCGCTGGTAATAATTGATTTCCTGGTGGCCGAAGACCTGGATGCGGCCCGGGTGGATCATGTTCAGGTGGCCCACCTGGTCGGCGGCCGAAGCGACATCGCCGGAAATCAGGCGCTCGCCGCCGGGAAAGCCGGCAAACCAGCCGAGCTGCAAACTTTCGCGATTGTCGTCGTACAGGCGTTGTATCGTCAGCGGGGTTTGCAGCATGGGCATCGTGGTCCGAATCGAAAGAGGGAGAGCCTAGTGTACTGCAAGTTGCTGGCGGCGGATCAACCCGCAGCTTGCAGACTGGGCAGCCAGTTGATGATGCGCGAGTGCACCGATTTCGGATCGGGATCCTCGGTCAGCGCGGTGCGGAACGCATCATCGGAAAACATTTCCGCGATCTCGGACAGGATTTCCAGGTGTTGCTGGGTCACGTGATCGGGGATCAAGAGGAAAAACAACAGGTTGACCGGCTTGCCATCGGGCGACTCGAACGGAATCGGCTCGGACAGGCGGACAAACGCAGCCAGCGGCGACTTCAGGCTTTTCATGCCCTTGATGCGCCCGTGCGGCACGGCCACGCCGTGGCCGAGACCGGTGGAGCCCAGCCGTTCGCGCGCGAACAGATTGTCCGACACGGTCGAGCGGGCGATGCCGCAGTTGTTTTCGAAAATCAGGCCAGCTTGCTCAAAAGCACGTTTTTTGCTGGACACTTCCAAGTCCAGCAAGACGTTTTCGAGAGAGAGAATTTTGCTCAGGTTGTTCATATGACGACAATAGTGTTGCGGCGCACGGCCCGAATTATAGGCTTGTTTGTGCGCCGTGTAACATGAAATCGCTCGCGTCCGAGTTGTATTTCAATCAACGGACCGAAACCTCGGGCCGACCCGTCATCATACGCCTGATTTATGCAGAAGCTACCATCGCAGCGAGGCGGTGCGGCTTGCCTGCCGTGGTAAATATTTATTGCCGGGCGCCGCGCAGGTTGGGCGGATTGCGGCCGGTGCTGAAGTTGCTGCGCCACGGGTTGATGTCCAGGCCGCCGCGCCGCGTGTAGCGGGCATAGACGGCCAGTTGCTGCGGCGCGCACTGGCGCAGGATATCGACAAAGATGCGTTCGACGCATTGCTCGTGGAATTCGTTGTGCTCACGGAAGCCGATCAGGTATTTCAGCAAGCTTTCCTGGTCGATTTGCGGACCGCTGTAGTGGATTTGCACACTGGCCCAGTCCGGCTGGCCGGTGACCAGGCAATTCGACTTGAGCAGGTGCGACACGAATTTTTCCTCGACCGGCTCCTCGTCCAGCGCCGCCTTCAGCAGTTCCGGGGCCGGGCTGTAGTGGTCGATCTCGATGTCGAGGCGGTCGAGCAGCAGGCCGTCCAGCTCGCCCATGGCGACCTTGTCGAAACCGTTGGGCTGGGTCAGCACGATGTGGATGGATGCGCCCACAGCCTTCGATAAATCCTGTTGCAGAAGCGCCTGCAGCGCATCGACGCTGTCCAGGCGCGTCTGGTTGAACGAGTTCAGGTAGAGCTTGAACGACTTCGATTCGATGATGTTGGGCGAATCGGCCGGCACCGTGATGCGGGCAATTGCCACCTGCGGTTTGCCACGGCTGTTGAGCCACGAGATTTCGTAGGCGTTCCAGATATCGACGCCGAAAAAGGGTAGTGTGCCGGACAAGCCCAGCTCGTCGCGCTTGCCCTGGCGCGGGATCGGGAACAGCAGTTCCGGCGCGTAATCGGTGCGGTAGGCGGAGGTTTTTCCCAGCGGGGACAAGTCGACGGTATTGGTCATGGCAGGCTTCGTAGCGGTCAAGACGGCATGGTAGCGTAATCCATGCCATCTTGCAGCCGCATCAATCAGCCCAGGAACAGCTTGTACACCGGATTGGCCGTCTCATCCCAGTAGCGGTAACCGAGCGTGGTCAGGAACTGGCCGAACTGGTCCATCTCGCCCGGCGGCACCTGCAAGCCGATCAGGATGCGGCCGACGTCGCCGCCCTGGCTGCGGTAGTGGCACAGCGAGATATTCCAGTTTGGCGCCATGCTGTTCAGGAAGCGCATCAGCGCGCCCGGGCGCTCGGGGAACTCGAAGCGGTACAGCAGCTCGCTGTTGGCCAGCGCGCTCTTGCCGCCCACCAGGTGGCGCACGTGGGCCTTGGCCAGTTCGTCATGCGTGAGGTCCAGGGTGCGGAAGTCGTTCGTCTCGAACGTGCGCGCCAGCGCGCTCGATTCGCCGCGGTCGGCAATCTGTACGCCGACGAATACGTGCGCTTCGTCCTTGTCGCTGATGCGGTAGTTGAACTCGGTGACATTGCGCGGACCGACCAGCGCGCAGAAGCGCTTGAAGCTGCCGCGCTGCTCGGGCAGGGTGACGGCAAACAGCGCTTCGCGCGCTTCGCCCAGTTCGGCCCGTTCGGCGACAAAACGCAGGCGGTCGAAGTTCATGTTGGCGCCGCAGGCGATCGTGATCAGGGTTTCGTTCTTGACCGGATTTTTCGACAGCGCCGCGCGTTCCACGTAGGCCTTGGCGCCGGCAATCGCCAGTGCGCCGGCCGGCTCCAGGATGCTGCGGGTGTCGGTAAACACGTCCTTGATGGCGGCGCTGATGGCGTCGGTATCGACGATGATGATGTCATCGACGTACTGCTGCGTGAGGCGGAAGGTTTCTTCACCCACCAGGCGCACGGCGGTGCCGTCCGAGAACAGGCCCACGTCGGCGAGCGTGATGCGTTCGCCAGCCTTGATGCTGCGCGCCATCGCGTCCGAATCCATGGTCTGCACGCCGATGATCTTGATGTCGGGGCGGATCGCCTTGACGTACGCGGCCACGCCCGAGATCAGGCCGCCGCCGCCGATGGCCACGAAAATCGCGTGGATCGGGCCCGAGTGCTGGCGCAGGATTTCCATGCCGATCGTGCCCTGGCCGGCGATCACGTCCGGATCGTCGAACGGGTGCACGAAGGTCAGCTTCTGTTCTTTCTCGAGCGTGAGGGCGTGGTTGTAGGCGTCGGTGTACGACTCGCCGTGCAGCACCACTTCCACGTCGGAACCGCCGCGCGCCTTGACCGCGTCGATTTTCACTTGCGGGGTGGTGGTGGGCATGACGATCAGCGCCCGGCAGCCGAGCTTGGCGGCGGACAGCGCCACGCCCTGGGCGTGGTTGCCGGCCGAGGCGCAAATCACGCCGCGCTTGCGCTGCGCTTCGCTCAGGTGGGCCATCTTGTTGTAGGCGCCACGAATCTTGAAGCTGAACACGCTCTGCATGTCCTCGCGCTTGAAATAAATGCGGTTGTCATAGCGCTGCGACAAGGTCGGCGCCAGTTCCAGCGGGGTTTCCTGGGCAACGTCGTAAACGCGCGCGGTCAGTACTTTCTTCAGATAGTCGATAGTCATGGTCTGCAAACAAGAGAAAAAGCGGTGAGGCTACCTGGGTAGCCCCGCAGTGGTCGATGCTAACTATCCGGCGGGTGACCGGGTGGAGCAGGGGCGCAGGTCCGCGCGGATGGGCATGGACCGAACTGTTCAATCGTGCGGTGTGCGGATCATTATAATGGACACCCTTATCAGACCTCAAAGAAACCGATGATCGAATCTGCAATCGCCTGGCTGCTGAACGTGATCGCTGCGCCGGAAGTGGGCCTGACGTCGGTGTTCATCATCAGTTTCATTTCGGCCACGCTGGTGCCGCTGGGGTCGGAGCCGGCCGTGTTTGCGGTGATCAAGGCCAATCCCGAACTGTTCTGGAGCGCGATTGCCGTGGCCACCGTGGGCAATACCCTGGGCGGTGCGGTCGATTACTGGATGGGTTACCAGGCCAAGCAGACCTTCGCCAAGGAGCGCAAAAGCCGCTGGTTCCACTGGCTCGAGCGCTACGGCGCCAAGACCATGTTGCTGGCTTGGCTGCCGGTGGTTGGCGATCCGCTGTGCACATTGGGCGGCTGGCTCAAACTGCCATTCTGGCCCAGCCTGGCCTACATGGCGGTGGGCAAGTGCCTGCGGTATCTGACCATGACCACGCTGCTGTTGTATGTGCCGGACGGCTTCTGGCACCGGGTTGGACAGTTGCTGGGCTAAAACGGTGCAACCGATCCTATTGCCGCAGAGCCTGGATGCTGAATTAAATTCTGACTAAATTGCAAAGTTGAATTTTATTGCCAATAAACGGCGGTTTTTACGTAGAAATATCGGATTGATTGCGCGGTGAGTGTCCCTTGGTAAACCAAGGCTGTTCCCGCGTGGTGCACCGCAATACGCTAAAATGGCAGTCCCGGGTTCAGTAGACTAGTCCAATCGCACAATGAATGCCCCTGCACAAATCCAAGCATTACTGGCGGAAACGCCCCACGGTCCGGAGGCCACGCGCCTGCGCGAAATCCCTTATAACTACACGTCGTTTTCCGATCGCGAGATCGTCATCCGGCTGCTGGGCGAGGAATCGTGGAGTTTGCTGGATGCACTGCGCGGCGCCCGCCAGACCGGCCGCTCGGCGCGCATGCTGTACGAAGTCCTTGGCGATATCTGGGCCGTGCGGCGCAATCCGTACCTGCAGGACGACATGCTGGACAACCCCAAGCGCCGCCAGGAACTGATCGACGCCTTGCACCATCGTTTGGCCGAGGTCGATAAACGGCGCATGACCGTTGAAGACGACGGCGCAGAGAACGATGCGCACGCGCGCCAGCGCAGCGACAACGTGGTCAAGCTGCTGCGCGCGGCCAGCAAGGCCGTGGCCGACTTTGGCGAAGAATTCAAGCAAGTGTACGACCTGCGCAAGCGCACCACCAAGGTGCTGGGTCGCTACACCGAAAAGCACAACGTCTGCTTCGACGGCATGAAGCGCATCTCGCACGTGACCGACGCCACCGACTGGCGCGTCGAGTACCCGTTCGTGGTGTTGACGCCCGATACCGAAGATGAAATGGCCGGCCTGGTCAAGGGCTGTATCGAACTGGGGCTGACCATCATCCCGCGCGGCGGCGGCACCGGTTATACCGGCGGCGCAATTCCCCTGACGCCGATGTCCGCCGTCATCAACACCGAGAAACTGCTCAACATGGGCGCGGTGGAAATGAAGGTGCTGCCGGGCCTGGACAAGGAATACGCCACGATTTACACCGGCGCCGGCGTGATCACCAATAAAGTGTCGGAAGCGGCCGAGAAGGCAGGTTTCGTGTTCGCGGTCGATCCGACCTCGGCGCACGCGTCGTGCATCGGCGGCAATATCGCCATGAACGCGGGCGGCAAGAAGGCCGTGTTGTGGGGCACCGCGCTCGACAACCTGGCCTCGTGGCGCATGGTCGATCCGAACGGTGACTGGCTGGAGGTCACGCGGCTCGACCACAACCTGTCGAAAATCCACGATACGCCGCTGGCCCGTTTCCAGCTCGAGTGGACCCATCCGAACCGCCTGGGCGAAGCCAAGGGCGCGCCGTTCAAGACCGAGATCCTGGAAATCGAAGGCCGTAAATTCCGCAAGGAAGGCCTGGGCAAGGACGTTACCGACAAGTTCCTGTCGGGCCTGCCCGGCATCCAGAAAGAGGGTACCGATGGCCTGATCACGTCGGGCCGCTGGATCCTGCACAAGATGCCGAAGTTCGCGCGCACGGTCTGCCTGGAGTTCTTCGGCCAGGCCCGCGATGCGATTCCGTCGATCGTCGAAATCAAGGACTACCTCGACGGCCTGCCGGCCACCGGCGAACAATTCAAAACCCTGCGCCTAGCGGGCCTCGAGCACCTGGACGAGCGCTACCTGCGCGCAGTTGGCTACGCCACCAAGTCCAAGCGCGGCGTGCTACCAAAAATGGCGCTGTTCGGCGACATCGTCGGCGACGATGAAAACGCGGTGGCGATTGCCGCTTCGGAAGTCGTGCGCCTGGCCAATACCCGCGTCGGTGAAGGTTTTGTTGCTGTCAGCCCCGAAGCGCGCAAGAAATTCTGGCTCGACCGCGCCCGTACGGCCGCGATTGCCAAGCACACCAACGCCTTCAAGATCAACGAAGACGTGGTGATTCCGCTCAACCGCATGGGCGAGTACACCGACGGCATCGAGCGCATCAACATCGAACTGTCGATCAAGAACAAGCTGCAACTGGTCGATGAACTGCAGACCTTCTTCGCCGCCGGCAACCTGCCGATCGGCAAGAGCGACGATGCCGAAGATGCGGTGGGCGACGCCGAAATGCTCGGTGACCGCGCCGAGCAAACCGACGCCTTGCTCACGCAAGTGCACGCGCGCTGGACCTACCTGCTGGCCAATCTCGACCTGCCACTGGCCGGCATCACCGATGCGCTGGCCACCCACGGCATGGAGCGCCTGCTGCCGGTGTTCGAAGAACGCCTGAAAACCCAGCCGGACGCCACCCTGTTCGACATCGTCCAGGACCGCACCATCCGCGTGACGTGGAAGCAGGAAATCCGCGCCCAGCTGCGCCAGATCTTCAACGGCGCCGCCTACAAGCTGATCCTCGATGAAGCGACCGCGATCCACAAGCGCGTGCTGCGCGGTCGCGTGTTCGTGGCGCTGCACATGCACGCCGGCGATGGCAACGTCCACACCAATTTGCCGGTCAACTCCGACCACTACGAGATGCTGCAACTGGCGCACCAGGCCGTGGCGCGCATCATGGTCCTGGCCCGTTCGCTCAACGGCGTGATCTCGGGCGAGCACGGCATCGGCATCACCAAGCTCGAGTTCCTGACCGAGGACGAAATCGGCCCGTTCCGCGACTACAAGATGCGCGTCGATCCGGAAGGCCGCTTCAACAAGGGCAAGCTGCTGAACCTGCCCGGCATGGAAGCGGACCTGTCCAACGCGTACACGCCATCGTTCGGCCTGATGGGCCACGAATCGCTGATCATGCAGCAAAGCGATATCGGCGCGATTGCCAACAGCGTCAAGGACTGCCTGCGCTGCGGCAAGTGCAAACCGGTGTGCTCGACCCACGTGCCGCGTGCGAATTTGCTGTACTCGCCGCGCGACAAGATCCTGGCGACCTCGTCGCTGATCGAAGCGTTCCTGTACGAAGAGCAAACCCGGCGCGGTATTTCGATCAAGCACTGGGAAGAGTTCGAAGACGTGGCCGACCATTGCACCGTCTGTCACAAGTGCGTGACGCCATGCCCGGTCAATATCGACTTCGGCGACGTGTCGATGAATATGCGCAACCTGCTGCGCAAGATGGAGAAGAAGAGCTTCAAGCCGGCCCTGGCCGCCACCATGTTCTTCCTCAACGCCAGCGATCCGACCACCATCAACGCCACGCGCCAGGTGATGTCCAACTGGGGGTTCAAGGCCCAGCGCCTCGGTCACGACGTGCTGAAGAAATTCGCCAGGAAGCAGACCAAGGCGCCGCCACCGACCGTGGGCAAGCCGAAAGTGCGCGAGCAGGTGATCCACTTCATCAACAAGAAGATGCCGGGCAACCTGCCGAAGAAATCGGCGCGGGCGCTGCTCGATATCGAAGACGATAAAGTCATCCCGATCATCCGCAACCCCAAGACCACCAATGCCGATACGGAAGCGGTGTTCTACTTCCCCGGCTGCGGTTCGGAGCGCCTGTTCTCGCAGGTGGGCCTGGCCACGCAGGCGATGTTGTGGGAAGTGGGCGTGCAGACGGTCTTGCCGCCAGGCTACCTGTGCTGCGGCTATCCGCAACGCGGCAACGGCGAGTTCGACAAAGCCGAGAAGATGATGACGGACAACCGTGTGCTGTTCCACCGCATGGCCAACACGCTCAATTACCTCGACATCAAGACCGTGCTGGTCTCGTGCGGCACCTGCTACGACCAGCTGGCCACGTACGAGTTCGACAAGATATTCCCCGGCTGCCGCATCATGGACATCCACGAGTACCTGCTGGAGAAAAAGGTCAAGCTTGAAGGCGTCAACGGCACCCGTTATATGTACCACGAGCCATGCCACAACCCGATGAAGCTGCAAGAGTCGGGCAAGACCATCAACGCGCTGATCACCACGGTCGATAACGTCAAGATCGAGAAGAACGACCGTTGCTGCGGCGACTCGGGCACCTTGCAGGTGTCGCGTCCCGACATTTCCACGCAAGTGCGCTTCCGCAAGGAAGAGGAAATGATCAAGGGCGCCGAGAAGCTGCGCGCCGACGGTTTCGATGGCGAAGTCAAGATTCTGACGTCCTGCCCGTCGTGCCTCGGTGGCGTATCGCGCTACAGCGACGACGCCGGCACCACGGCCGACTACATCGTGGTCGAGATCGCCAAGCACCTGCTGGGCGAGAATTGGATGCCCGACTACGTCAAGCGCGCCAACGACGGCGGCATCGAACGGGTGCTGGTGTAATGGCCTGCGATCTGTGCAAGTTGCTTGAGGCGCCAGGCGCGGCCCTGGTCTGGGCCGATCACCAGCTGTCGGTGGTGGCCGTCGATGAGGCTGAATACCCGGGCTTTACGCGCGTGGTGTGGAACGCCCACGTCAAGGAAATGACCGACCTGACGCCGCTCGAACGCACGCGCGTGATGGACGTGGTGTGGGCGGTGGAAGCGGCCCAGCGCGCCATCATGGCGCCGGAAAAGATCAACCTGGCCAGCTTTGGTAATATGACGCCGCACGTGCATTGGCACGTGATCCCGCGCTACCGCGACGACGCGCATTTCCCGAACCCCACCTGGGCGCCGGCAGCACGCGCGTCGACGCCCGAGGTATTGGCGACGCGGCGCGCCTTGTTGCCGGCCCTGCACGCGGCTATTGTTGAAAATCTGAAAGCATCATCATGACCAGGAATCCCACCGAACTGACCGTTCACAACCTGTCGAAGGTACTCGACATCGCTTTTGACGACGGCGCCAAATTCTCGATTCCTTTCGAGCTGCTGCGCGTGTACTCGCCGTCGGCCGAGGTGATGGGCCACGGCCCCGGCCAGGAAGTGCTGCAAACCGGCAAGCGCGACGTGGGTATCGCTGGCGTGGAACCAGTGGGCAACTACGCGGTACAGCCGACCTTTTCGGACGGCCACAACACCGGCATCTTTACCTGGGATTACCTGTACAAGCTCGGCAACGAGCAGGATGCGTTGTGGGCAACCTATATGGATCGCCTGCACGCGTCCGGCTTCGACGGCAACAGTGGCCGCGACAGCGGTATCTCGCTGACCGGGCCGTCGGCTGCCAAGCAGGGTGGTGGTTGCGGGAGCGGTAGCTGCGGTTGCAAAAGTTAATAGGTAATATCGTGCCGGTATAGGTAGGCAAAAATCGCTTGCATGCGTGGAGGCAGTTCGCGCAGCGCGGCGACATTGAGGGCGGGCGGGCGCAGCGGCCGGTTGTCGCAGCGCATGCGGGCTATGGTTTCCTCGTGGGTGGGGATGGCATAGCCTTCGGCGCGCCGCCGCTCGACCAGCGCGTCGGCCTCGGCTTTATCGCGCAGCATGGCGGCGTGCAAGGCATCGATTTCTGCCCTGGTGTCGCTGTCGAGGTCGGGGAAAGTGAAGTCGGGCGGCATCTCAATATTGTAGATCTTCATAACTGTTCTCCATCAGCGCGAACGGTGTGACCAGCTCCGGCAGTTCGAGGTCTTTCAACATCATCAGCTTGCGGAGCACCGCACAGTTGCGTGCATTGATGATGTCGACACAGTTCCACGACAACAGGACATCCATATCGTGGAACGCCGCGCTGGCGATATGTTGCGCCGGGATTCTGGCCTTGGCGTTTAGACCGCCGCCCAATATCAAAAGTTCAGCGAAGATCGGCACCTCCGGATCGGGGCGGAAATAGATGAGCTTTTCCGCGATGGCCATCCGCGCGGCGATCCGCCTGGGATCGCCAGCCTTGATCTCGTCGAGCACAGCGTCGGAGATGTAGGTCATCAATGGGTCGCGGCGGTCCCACCACTGCCGCGTGAGTTTCTGGCATCCGCGCACGAACGGATCACGGCTTAACGGAGCGGTCAGGAAGCGGATCACTGACGTGTCGATGTAGACCTTTTGGAGCATGGAGTCGCCCTCGCTCTGGCATGCCGCGCAACCGGCGGCATTGACGAGCGTAGCACCGAACTCATCAGATAGTTTCGGCTACATCAATCGGGCCGCACGCCAGCCCTCGGTTGCCAGGCCCACACGCGGCTGGCAATATTGACTTGCTTGGGGATCAGTTTCTGCTCATAAAACAGGTCCGCCACGCGCTGCTGGTTGGCAACGATTTCGGGCGTGACCGGCGTGGCGCCAAAGCGCGAGCGCGCCAGCCACGTGGCCACTATATCGGCCGGCAGGCCGGTCAGCTGCGCCAGGCTGGCGCCGGTTTCCTGCGGATGCGCATTGGCCAATTTGCCCGACGCCGACACCTGTTCCAGCAAGGTGCCCACCAGTTGCGGCGACTGCTGCGCGAAGCGCCGCGAGGCGAGATAAAAGCCGTTGGCCAGCGGCAGGCCGGTGTAGTCGGCCAGCACCCGCACCTGGTAAGCCTTTTGCGCGGAGGCGAAATACGGATCCCAGACCACCCACGCATCGATGCTGCCCGAAACGAAGGCCGCGCGCGCGTCCGACGGCGACAGGTACACGGGCACGATATCGGCGATCTTCAAGCCGGCCTTGTTCAATGCCGAGGCCAGCAGGAAGTGCGAGCCGGAACCCTTTTGAAATGCCACCCGCTTGCCTTTGAGCGCAGCCACGCTGCGCAGCGGCGAATCCTTGGGCACGAAAATCGCCTCGCTGTTGACGGGCGCCGGCTCGGCGCCCACGTACAGCAGATCGACGCCGCCGGCTTGCGCAAACACGGGCGGCGGTGCGCCGGTGCTGCCGAAATCGATGCTGCCGGCGTTGAGCGCTTCGAGCATTTGCGGCCCGGCCGGGAACTCGATCCACTTGATCTGGTGGCCCACCAGGGCCTTCTCCATCGAGCCTTGCGCCTTGATCATGCTGAGCAGGCCGCTGCCCTTTTGAAAGCCGATTTTTATTTCGGCACCCTGGGCAGCCAGGGGCAGGGCTGCTACCGCAACTATCGCAACGGTCCATTTCTTCATGTTGTTCCTCATGCGCTTTCGCGCTCTATCAGTTCACAGGCCAGCAGATTCAAGCGCGAATCGGCATGGGACGCGGGCAGCACGCCCAGTTGTTCGAGGATGCGCAGTGCGGCGATCTCGCCGATCTCGCGCGCCGGCGGCCGTATCGTGGTCAGGCTCGGCAGCAGCAGCGACGAAAACGCATAGTCGCCGAAGCCGACGATCGCGCATTTGCCGGGGATGGCAAGGCCGGCGCGCTGGCCGGCCAGCAGCGCGCCGGCAGCCAGGTTGTCGTTGGCGAAAATGATTGCTTCCACCGCACGGCTCTTTTTAGCCGGCGCCAGCGCCAGCGCTTCGATGGCCTGCTTGCCGGCGTCGAACGGCGCTTCCATGGTGGGCACGTAGATCACCGGTTCCAGGCCATGCTCGCGCATCACCGCCGCGTAGCCGTCGCTGCGATCGACCGCGCTCAAGTCGCCGGCCACGCTGTTTTGCACGAAGGCGATGCGGCGATAACCCTTGGCATACAGGTAGCGTGCGGCCTGTTCGCCCACTGCGTGGTTCGAATAGCCCACCTGGATATGCTGGCGGCGCGGCTGGTAGTCCCAGGTTTCCACCACCGGTACGCCGGCGGTGGCCAGCAGCTTGTCGGTGGCGCGGTTGTGGAAGCGGCCCGTGACCACCAGCGCTGCCGGCTTCCAGCCCAGGAAGGTGCGCACCGCGCTCTCTTCCTGCTTGGCCGAAAAATAGCTCGACGCCAGCAGCAGCTGGTAGCCGTGGCGGGTGAGGGTGTCGCTGAAACTCTGGATGGTGTTGGCAAAGATCGGCCCCGAGATATTCGGGATCACCATGCCCACCATGCGTCCGTGCGACGAAGCCAGGCCGCCGGCCACCAGGTTGGGCACATAGCCGAGCTGCTTGACGGCGGCGGCGATGCGCGCACTGAGCTTGGCGCCCACGCGGGTCGGTTCGCTGAAGTAGCGCGAGGCCGTGATCGAGCCCACTTCGGCCAGCCGCGCCACGTCGTGAATGGTGGCGCGGCCGGAGCCGCGGCGCTTTCTTGGTGCTGCAGGTTCAGTCATGGATGGCGCTCATAAAGGCATATTCCAAAAAGACATATCGATGATTTTTTTAATTCTTTGACTTCAAAACTGCATGCCACGACACTAAAAAAAGGGTATCGGTACCATCGAAGTGTAGCCAAAGTGTAGCAAACAGCAGCTGCCTCGCTAAGTTGGTTCTTCACCGATCAAAAGTCAATTTATGCATATGGCGCAAGGCGCGCTTCTCAATCAAGGACTCTGCAATGAAGAACAAGACTAAAAAAATCGGCGTGTTGGCGACGGGCGCTTTGCTGGTCAGCAGCGCATGGGCAACCCCTGCGGAGGATGCCGCGCCGATAGCTGACCGCAGCGAAACCGCATCGATTCCCACCGTGACGGTGAGCGCCACGCGCCGCAGCGCGTCGCTGCAATCGGTACCGGTGGCCGTGTCGGTGATCGACGGCGAGCAACTGGCCCAGTCCAACCGCAACAGCATCGACACCATCATCCAGGAAGTGCCGAGCGCCACCTTCCGCCAGCAGGGCGGCAACAAGGACTCCACCATTTTCGTGCGCGGTATCGGTACCATCTCGACGTCGCCCGGCGTGGAACCCACTGTGTCCACCGTGGTCGATGGCGTGGTGTTCGCGCGCCCGGGCCAGGCCACGCTCGACCTGCTCGATATCGACCGCATCGAAATCCTGCGCGGTCCGCAAGGCACGCTGTTCGGCAAGAATGCGTCGTCGGGCGTGTTGAACGTCATCGGCCGCAAGCCGGGCGAGCAGGCCAGCGGTTACGTCGATGCATCCTGGTACGAAGGCAACGAGAAGCGCGTGCGCGCCGGCGTCTCGGGTGCGATCCAGCCGGGCGTGGTGCGCGGTTCGTTCACCGCGCTGTATGCCGACTACGACGGCAATGTCGACAACATCCACGCCGGCGGTGGCAAAGTGAATGGGTACGACCGCAAGGGCGCCCGCGCCCGCGTCGATATCACGCCCAATAAAGATGTCGATATCGTGCTGATTGCCGACTACCTGCGCTCCAACGCGTCGCCCACTTTCACGCCGTACAAGCTCACCGGAACCGCTGCCACCAGCGCCCCGTTCGTGGCGGGCATCGCACCGGTGGTGGCCAGTGCGGAAAACCGCCAGGTCTTCACCGACATCCCGAGCGACATCCGCGACACCAACCGTGGCCTGTCCGCGCAAGTGGACTGGCGCCTGGGCGGCCACACGCTGACCTCGATCACGGCGGTGCGCGACTGGGACAACGCCCAGTACACCAGCACCTCGGCCATCGGCAACGCTGCCGAAGCGTCGCGCATCACGGCCGCGTATCCGGCCACGCGCGATATCGGCACGGTGGACTTCCGCCAGGTGTCGCAGGAACTGCGCCTGGCGTCGCCCAAAGACCAGTTCGTCGATTACGTGGTGGGCGCCTACTACCTGCACGGCAAGGACCGCGAAACCTACCAGCGCCTGGTTACCACCAATGTGTTCAATGCCGGCCGCGCCGACTATGGCGTCAAGAACGACAGCTACTCGCTGTTCGGCGAGAGCACGATCAACTTTGCCGCCGACTGGCGCGCCATCGTCGGCGCGCGCGCCACCCGCGATGAACTGTCGTACGACCACGTGCGCACCTCGACGTCCACGGCCGCCTTCCCCGGCGTGCAGCCCGGCGTGCAAAACAGCGGCTCGACCAGCGAGGACGGCTACTCGGGCCGCCTGGGTTTGCAACACGATGTCTCGAACAACGTCAACACCTATGCCACCTACTCGCGCGGCTACAAGGGCCCGGCCTACAACGTGTTCTTCAACATGCTGGCGCGCGACACGCTGGCGTTGAAGCCCGAGACCTCCGACTCGTTCGAACTGGGTCTGAAAACCAGCGCCCTCGACCGCCGCCTGACCGCCAACCTGGCCGTGTTCCACACCAGGTATGACAACTACCAGGCCAATTTCTTCGACACCGTGGGCGGCACCGTGATCACGCGCCTGATCAACGCCGGCAAGGTCTCCACCCGTGGCGTGGAACTCGATGTCACCGCCCGCCCCACGCGCGCATTCACGCTGTCCGGCGCGCTGGCCTACACCGACGCCAGGATCGACAGTTTCAACTGCCCGCCGGCGGCCACCGCGTCGTGCAACCTCAATGGCCAGCCGCTGCCGTTCTCGCCGAAGTGGAAGGCGTTCACCCGCGCCAATTACGCGCTGGCGCTGCAAAACGGCCTGTTCGCCCACTTCTCGGCCGATTACGCCTACCAGTCGAAGACCCAGTTCGACCTGTTCCAGTCGCCCGATGCAATCCAGGGCGCCTATGGCATCGTCAACGCGAGCATCGCGCTGTCGTCTCCGGTGGCGGGTTGGCGCATCGCGCTGGTCGGCAAAAACCTGGCCAACAAGTCGTACGCCACCAACCTGGTCACGTCCACCGGCTACGTCACCCGCGCCGTGCCGCGCGACGACGAACGCTACTTCGGCCTGACCGCGCGCAAGGAGTTCTGATGACTGCACCAGCCACCCGCCGACAACTGAGCATCGCCGCCTTCATGATGCGCCATGGCCACCACGTGGCCGCGTGGCGTCACCCGCAAACGGACCTGGAAAGCAATCCGTTCAAGGTGTTCCGCCAGCAGGTGCGTAACGCCGAAGCGGCGTGCCTGGACGCAGTGTTCTTTGCCGACAGCCTGGCGCTGACCGGCAACATCCCGTCGCTCGAACCATTGACCTTGCTGTCGGCGCTGGCCGCATCGACCGAGAGGATAGGCCTGATCGGCACCGCCACCACGACGTACAACGAGCCGTACACGGTGGCGCGCCAGTTCGCCTCGCTCGACCAGCTGTCGGACGGCCGGGCAGGGTGGAACCTGGTCACGTCCGACAACGCGGCGGAGGCGGCCAACTTCGGCCGCGACCAGCACGTGGCCCACGCCGAGCGCTATGCGCGCGCCCGCGAATTTCATCAGGTTGTCACAGGACTGTGGGATAGTTGGCAGGAGGGCGCGCTGGTCAACGACAAGGCGGGCGGCGTGCTGGCCGATCCATCCCGCATCCGCAAGCTCGATCATCGCGGCGAGCACTTCGCGGTGGCCGGCCCCCTGAACGTCACGCGCAGCCCGCAGGGCCGGCCCGTGGTGGTGCAGGCGGGCGGCTCGGAAGCGGGCCGGGACCTGGCGGCGGCCACCGCCGAAGTAGTGTTCACCGCTCAGCCTACGCTGGCAGGCGCACAGGATTTTTACCGCGACATCAAGCGCCGCGTGGCGGACAAGGGCCGGCATCCCGATGCGCTCAAGATCATGCCCGGCCTGTTCGCGGTGGTGGGCGCATCGCAAGCGGAGGCGGACGACAAGTTCGGTGAGCTGCAAAGCTTGATCGAGCCGAAGGCGGGACTGGCGCTGCTGGGCCGCATGATCGGCAATTTCGACCTGTCCGGCTATCCGCTCGACGGCCCGCTGCCCGATCTGCCGGAAACCCAGGACGGCCAGCGCAGCCGCCAGCAGTTGCTGACCAACCTGGCCCAGGGCGAGAACCTGTCGATCCGCCAGTTGTACGAACGCATCGCCGGCGGACGCGGTCACTTCACCGTGATCGGCACGGCGCAGACGGTGGCCGACCAGATCGAAGCCTGGTTCGAGGGCGGGGCGGCAGACGGTTTCAACTTCATGGCGCCGGCTTTGCCGGGCGGCCTTGATGATTTTCTGGCGCTGGTGGTGCAGGAGCTGCAGCGGCGCGGCTTGTTCCGCACCGCGTACACGGGCACAACCTTGCGCGACCACTTGGGATTACAGGAGTATTGATGAAGGCAGTGAGCAGGGTAGTGGCGGTAGCGTTGTTGATGATGATGGGCGCTCCGCACGCCCAGGAGTACTTCGGCGATGCCCGGCCCGATGCGCCGGAACTGGCCGCGCGCGGCCCGGCCAAGGTGGGCGTGCGCACGCTGGTGGCCGAACACCGCGACCAGCTCGACGTGCTGCGCGTGACCGAACAGGCGCCGAACCCGCGCACCACGCGCAAGCTCACGCTCGAAGTCTGGTACCCGGCCGCCCTGGCCAACGGTCAGGTCGAGCATACCGTTTATACCGATGTCCTGGGCTCCGGCCCCAACGATCCCAAGCGCCCCAACACGCCGTTCCAGTTCAATGGCCGCGCAGCGCGTGATGCTGCGCCCGTCCAGGGCACAAGCTATCCACTGGTGATCGTCTCCCACGGCTACCCCGGCTCACGTCTGCAAATGAGCTACCTGACCGAGAACCTGGCCTCGAAAGGCTACGTGGTGGTCGCCATCGACCATCCCGAATCGACCCGCGCCGACAAGGCCGGCTTTGCCAGTACCCTGCTCAACCGCCGGTTTGATGACCTGTTCGTGCTCGACACCGTCGCCGCGTGGGCCAAGCCGGGCAGCGGCAACTTCCTGGCCGGCCTGGTGGACGTGGATCGCACCGCGCTGGTCGGCTACTCGATGGGCGGTTACGGCGCCCTGAACACGGTGGGGGCGGGCGTGAGCGCGGCGGCGGTGGCGTTCGTCCCTGGCGGCAAGCTGGCCGTCAACCAGCAGGGCAATACCCAATATGCGCAGCAGCGCGATGCCCGCATCAAGGCGGTGGTGGCATTCGCGCCATGGGGCGGCGCGCACAAGGTATGGGATGCCGACGGCCTGGCCGGCGTACGCACGCCGGTACTGTTCATCAGCGGCGACCAGGACGACGTGGCCGGCTACCAGGATGGCGTGAAGCGCCTGTTCGAAGGCACAGTGAACGCTGACCGCTACCTGCTGACCTACGTGGGCGGGCGCCACAACAGCGCACCGAACCCGCCGTCACCGGCCATGTGGAGCAATCCCGACGACTTCCAGTCGTACGCCGAGCCGGTGTGGGACAGCCGCCGCATCAACAACATCAACCAGCATTTCGTCACCGCCTTCCTCGGCGTCCAGCTCAAGCAGCAGCCGCTGCAAGGCTACCTCGACCTGCCGCCACAGGCCGCCGACGGCACCATCAAGCCCGACCCCGGCCTGTGGCAAGGCTTCCCCAAGCGCGCTGCGCTGGGGCTGGAGTGGCGGCATTTGCCGGCGCGATGATCAGAAGAACGTGACTACTCTTTCAGCTTGCTGTTCTGGCACCCCGAGCTGTTGCACTCGCGCACCCGGTCCTGCAGGAACTGCGAGCGCTTGATGGTGGTGTCGGTCGCGCACTGGAGGTTGACGAAGAACCCCCGGGCTTCGCGGCGCGAGCAGTTGTCGTTGCGTTCCTGGATCCAGGCCAGTTGGCCGCTCTTCAATGCTTTCTTGCCCTCGGCATCGAGCTTGGGGCTCAAGGCCTGGTAATTGGTGTTGAGTTCCTTGTCCGCTTCCTGGTAGACCTTGTTCAAGCAGTAGAGGCCATCGAAATCGCTTTTTGGCTTGTCGCAGGCGGAATTGGCAAACGCGGCGCCCGATGCGCACAGCAGCAGGGCGGCAATGATTGTTTTCATGGTGATTTATCCGGGAGCATCCGGTCAGGTGGTGGTTGCCAAGTTTGCCACGTTTCCCCAGCGCTCACAAGTTTGCCTACCTTGTATAATGCAGGCAAACTAACAGGCCTGCCACCATGACCAATACCACTCACTTCGGTTACAAAACCGTCGCGGAAGACGACAAAGTCCGCGAAGTCGCCAAGGTTTTCCATTCTGTCGCCGCCAAGTACGACATCATGAACGACGTCATGTCCGGTGGCCTGCATCGTATCTGGAAGATCTTCACGATCGCCAACGCCGGCGTACGTCCGGGCTTCAAATGCCTCGATATCGCCGGCGGCACGGGCGACCTGGCCAAGGCGTTTGCCAGACAGGCCGGCCCCACCGGCGAAGTCTGGCTCACCGACATCAATGAATCGATGCTGCGCGTGGGGCGCGATCGCCTCTTGAACCGCGGCCTGCTGACCCCCACCTTGTTGTGCGATGCGGAGAAGCTGCCGTTCCCCGATAACTATTTCGACCGCGTGAGCGTGGCCTTTGGCCTGCGCAACATGACGCACAAGGACCAGGCGCTGGCGGAAATGCGCCGCGTGCTGAAACCGGGCGGCAAGTTGCTGGTGCTGGAATTCTCGAAAGTGATCGAGCCGCTGCAAAAGCCGTACGACCTGTATTCGTTCAAGGTGCTGCCTTGGATGGGCCAGAAGATCGCCGGCGATGCCGAAAGCTATCGCTACCTGGCCGAATCGATCCGCATGCATCCCGACCAGGAAACCCTGAAGACCATGATGGAAACGGCGGGCCTGGAGAGCGTCAAGTATTACAACCTGACGGCCGGCGTGGCCGCGTTGCACACCGGCATTAAGCTGTAACTAAGCCTGTCCAGCCCCTTTGCAGGTAAGCTGGCGGCTCGAAGGACACCGGGCCGCCCGCGCGTCGCGCACAAAACGACGCGCACCACAACAGGCTCCGGGTCCCCGCAACGAGCAATTACTTTGTAGGGTAGAGACCATGACTGTTAAAAAATTCCTGATGACCGCCGTGCTGGCCGTCTCCGTCTTCTCGATGGTGTCCGAAGCCATCGCCCGCCCTGCCGGCGGTGGCCGTTCGATCGGTCGCCAGTCGCAAAATGTCCAGCGCATGCCGCCGGCCGCAGCTCCTCAGCAGGCTCCGCAAGGTGCGCAGCGCCAGGCGCCTGCCGCCACGCCTAACGCCGCCACACCGCCAAAACCGGCCAGCCCATGGAAAGGTATCCTGGGCGGCGCGCTGCTGGGCCTGGGCCTGGGCGCACTGTTCTCGCACCTGGGCTTGAGTGGCGCGCTGGGTAGCGCCATCGGTACCATCCTGATGCTGGCTCTGCTGGCCGGCGCGGTATTCTTCATCGTGCGCATGATCCGCCGTAAATCGCAGCCGCAACCGGCGCCTTCGGCGTTTGGCGGTAACGGTGGCGGCTTCAGCGGCAATGGCGGTAACAGTGGCTATAACGACAACGTCAAGCCGTTCACGCCAGCCCAGCAGCCTGCGCAATTCAATAGCGGCAACACCACGCCGGAAATCGGTTCGGGCCTGTCATCCGGACAGAACTACCAGTACCAGCCGGCTGCCGTGCCTGCTCACCAGAAATGGGGCGTGCCGGCGGACTTCGACGAAGCGTCGTTCCTGCGTGTCGCAAAAGGCAACTTCATCCGCCTGCAAGCAGCCTGGGACAAGGGCGATACCAACGATATCCGCGAATTCACCACGCCGGAAGTGTTTGCCGAAATGCGTTTGCAGCTGTCAGAGCGCACCCAGGCCGACTACACCGACGTGGTCAGCCTCGAAGCCGAACTGCTGGGCATTGAAACCACCGCCACCGACTACCTGGCCAGTGTACGTTTCACGGGCATGGTCAAGCCGGCCCGCGATGCACTGGCCGAGCCGCTCAACGAAGTGTGGAACCTCAGCAAGCCCGTGTCGGGTTCGGCCGGCTGGCTGCTGGCAGGTATTCAACAGGTGGCCTGAACCGTGGGTTTCCCCGCAAAATGGTAAGATCAAAACCGCCCGTAGATGGGCGGTTTTGTTTTGTGGCCCTGTTTTGATAGCGTACCGAATGACGATCCCCAATCCCAGTGTTCTTTCTGCCGCCGTGCCCGCCAGCGCCGTGATCAATCACCTGCTAGCCCAGGAGCCGTGGGCGCGCCGCGAGTTGCAGCGCCATGCCGGCAAGGTGGCCGCCATCGACGCCGGCGTGGCAAGCCTGCGCCTGCGCGTGACCACCGACGGCCTGCTCGAAGCGGCCCCGGCCGAAGCAGTGGCCAGCGTGACCATCCGCGTGAAACCCACCGACCTGCCGCTGATCGTGCAGGACCGCGCGCGGGCATTTTCCTATGTGCGCATCGAGGGGGATGCCGAGTTTGCCAATGCGCTGTCGAGCCTGAGCCAGTCGCTGCGCTGGGAGGCCGAGGTGGACCTGGAAAAGCTGGTGGGGCCGCTGGCGGCCAACCGCCTGGCGGCAGGGGCGCGCGACGCGCTCAAGGCGGTGAAAAACGGCCACCAGAAACTGGCTGAAAACGTCGCCGAGTACCTGCTCGACGAAAAACAACTGCTGGTGCGCCCGCACGCGGTGGAAGAATTATCGGCCGACGTCACGCGCCTGCGCGACGACGTCGAGCGCGCTGCCAAGCGCCTGGCCAAACTGGAACAGAAACTGGGAACCCAATGATTTTGAAATTACTCCGCTTCCTGAAGATCATGCGGGTGGCGATCAAGTACGGCCTCGACGAAATAGCGATTTCCGGCTTCAAGGTGCCGCGCACGGCGCGGTTCATCGACACCGTGATTTTCTGGCGCGACCTGTCTTCCCCGCGCGGCGTGCGCCTGCGCCTGGCGCTGGAAGACCTGGGACCGATCTTCATCAAGTTCGGCCAGGTGCTCTCCACCCGCAGCGACCTGATTCCCCCCGATATCGCCGTCGAACTGGCGCGCCTGCAAGACCGGGTGCCGCCGTTCGATTCCGATATCGCCATTGCGCAAATCCACAAGTCGCTCGGCGCCCACCCCGACCAGTTGTTCGCCTCGTTCGAGCGCACGCCGGTGGCGTCGGCCTCGATTGCCCAGGTACACTTTGCGACGCTCAAGGATGGCAAGCAGGTTGCAGTCAAGGTGCTGCGCCCGGGCATGAAAAAGACCATCGACGAGGACGTGGCGCTGATGCAGATCGCCGCCGACCTGGCCAGCCGGCTGTGGGCCGACAGCAAGCGCCTGAAACCGAAAGAGGTGGTGGCCGAGTTCGACAAATACCTGCATGACGAGCTGGACCTGATGCGCGAGGCCGCCAACGCCAGCCAGCTGCGCCGCAACTTCGCCGATTCCAACCTGCTGCTGGTGCCGGAAATGCACTGGGACTATTGCTCGAGCAATGTGATCGTGATGGAGCGCATGCACGGCATCCCGGTCTCGCAGATCGACCGCCTGGCCGCTGCCGGCGTGGACCTGAAAAAGCTGTCGAGCGACGGCGTGGAGATTTTCTTCACCCAGGTGTTCCGCGACGGTTTCTTCCATGCCGATATGCACCCCGGTAACATCCTGGTGTCGATTGAGCCGGAAACGTTCGGCCGCTACATCGCGCTCGACTTCGGCATCGTCGGCACGCTGACCGACTACGACAAGGATTATCTGTCGCAAAACTTCCTGGCCTTCTTCCGCCGCGACTACAAGCGCGTTGCCGAGGCGCACATCGAATCGGGCTGGGCGCCCAGGGAAACCCGCGTCGACGAGCTCGAAGCGGCCGTGCGCGCCTGCTGCGAGCCAATCTTCGACCGCCCGCTGAAAGATATCTCGTTCGGCCAGATCCTGCTGCGCCTGTTTCAGACGTCGCGCCGCTTCAACGTGGAAGTGCAGCCGCAACTGGTGCTGCTGCAAAAGACGCTGCTCAATATCGAGGGGCTCGGCCGCCAGCTCGACCCCGACCTCGACCTGTGGAAAACCGCCAAGCCGTACCTGGAAAACTGGATGGCCGAGCAAGTCGGCTGGCAGGGCCTGTATCAGAAGCTCAAGGCCGAGGCGCCGCGCTATGCCCAGATCTTCCCGCAACTGCCGCGCCTGCTGCACCGGGCGCTGGAACAGCAGGGCGAGCGTCCCGGCGACAATACCGAGCTGCTCAAGGTGCTGATCCATGAACAGCAGCGCACCAACCGCCTGCTCAGTGGCGCAGCCTGGACCGTCACCCTGGTGGTGCTGGCGCTGGTGTCGTACGAGTTCTGGCCCCATTTCATGCCGCAATAAGGTGCTGCAATCAGCATGACGGACTTTGCCCAGCGCGATCCCCTGTCACCGGCGTTCTGGGATGAGCGCTTCGAGCGCCGCTTCACGCCCTGGGACCGGGGCGCCGCACCGCAAGCGCTGCGCGATTTTGTTGTTGCCAACGCTCCGATGGCCACGGTGATTCCCGGCTGCGGCGCCGGCCACGAGCTGGTACTGCTGCGCGACGCCGGCTGGAACGCCACCGCCATCGATTTCTCGCCGGCCGCCGTCGCTGCCGCCAAGGTGGTGGCAGGCAGCCATGGACAACACGTGGTGCAGGCAGACTTTTTCACGTGGCAGCCACTACAGCCACTGCAACTGATTTACGAGCAGGCTTTTTTGTGTGCGATGCCGCCGGCCATGTGGCCGCAAGTGGCCGCGCGCTGGGCGCAGTTGTTACCGGCGGGGGCACTGCTGGCTGGGTACTTCTTTTTTGACGACCGCCCGAAAGGTCCGCCATTCGGCATTGGCCGCACTGCGCTGGATGCGCTGTTGCAGGCCGATTTCGCCTGCGAAGTGGACGAGGCTGTCAGTGATTCTATCGCTGTGTTTGCAGGCAGGGAGCGCTGGATGGTGTGGCGCCGGCGTTGAGCATCGAACGCTTGCCGGGCAGCTTACGGCGACTGGCGCAGGCATGCACCGCGACCAGCGCCAGTGCGCACAAGACGATCGAACGGCGGTGCAACGGTTCGCTGGGGGACTCTGCAACGAACTTGCTCTGTGCAAAGGCAGGAGAGAACAGGGTAGTGGCCAACAGGCCGGCAAAGACGTACTTTTTCATGTATTTCCCAATCAGGAGATGTCAGCGTCGACGACTGGACGGCAAGGCGCGCAATGATTCAGGGATTGGGAAATCAGCGCATAAGGGTGGATTAGACCATGAATTTAAACCGCTGGCGAATAGCTTTTTTCAATGAAAGCGATTAACTATGCGCCGCCGACTGGCCTTGGGCACAGGAAACAGGAATAGGGCGCCCAAAAGGCTTTATAATTCAGGGTTTTGATGATTTTTGCGGAGTAATAGATGCCGATCTACGCTTACCGCTGCGAGGCATGTGGTTTTGCCAAGGATGTCTTGCAGAAGATTTCCGACCCGCAGCTGACTGTTTGCCCAGAATGTGGCAAGGACTCGTTCAAGAAACAACTGACCGCCGCCGGCTTCCAGCTGAAGGGCTCGGGTTGGTATGTTACCGATTTCCGTGGCGGCACCCCGCCGGCCACCGGCGTGTCCAGCCCGTCGGGCGCGATCGCCTCGTCGGCGCCGGCCAAGTCGGAGGCGCCTGCTGCAGCACCGGCGGCTGCTGCGCCATCCAGCACCACCAAAGGGGATTGATCTGATGAGCAGAGCAACCGATGCGTAAATATTTCATTACTGGCCTGCTGATCCTGGTGCCGCTGGCGATTACAGCCTGGGTGCTGAACCTGGTGATCAGCACCATGGACCAGTCGCTGCTGTTCGTGCCCGAGCGCTGGCAGCCGCGCACGCTGTTCGGCTTCAACATCCCGGGCCTGGGCACCTTGCTCACCGTGGTGATCATTTTCCTGACCGGCCTGCTGACTAACAACCTGGTCGGCAACTACGTATTGCGCGTGTGGGAAAAGCTGCTCAAGCGTATCCCGCTGGTGAACTCGCTGTATTCGAGCGTCAAGCAGGTATCCGATACCTTGCTGTCGTCGTCCGGCAACGCGTTCCGCAAGGCGGTGATGATTCCGTATCCGCACCAGAATTCTTACACCATCGCTTTCCTCACCGGCACGCCCGGTGGCGACGTGAAAAACCACCTGGTGGGCGACTACGTGAGCGTGTACGTGCCCACCACGCCGAACCCGACATCGGGATTTTTCCTGATGATGGCGCGCAAGGACGTGGTCGAGCTCGACATGACCGTCGATGCTGCCCTGAAATACATCGTCTCGATGGGCGTGGTGGCGCCGGAAGATGTTCCGCAAGCCATCGCCCTGCCGGACCGCATCACCAAGTAAACAATACAGCCGAACTCTCTGAGTAATTTAACCTGAACCGAGAAATAATCATGTCCTCAATGCGTACTCACTACTGCGGCCTCACCACTGAAGCGCTGCTTGGCCAAACCGTCAGCCTGTGCGGCTGGGTACACCGTCGCCGCGACCACGGCGGCGTGATCTTCATCGACCTGCGCGACCGCGAAGGCCTGGTGCAGATCGTCTGTAATCCGGAGCAAGCCGAAGTGTTCAAGGCCGCCGAAGCCGTACGTAACGAGTTCTGCCTGCGCGTGACCGGCGTGGTCAAGGACCGCCTGGCCGGCACCGTCAACAACAACCTGAAATCGGGCAAGATCGAAGTCGTTTGCTCGCAACTGGAAGTGCTGAACCCGTCCGTGGCCGTGCCGTTCCAGCTCGACGACGACAACCTGTCGGAAACCACCCGCCTGACCCACCGCGTGCTGGACCTGCGTCGCCCGCAAATGCAAAACAACCTGCGTCTGCGTTACAAGGTAACGATGGAAGTGCGCAAGTACCTGGACGAACTGGGCTTCATCGACATCGAAACCCCGATGCTGACCAAGTCCACGCCTGAAGGCGCACGCGACTACCTGGTGCCATCGCGTGTTAACGCCGGCAGCTTCTTCGCGCTGCCGCAGTCGCCGCAACTGTTCAAACAGTTGCTGATGGTCGCCAACTTCGACCGTTACTACCAGATCACCAAGTGCTTCCGCGACGAAGACCTGCGCGCCGACCGCCAGCCGGAATTCACCCAGATCGATTGCGAAACCTCGTTCCTGACCGAGCAGGAAATCCGCGACCTGTTCGAGGACATGATCCGCAAGGTGTTCACCAACACCATGGGCGTTGAACTGCCTAATCCGTTCCCGGTGATGAACTTCTCCGAAGCGATGGGCAAATACGGTTCGGACAAGCCGGACATGCGCGTCAAACTGGAATTCACCGAACTGACCGACGTGGTTAAAAACGTCGAATTCAAGATCTTCAACAGCGCCGCCAACCTGCCTAACGGCCGCGTGGTCGGCATGCGCGTGCCGCAAGGCGGTTCGATGCCGCGTTCGGAAATCGACGCGTACACCCAGTTCGTCGCCATCTATGGCGCGCGTGGCCTGGCGTACATCAAGGTCAACGAAAAAGCCAAGGGCCGCGAAGGTCTGCAGTCGCCGATCGTCAAGAGCATCGACGACGAAACCCTGGCCAAGATCCTGGAACTGACCGGTGCGCAAGACGGCGACCTGATCTTCTTCGGCGCCGACAAGGCCAAGGTCGTCAACGACGCCATCGGCGCGCTGCGCGTGAAAATCGGCCACTCGGAATTCGGCAAGAACGCCGGCCTGTTCGACGACGTCTGGTCGCCGCTGTGGGTGATCGATTTCCCGATGTTCGAATACGACGAAGAATCGGACCGCTGGACCGCCACCCACCACCCATTCACCGCGCCAAAAGACGGCCACGAAGACTGGCTGGAAACCAACCCGGGCGCCTGCATCGCCAAGGCCTACGACATGGTCCTGAACGGCTGGGAACTGGGCGGCGGTTCGATCCGTATCCACCGCGAAGAAGTGCAGTCGAAAGTCTTCCGCGCGCTGAAAATCGATGCTGACGAAGCCCGTCTGAAGTTCGGCTTCCTGCTCGACGCACTGCAATACGGCGCGCCACCGCACGGCGGCCTGGCCTTCGGCCTGGACCGTATCGTCACGCTGATGACCAAGTCCGATTCGATCCGCGACGTGATCGCCTTCCCGAAAACCCAGCGCGCCCAGGATCTGCTGACCCAGGCACCGTCGGAAGTCGACGAGAAGCAACTCAAGGAACTGCACATCCGCCTGCGCGCGGCTGAGCCGAAGGTCGCTAGCTGATTTTAGCTGTGTTCGCTTTAGCGAATAGTTGAACGAAAAAGGCGCTCTCGTAGCGCCTTTTTCTTATTTCGCGCCATTGAAACGGCGGCTGACAGCGGGTGCCGCTTGGTCTATCCTGTCGAAAGTCCTATCGATTTGGAGGAGCTGGCGATGCGGATCGAACATCTCATGCTTCGCAACTGGCGCAATTTTCGGACGGCCGATGTCGATCTGCCACCGCGCGCTTTTCTCATCGGTCCTAACGCCTCGGGCAAGACCAATTTGCTCGATGCCTTGCGTTTTCTGCGCGATGTCGCGCATGATGGTTTGCAGGCGGCTGTGGCCGCGCGCAGAGGAGTCCATATGTTGCGCAATTTTGCTGCCTCGCCGGATGCCGACATCGAGACTGCCATCGCAGTAACCGACGACAGCGAAACCTGGACATACCGGCTAGTACTCAACCACGACAGCGCTATGCGCGGCTGCGTGGTGCAGGAGATGCTGTCTGGCTTGGGCGAGACGATCAGCCAAGAGGGCGGCTTAGCGACTTCGGGACCAACCTATCAAACCCTGCTCGAAGGTCTGAACGTTCACGATCAGTTCGGGCCGTGTGCACAATTTTTTAAAACCATCTCGTCGCCACTGCTCGTGCACGACCATTTGCCCGGCTCCGGTTTCCTGCCCCGAATGTGGCAGACAGCGGAACGCACACGCATTGCGCGGTTAAAGAAAATCGAGCGGGTTTTGCAGATCGCACTACCGCAACTCAGCAAGCTGGACATTGTTGCCGACGAAGCGGGTAATCCGCATTTAAACGTCGCTTATAGCGATTGGCGCCGGCACACGGTACACGACGAGCGCGATTTGTCCGACGGCACCTTGCGCATAGTGGCTTTGCTATGGGGGATGTTTGATGGCGAAGGTCCTCTTCTGCTGGAGGAGCCCGAAAGTGCGTTGCACCACGACGTCGTTGCGCAGCTGGCGCAAATCTTGGGTCAGATGAACCGGCAGAAGCGGATTCAGCGGCAAATTTTGATCAGCACTCACTCTGAAGACTTGTTACGCGACGGTGGCATCGCAGCTGAGGAAGTCTTGCGACTGGTTCCCGTCAAAGGCGGCAGCATCGTGGCAAGTGCAGACGATTACGATCGGCAGCTGATGCGCGAGGGCATGTCGGTAGCCGAAGTCATGTTGCCCAAATCGGCACCGCCGCGTATGGCACAGCTGGCAGTGGAGCTGTAATGTATTTCAACCTGCTGGTCGAAGGCTATGTTGACGAAGCCGTCGCCCAGCGACTGCTGCAAGATTGCGGCCACGAGTCAGGCGTCACCTACGGTAAAAAAGGCTGGAACTACATCCAGCAGAGAATTGGGTCGTTTGACCGGGCCGCCGGCGTGCACGGGCTACTGACCCTGGTTGATTTCATGGATACTGGCAAAAGCTGTCCACCAGCGGTGGTGCACGACTGGTTGCCGCAACGGGCAGCCACGCACCTGTTTCGCGTCGCCGTGCGCGAGATCGAGTCATGGATACTTGCGGACAGAAAAGGTGTTGCCCGCTTCCTCGACGTGCCGTTGGTAAAAATTCCACGCGATGTCGAAGCGCTGGCCGATCCGAAGCAGGCGCTGGTCAACCTAGCCCGTAGTTCACGGTCGAGAGTGATCAGGGAAGCACTGGTGCCGCGAACGGGCTATACAGCGATGGAGGGCCCGTTGTATTCTTCCGAAGTCGCCCGCTTTGTGCGGCTAAACTGGAACCACGATGCCGCGCGGCTGCAATCGGACAGCTTACATCGTTGCATTCATCGATTACTTGAACTTCATGACAGAAAATAAACCAGCCGGCTACAAGATCCCCGAATCCGTACTGGTGGTCATTCACACCGCCGACCTGCAAGTACTGCTCATTGAGCGCGCCGACCGTCCCGGTTTCTGGCAATCTGTCACCGGCTCGATCGACGTGCTTGGCGAGCCGTTCATCGAGGCCGCTGCGCGCGAGTTGTTCGAGGAGACCGGCATCGTGGCCGACGGCGAACGCATCGTGCTGCGCGACTGGCAACTGTCGAACATCTACACCATCTACCCCGAATGGCGCCACCGCTACGCGCCCGGCGTGGTCGAAAACACCGAGCACATCTTCAGCGTTGAAGTCCCGCGCGACACGCCGATCACGCTGTCGCCACGCGAGCACATCAACCACGCCTGGCTGCCCTACCTGGAGGCGGCCGACAAGTGTTTTTCGTCTTCGAATGCGGAGGCGATCCTGCTGCTGCCACGACACTTGGAGTAGCTCTGTTCGATTGATCTATCGCAGTCCTCGGCTGTGCACCCAAGCTAATCTGCATTAACCTGGTTCATTAAATTAACCAACTGGGTTAATCTTCGATTCAGCTTGGGACAACCGCCATGACCAGCTACAGCATTCCGACGCACGACCTCTCGCGCATGATTGCGCTGATAAAACGGGGACATTTCCGCACGACTCACGTGGCGCGTGTTGGCGCCGTCGCTCTGGGGCTGATTGACGTCGTGGTGGATCTGCCAGCCCGAGGCCGGTTTTACAAGACCATGGAGTCGATCAACAATCCGGGGCACTGGATGGATGTCGACCATACGAGGACGCTGGCCGGAGACCCTGTCTATCTTAAATTGATGATACAAATCGGCGTATTGATTGTCTCGTTCAAGGAGTTATAGCGATGAAATGCGAAAACTGCGGTGCGTCCGCACTGGCGCACGATGTGCGCGACGTGCCTTATACGTACAAGGGCGAAACCACGATCCTGCCCCAGGTGGAAGGGGACTTTTGTTCCAGCTGCGACGAATCTGTCCTGGGACCGCAAGAGTCCCGTCGCACGATGGACCTGATGCTGGCCTTTAACAAGCAAGTCAACGCTGCAGCGGTCGATCCGCAATTCATCGTCAGCGTGCGCAAGAAACTCAATCTCGACCAGCGCCAGGCGGGCGAGATTTTCGGCGGTGCGGTCAATGCATTTTCGCGCTATGAGCTCGGCAAAACCAGGCCGCCACTGGCCACCGTCAAACTGCTGAAGCTTCTGAACAATCACCCGGAGTTGTTGCCGGAAGTGGCAGCAGCATAACCAGGCGGTACCCTTGTTTGCCGGAAAATTCGTATGTGCGGCGGCGAACGTACAGCTTCGCGGACTCAGGGTTACAATGTTTCCATGAAAATCCGTGTTGCCACATATAACATCCATAAAGGGGTGTCCTCGATCCGGGCCGAGCCGCGTGTTCTGGCGCTCAAGCAGGCTATCGGCATGTTCGACGCCGACGTGGTGTTTCTGCAGGAGGTGCAGGGCAAGCATGACCTGAAGGCCGCCAAGTATGGCGCCGAGCACCTCGGCACCAAGCACTGGCCCGCCGCGTCGCAGCACGAATACTTTGCCGGCGAATCGCGCCACCTGCACGCGGCTTACGGCATGAACGCGGTGTACGACCACGGCCACCACGGCAACGCGCTGCTCAGTGCCTTCCCGATCGCCAATATGGCCAATCACGATGTGTCCGACCACGCCTACGAGCAGCGCGGCATCCTGCATTGCGTACTCAATACCCCGCACGGCATCGTCCACTGCTACGTCGTGCACCTGGGCTTGTTCGAGGCCGGGCGCCGGCGCCAGACCCAGGCCTTGATTTCTGCCGTGCGCGCGTCGGCGCCCGATGGCGAACCGGTGATCATCGCCGGCGATTTCAACGACTGGCGCAATACCCTCAGTGCCGAACTGCGCAATGCGCTCGGCGTGGTGGAGGCATTCGACCAGCTTGGCGGTCCGCCGTCGGCGCTCAGCGACATCATGCGCACACTGCGCCGCAAATCGTCCGTCAATCCGGCCCGCACCTTCCCGTCGGCGCTGCCGTTTTTCCGCCTCGATCGGATTTACGTGCGCGGCTTCAAGGTCGATACGGCCGAGGTCCTGCACGGGTCGCTGTGGGCCAAGTTGTCGGATCACGCGCCGATTGTCGCGTCGCTATCACTTGGCTAGAATGGCGCCATGGGCACCTCTGTCAACTTCCTCGCCGATAACGAAGTCAGGCTCCTGCATACCGGCACGGATTATTTTCCCGCGCTCATTGCAGCGATCGACAACGCCCGTCACGAAATCTATTTCGAAACCTATATCTTTGCCCCCGACGACACCGGCCAGCGCGTGATGGCAGCCTTGATCGGCGCCGCCCGGCGCGGCATTCACGTGCGCATGATCACCGACTGGTGGGGCACCGGCCGGCGCCAGGTCAACAGCATGCACGAGAAGCTGGTGGCTGGCGGTGTCGAACACCGCGTGTTCAATCCGTGGTTCAAGCGCGGCGTCACGCGCACCCATCGCAAGATTTGCGTGGTCGATCGCGAGATTGCGCTGGTCGGCGGCATCAACATCAACGACGACATGTTCTGCGACTACAACCACGCAATTGCGCTCGATTTTCCACGCTGGGATTTCGCGGTGCAAGTGTGCGGGCCGCTGGTGGCGTCGGTGCAAAAAGAGCAGGAAACCCAGTGGCGCCGGCTGGGCAAGATGAACCTCATCAAGCGCATCAGCCTGTATCGCGACATGCGCAAGGTGAACAAGGCTGCCGCCGAAAACATGGTGCAGGCCGGCTTCGTGGTGCGCGACAACCTGCGCAATCGCAGCACCATCCAGCGCGCGTACTTGCAGGCGCTGGGCCGCGCCCGTAAAAGCGTGCTGCTGGCCAATCCGTATTTCGCGCCCGGGCGCAAGTTTCGCCGCGCGCTGGCCGCTGCCGCCGAGCGCGGGGTCGATGTCACGCTGCTGATCGGCGTGGGCGAGATCTGGCTGCAGGATGCGGTCGCCCACTCGTTTTATCCGAAACTGCTGGCGGCCGGCGTCAAGATCGTTGAATACCGCAAGACGCAATTGCACGCCAAGGTGGCCGTGATCGACGACGACTGGGCCACCGTGGGCTCGAGCAATGTCGATGGTCTGTCGCTGTTCCTGAACCAGGAAGCCAACGTGGTAATCAAGGATGCCGCATTTGCGCAGACCTTGCGCGCCCACATCGAGGACGCCGTCGCCGATGGCGTGCCGATTGATTATGCCGACTTCGAACATGTCGGCCGTTTTCGCCGCATCGGTTACGAGATCGCGTTCGTGTTCTACCGGACCGTGATGCGCCTGTTCTCAGTAGGAAAATATGCATGAGTGATACCGTCAGACTCGACAAGTGGCTGTGGGCCGCGCGCTTCTTCAAAACCCGTACCCTGGCCACCGATGCCATCGACAGCGGTAAAGTCAAAGTCAACGGCGACAAGGTCAAACCGGCACGCAATGTGCACATCGGCGACCAGCTCGACATCGACAACGGCTCCGACCGCTGGGAAGTCGATGTGATGAATCTGTCCGACGTGCGCGCTGCCGCGCCGATCGCCCGCAACCTGTACGAAGAGACCGACGAGAGCGTGCAGCGGCGGGCGCTGGTGGCGGAAAACCGCCGCCTGTTCCGCGAGCCGACCGCCGACTTCAAGGGCCGTCCGACCAAGCGCGACCGCCGCCAGCTCGGCAAATTGTAAGCTCACCTCCGGCCTCATGCGCGGGTCCGGACCGCGCACAAGGCGCCACCCTGCAACAGATCACCGTTACGGGATACACGTCGCATCTCCCCATGCTGCACCGCAGCAATAGAACCTCGACTCTAAACGTAGCGTTTGACTTTTGTCACGCGCTGGATAATAGTACGAGCGTTCGCAATTCTTTTCATACGGAGTAAATTTAAGTGGCGCAGAATACTTTGCTCCACGGCCAAATTCACCTCGGGATCCATTCTTATTAATACCTCAACTAAATTTATGCGCAAGGGCGAACTGACACGGGCGGCAATTCTCGACGTGGCGCTGGACCTGGCCAGCCGGGACGGGCTGGAAGGCCTGACCATCGGCCTGCTCGCGGACAAGATGAACATGAGCAAGTCCGGCGTGTTCGCCCATTTCGGCTCGCGCGAGGATTTGCAGTTGGAAGTGCTCAAGCTGTATCACCATCGTTTCGAACAAGAAGTGTTTTTCCCCAGCGTCAAAGAGCCGCGCGGCATCTTGCGCTTGCGCTCGATGTTTGCGCGCTGGGTCAAGCGCGTGAGCGTGGAAGTGGCGTCGGGCTGTATCTATATCAGCGGCGCGGTCGAGTACGACGACCGCCCGGGCCCGATCCGCGAAGAGTTGATGGCCATGGTCGGCGCCTGGCAGGCCGCGCTGCTGCGCTGTGTGCAGCAATGCATCGAAGTGGGCGACTTGAAAGCCGACAGCGATGCGCGCCAGATGGTCTACGAGATGTACGGCCTGATCCTGGCGCTGCACCACGATGCGCGCTTCCTGCGCATCCCCGGCAGCCTGGAGCGGGCCGGTAATGGATTTGAACGTTTGATCGTGTCGTACAAGAATTAGCAAGGCAGTTGGTAACACCTACGCAAGCCACCATTTTTGCAGTCAATAAAAGTCATCAGGAGAACACCATGGGTCAATACGTCGCGCCAATCCGGGATATGCAATTCGTGCTGCACGAACTGCTCAACGTGCAGGAAGAACTGAAAGCGTTGCCGGACTACGCCGAAATCGATGCCGACATCATCAACCAAGTACTGGAAGAGGGCGGCAAGTTCACGTCGGAAGTGCTGTTCCCGCTGAACCATTCGGGCGACCGCGAAGGTTGCAAGCTCGACGTGGCGACCAACTCCGTGACCACGCCAAAAGGCTTCAAGGAAGCCTACAAGCAGTACGTCGAGGGCGGCTGGGCGGCGCTGGCGTGCGATCCGGAATACGGCGGCCAAGGCTTGCCAGTGCTGCTGAACAATTCGTTCTACGAAATGCTGAACTCGGCCAACCAGGCCTGGACCATGTACCCGGGCCTGTCGCACGGCGCCTACGAGTGCCTGAAGGAACACGGCACCGACGAACAGAAATCGACCTACCTGCCGAAACTGGTCTCGGGCGAATGGACCGGCACCATGTGCCTGACCGAACCGCACTGCGGCACCGACCTGGGCATGCTGCGCTCGAAAGCGCTGCCACAGGAAGACGGCTCGTGGCTGATCACCGGCAACAAGATCTTCATCTCGGCCGGCGAACACGACATGGCTGAAAACATCCTGCACCTGGTGCTGGCCCGCGTGCCGGACGCACCGGAAGGCTCGAAAGGCATTTCGCTGTTTCTGGTACCGAAATTCCTGCCGAACGCCGACGGTACCATTGGCGCGCGCAACCCGATCACCTGCGGCGCCATCGAAGAAAAAATGGGCATCCACGGCAACTCCACCTGCCAGATGAACCTGGACGGCGCAAAAGGCTGGATCATCGGCCAGCCGAACAAGGGCCTGAACGCCATGTTCGTGTTCATGAACGCCGCCCGCCTGGGCGTGGGCATGCAGTCGCTGGGCCTGACCGAAGTCGCGTATCAAAACGCGCTGGTCTACGCCAAGGACCGCATCCAGATGCGTTCGCTGTCTGGCGTGAAGGCGCCGGACAAGCCAGCCGATCCGATCATCGTGCACCCGGACGTGCGCCGCATGCTGCTTACCGCCAAGGCCTACGCCGAAGGTGGCCGCGCGTTCACGTCGTACGTGGCGCTGCAGATCGACCGCGAACTGCACCACCCGGACGCCGACGTGCGCAAGGAAGCTGCCGACGAAGTCGCGCTGCTGACGCCTATCGTTAAAGCCTTTATCACCGACAACGGCTGGATCGCCACCTCGGAAGCGATGCAGGTATTCGGCGGCCACGGCTACATCGCCGAGTGGGGCATGGAACAGTACGTGCGCGACGCCCGTATCAACATGATTTATGAAGGCACCAATACCATCCAGTCGCTGGACCTGCTGGGCCGCAAGATTTTGGGCGACAACGGCGCCAAGCTGCGCAAGTTCGGCGAGAAGATCAAGAACTTCGTGGAAGAAAACGGTACCGACGAAGCGCTGAGCGAATTCATCACCCCGCTGGGCGACCTTGGCGACAAGGTCACCAAGCTGACCATGGAAATCGGCATGAAGGCGTTCCAGAACCCGGACGAAGTCGGCGCTGCCTGCGTACCGTACCTGCGTGTGGTCGGTCACCTGGTGTACAGTTACCTGTTCGCGCAAATGGCCAAGATTGCTCTGGCCAAGGAAGACAGCGGCGACAACTTCTACAAGGCAAAACTGGCCACGACGCGCTTCTACTTCGCCCGTCTGCAACCGGAAACCGCCACCCTGATCCGCCAGGCTCGCTCGGGTTCCGCCAACCTGATGGCCCTCGACGCCGACCTGTTCTAAGAGAGGAACGACATGACCAATTTCATCGTTAAAAAAGTAGCCGTGCTGGGCGCCGGCGTGATGGGCGCACAAATCGCCGCCCACTGCGTCAACGCCAAGGTGCCTGTCGTGCTGTTCGACCTGCCGGCCAAGGAAGGCCCGAAAAACGGCATCGTCCTCAAAGCCATCGAAGGCCTGAAGAAACTGTCGCCTGCACCGCTCGGCAACAAGGATCACGCCGCGCTGATCGAAGTAGCGAACTACGAAGACGACCTGGCCAAGCTCGAAGAGTGCGACCTGATCATCGAAGCCATCGCCGAGCGCATGGACTGGAAGCACGACCTGTACAAGAAGGTCGCACCGCACATCGGCGCCAACGCCATTTTCGCGTCGAACACCTCGGGCCTGTCGATCACCACGCTGTCCGAAGGTTTCGATGCCGACCTGAAATCGCGCTACTGCGGCGTGCACTTCTTCAACCCGCCACGCTATATGCACCTGGTCGAAATCATCCCGACCGAGTTCACCAAGCCTGAAATCGCCGACCATCTCGAAGGTTTCCTGACCACCACCCTGGGCAAGGGCGTGGTTCGCGCCAAAGATACGCCGAACTTCATCGCCAACCGCGTGGGCGTGTTCGGCATCCTGGCCATCATCCATGAAGCGGAAAAATTCGGTTTGTCGGTCGACGTGGTCGACGACCTGACCGGCGCCAAGCTCGGTCGCGCCAAGTCGGGCACGTTCCGCACTGCCGACGTGGTGGGCCTCGACACCATGGGCCACGTGATCAAGACCATGCAGGACAACCTGCCGAACGATCCGTTTGCCGCCGTCTATAAAACGCCGGAAACGCTGGCCAAGCTGGTGGAAAAGGGCGCGCTGGGCCAGAAGTCCGGCGCCGGTTTCTACAAGAAGGTCGGCAAGGACATCCTGCGCCTGGATTTTGCCACCGGTGAATACGTACCGGGCGGCGGCAAGGCTGCCGACATCATTGGCCGCATCCTGAAGGAAAAAGATCCGGTCAAGAAAATGAAAGCGCTGCGCGAATCGACCAATCCCCAGGGCCAGTTCCTGTGGGCGATCTTCCGCGACGCGTTCCACTACATCGCCGTGCACCTCGACACCGTGGCCGACAATGCCCGCGACATCGACTTCGCCATGCGCTGGGGCTTCGGCTGGACCGTCGGTCCGTTCGAAACCTGGCAGGCCGCCGGCTGGTCGCAGGTAGCGCAGTGGGTCAAGCAAGACATCGATGCCGGCCAGGCGCTGTCGTCCGCACCGCTGCCGGCCTGGGTCTTCGAAGGCCCGGTTGCCGACAAGGGCGGCGTGCACACGCCTGAGGGTTCGTGGTCGGCCGTATCGCAATCGTTCGTGCCACGTTCGACCCTGGCGGTATATGAGCGCCAGGCGTTCCGTGCACCGGTGGTGGGCGCTGGCGCCATCGACGGCCGCACTGCCGGCACCACGTTCCACGAGGACGACTCGGTGCGCATCTGGCACATGGACGACGAAGTGCTGGTGATCTCGCTGAAAACCAAGATGCACGTGATCAGCCCCGACGTCATCACCGGCTTCACCAAGGCGCTGGCCGAAGCGGAGAAAAACTTCAAGGGCCTGGTGATCTGGAACGCGGACGCAGCCGAAGGCGGCGCGTTCTCGGCCGGCGCCGACCTGCAATCGGCCCTGCCTGCCTTCATGCAGGGTGGCGCCAAGGCAGTCGATCCGATCATCAAGGACCTGCAGGACGCGTTCATGTCGCTCAAATACGCCAACGTGCCGGTGGTTGCTGCCGTGGCCGGCCTGGCGCTGGGCGGCGGTTGCGAGCTGGTGCTGCATGCGTCGAAGCGCGTGGCCTCGATCGAATCGTACATCGGCCTGGTGGAAGTGGGCGTGGGCCTGATTCCTGCCGGCGGCGGCCTGAAAGAAGCGGCATCGCGCGCTTACAAGGAAGCCAAGGGCAACGACATCCTGCAATTCCTGAAAACCGGTTTCACCAATGCCGCTACCGCCAACGTGTCGAAGTCGGCACTGGAAGCGCAGGCCATGGGTTACCTGAAGGAAGACGACGTGATCGTGTTCAACGCCTACGAGCTGCTGCACGTGGCCAAGGTGGAAGCGCGCGCCATGTTCGACAAGGGCTACCGCCCGCCGGTAAAAGCGCCGATCCAGGTGACCGGCCGCTACGGCTGGGCCACCATCAAGGCGCAGCTGGTCAATATGCGCGACGGCGGCTTCATTTCGGCGCACGACTTCAAGCTGGGCGACATGATCGCCGAGATCGTCTCTGGCGGTGACATCGACCAGGGTTCGTTCGTGAGCGAGCAGTGGATTTTGGATCGCGAACGCAAGGCCTTCCTCGAGCTGTTGAATCATCCAAAGACGCAAGAACGGATCATGGGCATGCTGCAGACCGGCAAGCCGGTACGCAACTAATCTAGGAAGAACATAATGACCAAACAACTTCAAGACGCATACATCGTCGCTGCCACCCGTACCCCGATCGGCAAGGCGCCGCGCGGCATGTTCAACAAAACCCGCCCGGACGACCTGCTGGTGCGCGTGATCCAGTCGGCCCTGGCGCAAGCGCCAGGCCTTGATCCGGCGCTGATCACCGACGCCATCATCGGTTGCTCGTTCCCGGAAGCGGAGCAGGGTTTTAATATCGCCCGCCAATCGGTGCTGCTGGCCGGCCTGCCGAAAACCGTCGGTGGCGTGACCATCAACCGTTACTGCGCCTCGGGCATCACCGCGCTGGCCATGGCAGCCGACCGCATCCGCGTCGGTGAAGCGGACGCCATGATTGCTGGCGGCGTGGAATCGATGTCGATGGTGCCGATGATGGGCAACAAGCCATCGATGAACATGAATATGTTCTCGGACGAAAACGTGGGCATGGCCTACGGCATGGGCCTGACCGCCGAAAAAGTGGCGACCCAGTGGAAAGTCTCGCGTGAAGCGCAGGACGCGTTTGCCGTCGAATCGCACCGCCGCGCCATCGCTGCGCAGCAGGCCGGTTTCTTCAAGGATGAGACCACTCCGGTCGAGATCATCACCCGCACGCCGAACCTGGCCACCGGCGAAATCGACATCAAGACCCGTACCGTCGATACCGATGAAGGCGCGCGCGCCGATTCCACCATCGAATCGTTGTCCAAGCTGAAACCGGTATTTGCTGCCAAGGGTTCGGTTACCGCCGCCAACAGCTCGCAGATGTCCGACGGCGCCGGCGCGCTGCTGGTCGTGTCCGAGCGTTTCCTGCGCGAGCACAACCTGACCCCGCTGGCGAAATTTTCGTCGTTCGCGGTCAAGGGCGTGCCACCGGAAATCATGGGCATCGGTCCGAAGTTCGCGATTCCCGACGCCTGCAAGGCGGCCGGCATCACCCAGGACCAGCTGGACTGGATCGAGCTGAACGAAGCGTTTGCTGCGCAAGCGCTGGCCGTGATCGGCGACCTGGGCCTCGACCCGGCAAAAGTGAACCCGATGGGCGGCGCGATTGCGCTGGGTCACCCGCTGGGTGCAACCGGCGCCATCCGCGCGGCCACCGTCGTGCACGCGCTGCGCCGTAACAACCTGAAATACGGCATGGTCACCATGTGCGTCGGCGCCGGCATGGGCGCGGCAGGCATCATCGAACGCGTATAAGCGCGATCGGATCATCATCAAGAAGGGCGCTGCGGTGAGAACCACGGCGCCCTTTGTTTTACACAGTACATTGGAGACACGCATGGACATTCTGAGCACCAAGCAAGACGGCATCCTGACCCTGGAATTCAATCGCCCCGAGCGCAAGAACGCGATTACCGCCGCCATGTACCAAGCCATGGCCGACGCCATCAACGACGCCGAAGAAGACGCCGCCGTCCGCGCCATCCTGATCACCGGCAAGCCCGAGATTTTCACGGCCGGCAACGACCTGGAAGACTTCATGAAAAACGCCCCCACCAGCGGCGACCTGGAAGACCGCGCCGTGTACAAGTTCATGCTGGCGCTGTCGGGCGCAACCAAGCCGGTGGTGGCTGCCGTCTCCGGCGCGGCCGTGGGCATCGGCACCACGCTGCTCATGCATTGCGACCTCGTGTATGCCGCCGACAACGCCAAGTTCTCGATGCCGTTCGCGCAACTGGGCCTGTGCCCGGAATTCGCGTCGAGCCTGCTATTCACGCAAATTGCCGGCTACCCGCGCGCTGCCGAAAAGCTGATGCTGGGCGAAGCGTTCCTCGCTGCCGAAGCACTGGAAATGGGCCTGGTGTCGAAAGTGGTGCCGGCCGACGAACTGCTGGCCTTTGCTCAAGGCCAGGCGGCCAAACTGGTAGCCCTGCCAGCGAGCTCGATCCGCACAACCAAGCACCTGATGAAGGCCAGCCGCATCAATGCGATCAGCGACACCATCGCTGCCGAGAACAAGCATTTCGGCGCAATGCTGTCGTCGCCGGAGGCGCGCGAGGCGTTTACGGCGTTCTTTGAGAAGCGCAAGCCGGACTTTACCAAGTTTGCCTGAACGCCCAGGTAATCAGGGTGGCAAATCGCCCAACGCCGCCTGGGCGTGGGCCGACGCCGAAATGGCAGCTGGAAAACCCGCATAAAATGCCAGATGGGTGATGGCGGCAGCTAGTTCTTTCCGCGTGATGCCATGCTCGACTGCGCGCCGCAGGTGGGCCGGCAGTTCGTCCATGTGGTTGAGCGCAACCAGGCAGGCAATGGTGATCAGGCTGCGGTCGCGGGGCGCCAGGTCGGGGTCGGCCCAGACTTGCGAAAACAGTGGCTGCTCAACCAGGTCCGCCAACTTGGGCGTGAACGGCTTGGCCGCAGCACGGGGACTGGTGAAATCGATGACAGGCATGCGTGGCTCCGGCTGGTTGTTAGTGGCGGCTTCAGCACGGCTGCAACCGCCAAGGGGTGATATTGCTGGAGTCAGGCCGCCCGCGCAGCGCGGGCAATGCTCTCGGCAAACAGCGGCGTTTCGCGGCGGTTATGGTCGCCCGACGATGCCTGGCGGTCGGCGCACGCCTTTTCCCACGAGATGCCGTGCTCCTTGATGAAGGCCAGGAATTCCTCGGTCGGATGCGACACCACGCCGTTGGTGTATTCGCAGCGGTTGTCGTCGATCTTTTTAACACTCAGATCCCAGATCACCTGCACCTTGGTGCGGCCGGTGAGCGTAAACACGTCCGATGTGGACACCATGCGGCAGTGCGATGCTTCGGTGATGTCGCCCACGTAGTGCTGCACGACCAGGCCGGTGCCGATCATCTCGACGTTGATCGACATGCGGCGGCCATCGTCCGTAAAGGTGGCGCCGGCGGCAATGTGGTCGGGCGGGGCGCAGCGCTGGTATTCGGCGTCGGGCAGCGTGAACAGCCACTTGGCGATATCGACTTTCTCGAACGGCACGTCGATGATGTGGCTGAACGCGGACTGGGACAGAATCAGGTCGGAACGGATAACGGTCATGGCACTCTCCTAATGGTCAATGAAGCTCGCGGCAACCGGGGAATGTGCCGCAAGCGTGTAATGAGAATAGCGAGATTGCCGTGCGGCGAATACTGTCCGGGAGGGAAGGAGCGGGACTAACTTTTGGCAAACGGGTGAACTTGCACGGAGATGAACCGTGGCTGGCGCCGTTCGACCTACCGCGCGCGCCGGTTCGACAGGATAAAGCGTTCGAGATCACGGCTCGCATGCTCGATATGCCGCTTGAGCAGCGCTGCCGCGCCGCGCACATCGCCGCTGCGGCAGAGGTCGACCAGTTCCTCGTGCTCCTGCTGCGCCTGGCGGATGCTGGCGGCGCTCAGCGACAGCTGGATGCGCGTGTAGCGGTCGGTTTGCTGCAGCAGGGTGGCGACAATGGCTGCCGTGCGCGGCTGATCGGCGCGCGCGAACAGCACGTCGTGCAGGCGCGTGTTGAGTTCGCCCCAGCGCGTGGTGTGCTGGGCGCGCAATTCCACCTTGTATTCGGCCAGGATGGCGTCGAGCTGCGCATAGTCTTCCGGCGTCAGCTTTGGCGCCGACTTCTTCAGCAGCAAAGGTTCCAGCACGCTGCGCAGCATGAACAGCTCGCTGATCTCGTCGAGCGACAAGCCCGACACCACCGCGCCCTTGTGCGCGACGATCTTGACCAGCCCTTCGCCCTCGAGTTGCACCAGCGCTTCGCGCACCGGAATCCGGCTGATGCCGAACTCGGCGGCGAGGGCATCCTGGCGCAGGGAAAAACCTTCGGCCAGTTCGCCCGACATGATCTTGCGGCGCAGCGCGTCCGCCGCCTGGTCGGCGACGGTAGTCACCGCCAGGCCGGCGTGTTTCACGCGGCCACTTCCCGGCTCCAGTTGGCGTACCAGTCGCGGAACAGCGCATATTGCGATTCGGCGTAGCGGCGCTGGCTGGCGCTCAGGGCGTCGGTCTCATTGAAGTGCAGCGTGTACTCGGTGTCGCCGTTGAGCACCATCAGGTGCTTGTAAAACAGCACCAGGTCGGTGCCCTCGTCGAACGACGACAGCACCAGGAGAGCCGCTTCCAGTTCGCGCGCCTGGCGGCGGGCCAAGGCGTCGCCGGCGGCCGCCTTGCGCGACAGGGCGACCAGGTGCAGCACCTCGCGTGGCAGCGGATTGCCGATGCCGGTAATCGCGCCAGTGGCGCCGCAGTTGACGAAGCCGTGGACCACCTGGGTATCGACGCCCACCATCAGGGTGACATCGTCATCCTGGCTGGTGATGTGCTCGGCTGCGTAACGCAGGTCGGCAGCGCCGCCGAATTCCTTGAAGCCGATCAGGTTGGGGTGCTTGGCGCGCAGTTCGAAGAACAGGTCGGCGCGGGTGGCAAAGCCGTAATACGGGCTGTTGTAGATCACGGCCGGCAGCGCCGGCGCCGCTTGCAGGATGGCCGAGAAGTGCGCGTGTTGCGCCGCCGGCGACGAGCCGCGCGACAGCAGGCGCGGAATCACCATCAGGCCCTGCGCGCCGACGTTGGCGGCGTGGGCAGCATGCGATACGGCCTCTTTCGAATTGACCGCGCCGGTGCCGACGATGGTCGGCACGCCGGCTGCCACCAGGCGCGCCACGCCTTCCTGGCGCTGCGCTTCGGTCAGCAGCGGCCAGTCGCCCATCGAACCGCAGTACACCACCGCGCTCATGCCGGCATCGACCAGCTCACGCCCCTTGCGCACCAGGGCGTCGAAGTCGGGCGTGCGGTCGGCGGTGCAGGGAGTCATCAGGGCCGGGATGGTGCCGGTGAAAATATTATCGCTCATGGTGTTCCTTCAGCTGGAGGGGAAAGGGCATGGGCGAAATCATACTTCGGTTTTGGATATTTTATACAATCCGAACGACGACTATGCAGATTTAGTCGTGTAAGGTGCTGATTTTTAACGCGTCGGATATTGATCCACGTGCTGCTTTCAGCGCCAGCTTGACACCTACGCAACCGGGCATATAATCAAAATGATATAGGGGGTGTCATGTTGAAATTTAAAGTCACAACCGTTGGCGCATCCGAAGGCTTGATCCTCAATAAAGAGGCCAAGCGGATACTGAACGTCCAAAAAGGCGATACGCTTTATCTGACCGAGGCGCCCGACGGTGCGATGCGGATCACACCACATAATCCGGAATTCGAACGCCAGATGGCACTGGCGGAGGCCATCCTGCATGATGACCGCGAAATATTGCGTGCATTGGCGAAATGACGTGGAAATGGGTTGAATCGGCTACGGTCTACGCAGTGCATGATATGCAGTTATCACAGCACGGCGGCCTGACCGGCATTCGCGACTTGAACGCAGTCGATTCGGCGCTGAACCGGGCACCTAACCTCGACGCCCACGGCAAGCCCCCTCTCGATGCAGCCGATCTTGCGGCCGCCTATCTATATGGGCTCGCTACCAGCCACGGTTTTTCGGACGGAAATAAGCGCACCGCGTGGGTGATTGGCAGGTTGTTTCTCGCGCTCAATGGCATCGAGCTGATATTTACCCATATCGAGGCGATCGACCTCATGCTCGCAATCGCCAATGGCAGCATCAACGAAACCGACACTGCCATTTGGCTCAGGCAGCGCATTACCCCTTAAACAGCCACTGCCACGGGCGCCTGCCGCCGCTCCATCAGCACTGACACCCCCAGCACCGCAATGCCGCCCAGCGCCAGCATGGCGCCGACCAGGCCGGTCGATTGCAGGCCCAGGCCGTGGGCGATCGCCATGCCGCCGAACCACGCGCCGGCTGCGTTGGCGCAATTGAAGGCCGAGTGGTTCAGTGCAGCGGTCACGGTCTGGGCATCGCCCGCCACGTCCATCAGGCGCGTTTGCACCGCTGGCGCGACGGCGATGCCGCAGCCGATCAGGAACAGGTTGATCGCCACTGCCCAGACGTTGGCGCTGGTGTAGTAGAAGGCAGTGAGCGCCACCACGTTCCACACCAGTGCGCCAAAAATGGTCCACAGGCGCGAGCGGTCGGCCAGCCAGCCGCCCACCAGGTTACCGAGCGTCATGCCCACGCCGATCAGGGCCAGCAGCACCGCCACCATGTTTGGCGATACCTTGGTGATTTCCAGCAGGGTCGGCGTCACGTACGTGTACACCGCAAACAGGCCGCCAAAGCCCACCGACACCATCAGCAGGGTGACCCACACCTGGGCGCGGCGGAATACGCCGAGCTCGCGGCGCGGGCTGGCGTCGCCGGCGGCGATGAACGGCACGTAGCGGCGCACCATCAGCGCGGTGACCACGCCCAGCACACCGACGACCAGGAAGGCCGAACGCCAGCCGAAGGCCTGGCTCAGCCACGTGGCCAGCGGCACGCCGAAGATGTTGGCAATCGTCAGTCCGAGCAGCACGCGCGAGACGGCCTGGCCGCGTTTTTCCGGCACTGCCATGGCGGCGGCCACCAGTGCGGCGACACCGAAATAGGCGCCGTGCGGAATACCGGCCACGAAGCGCGCCAGCAGCAGCGAACCGTAGGCCGGCGCGGCGGCGCTGAGCAGGTTGCCGGCCGCGTACAGCGCCATCAGCATCACCAGCATGGCCTTCTTTGGCATCCGCGCCAGGAAGATGGCAATCAGCGGCGCGCCGAACACCACGCCCAGCGCATAGGCGCTGATCATGTGGCCCATGTGCGGCAGGTCGGTGTGCAGGTCGGCGGCGACGATCGGAAGGATGCTCATCGAGGCGAATTCGCCGGTGCCTATCGCCAGGCCGCCGATGGCCAGTGCGAAATTGGCCAAGCCGGCGCCGTGCGGCGCGGCAATCGGAACGGCGGGGAGGGATGTGTCGGAAACAGGGTCGGAATGCATCGGGAGTGGCTGAAAAATCAGTGGCAAAAAGGGTCAACCTTAGCATGTTTGGCCGACTTTCGTTGGCCACGGTCCGGCCTGCGTAATGTTACTGAGATACTGAGAACAAAAAAAAACGGCAGGCGCTATGCACGCCTGCCGCTGATCGATACTGAACGGGTATTGCTTAGAACTTGTAGCGTACGCCGACCGACACCATGTTGGCTTTCAGGTTGTCGTTGCTGTCTTCGAACTTGGCGATTTTGCCGAAGTATTCGTATTCGGCAACAATGCTGAAGTTGGTGTTGATGGCGTAGGCAGCGCCAACGGAGACGTAAGCGGAGCTGCGGTTTGCTTTGTCGTTCACGTTGAAGCCATTGAGCGAAGCGTTGGCCTTCACTTCGGAGCGGACCACGCCGGCTTTACCGATCAGCGAGAATTGCGCGTCCAGCGGCAGGGTGCCGGTCGCAGCGAAATATACTGCGGTTGGTTCGAAGGAAGCACGTGCGCCAAAGCCCGAGCGTTCCAGCTTGCCCAGGTCGGTGTAGCCGCCTTCCAGGCCGAAGTTCTGGTTGAAGTTGTAGCCACCGAACAGCTTGAAGCCGGTGTCGTGATCCTTGGTCGAACCGATCGACAGTTTTTGTTCTGCACGGCCAACGCTGCCGCCGACGTAAGCGCCTTGCGATTGAGCGGCGGCGGTGCCGGCCAGTGCTGCCAGCATGGCGAACAAGATGGTGTTTTTCATATTTCTCTCTTTAAATGGGTCAATTCACGAAGTGGTTTAATTGATATTTCGTGAGCGCAATATTATATATATAAATTAACGTTCGCGCTGAAATGCTTCAATTTGGTGCGCAATCGTGCGCGCCTTTGTGCGGAACCGGCGAGCGTAGTGAAGGCTCGGGCCGTGCGTGCGTGGCACCACAGACGCCAGGCCGCAACCACGCCATGATGGCAATGTCAGCCAACCAGCCAGCAGGATACCCTCATGGATTTTCCCACGCGTCACCTGAAACAGCCATTGCCCTACGATCCTTCCTACGAAGTACTGGAGGAGGACGAAGCGGAAACCATCGCCGGTCTGCAGGAGCAGATGCGCGATATCGCCGGCACCGTCCACAAGGATAGCGGCCACGCCCCGCGCGGCGTGCACGCCAAGAGCCACGGCTTGCTGCGCGGTACCCTGCGCGTGCTCGACAACCTGCCGCCCGATTACTCGCAGGGCCTGTTTGCCGCCAGCGGTGCATACCCGGTGGTGATGCGCCTGTCCACCACGCCCGGCGACCTGCTCGACGATAAAGTGTCCACGCCGCGCGGCATGGCCATCAAGGTGATCGGGGTGCCGGGCGAACGTCTGGCCGACGGCCAGGGCGATGTTACCCAGGACTTCGTTATGGTCAATGGCCCGACCTTCCAGACTCCGACCGCCAAGAAATTCCTCGGCAGCGTCAAGCTGCTGGCTGCCACCACCGACAAGGCGCCCGGTTTGAAGAAAGCGCTGTCGGCCGCCTTGCAGGGCGCCGAAAAGATGATCGAAGCGGTCGGCGGCGAAAGCGCCACCCTGATCAGCATGGGCGGCCATCCGGAAACCCACATCCTCGGCGAAACCTTCTTTACCCAGGTGCCGGTGCTGTTCGGTCGCTACATGGCCAAGCTGCAACTGGTGCCGGTGTCGCCTGAGCTGGCCATGCTCAAGGACCAGCCGGTCGATCTCGACCACAAGCCCAACGGCTTGCGCGGCGCGGTGGTCGATTTCATGACCGAGCACGCGGCCGAGTGGGAACTGCGGGTACAACTGTGCACCGACCTCGACGAGACGCCGATCGAAGACCCGACCGTGGAATGGACTACGCCGTGGGTGGCAGTGGCGCGCATTTCGGCCCCGGCCCAGGCCGGCTGGACGCACGGCCTGTCGGTGCTGGTGGACGACGGCATGCAGTTCAGCCCGTGGCATTGCATCGCCGCGCACCGCCCGCTCGGCTCGATCATGCGGGTGCGGCGCGCCGTGTATGCAGCGTCGGCGCGGTTCCGCGCCGAGCGCAATGGCACGCCATTAGCCGAACCTCACAATCTCGACCACTGGCAAGAACACTAAAAACGGCCAGAGCGTCGTTGCAGCGCCTTGCCGTGCTCATGCACTGTCTGCGGCGCTGCGCCTCGCTCTGAGCGTCGTTGCAGCGCCTTGCTCTGACCGTTTAATAAAAAAGGGGCGCCGCAGTGGCGCCCCTCTTCATTGGTGCAAGCTAACTAGTACTTGTAATTCATCCCCACCACGAAGGTGCGGCCTGAATGCACGTACAGCAGCGTGTCGTTACGCTGGTTGTCGCGGCCGTAGCGCAGCGGCGTGTCGTTGAGGTTCTGGCCCTCAAAGCTCAGGCGCAGTTGCGGCGTGAGGTTGTACGACATGCTGAAGTCGACGTTGGTCGAGCCATCGACGGTGGTGAAGTCGTGTCCCTGCACGTTGCCAAGCACGTTGAGCAGGTACGACGAACGGTGCGCGGCCGAAACCCGGGCGCTGAACTTCGGGTCCTCGTAGAACAAGGTCAGATTATGCGCCTTCGGCGACAGGCCGGTGAAGTTGGCGCGCTGGGTCAGCTGCTCGTTGGCCGGCGTGTTCGGATTGTCCACCCGCGTGATGTAGGTGATCTTCGAATCGACGTAGGTGTAGTTCGCCAGCAGGCCGAAGTTGCTCCAGATGCCGGGCAGGAAGCTGAACGGTGCTTGCAGGTTGAACTCGTAACCGGTCAGCGGACCGCCCGGAGTGTTCACCTGGCGGTTCACCACCACCGTCGTGCTAGGTAAGGTTGCGCAAGCCGGCGTGCCGCCGGTGATGCTGCAACCGCCGCCCAGCAGCACCGAGTCGGGCAGGCCCAGGCTCGAGAACACGGCGCGGTCCGACACGCCCTGGATGAAGGTGCCGATCTTCTTGTGGAAGGCGCCCACCGACACCATGGCGTTCTTGTCGTAATACCACTCGGCTTGCAGGTCGAAGGTCTTGGCGCGGATCGGCGACAGGTTCGGATTGCCGATGGTAACTGTCTGGACCTGCGCATTGAGCGTGCTCGATGGCGCCAGGTCGGTGTACTCGGGACGCGCCAGGGTTTTGCCTGCCGAGAAGCGCAGCATCACGTCCTTGTGCAGGGTGGCCGACACGTTCAACGCCGGCAGGTAGTCGTTGTAGCGGTTGCGGCCGCGCACCGGCTCCAGCGTGCCGTTGGCGTTGACCAGCGCGAACGAGTTCATCTCGGTGCGTGCGTGGCGCACACCGACGTTGCCGCGCAGCGGGATGTTGAACAGGTCGTAGTTGAAATCCGCCATGAGGAAGGCGGCGTCGATCTTTTCCTCGACGCCCCGGTTGGCCTGGTTCAGGTAGTTATATTCGGAACCTGGCACGGCCGCGCAATGGCACTCGATGTTGTACACCGCGAGGAACTTGTTCAAGTCCACCGCCGCCCACGAGCTCGGGACGCCGGAACCGCCGAGGCCCTTGCCGAAGCCGCTGATCTGGCGCGAGATCGAGTCCATGGTGACGCCGGCCGGCAGGCGCAAGCCGTTACCGCCCGAACCGATCTCCACGTTGGTCCACTGGTTATTGCGGCGCGAGAGGCCGGTGCGCAGGGTCAGGTTGTCATTTGCTTCGAACGCCGCAGTGACCTGGTTGGTTTTCAGCGTATTGCGGGTGTGCAGGTAGCGGCCCACGAACTGGCCGTGGAAGGTGCCGTCCGCTTCCTGCGGCGCGAACGAGAAATTGTTCGGGTTGGTCACGTCGATGCCGAAGTTAATCGTCGGCACGTTGCGGTTGTTGCGGAAGTCGAAGGAATAGCCGTTGGCGTTGGGCGAGTCGAACTGCACCGTGGTGCGCTGCGGCTCGTCCAGGTCCGAGCGCGAGCGGCCGGTCAGGAAGTCCAGCTTGAGGCGGTCGGTGACGTCGTGACGGCCCGACAGCACGTATTGTTTAAAGGTGGTCGAATACACGTCGAGCAAGCCCTCGGTGCGGATGTCCACCGCGTTGAACTTGCCGTAGTCCCAGCTGCCGTTGTCGTTGAAGTGCGCATCGACGATCGACGTCTGCGGCTTGCCGTTCGATTGCGCCATGCTGCGCCCGAACGAGATGGCCGAGATGTAGTTGTCGTAGCGTTTGTTGTTGAACTTGCCGCCCATCAGGTCGAGGTTCAACTCGGTGGCGCTGCTTGGGCGCCATTGCAGCGCGCCGGTCAGGCCGGTGCGCTCGTACTCGGTAAGCGAGCGGCGGAAGCGTGGAATGCGTGGCGCGAATGCGCCCGAGCCCGGCAGCGGGTTGGCGACCGTGCCGCCGTAATTGTCGGTGCGGCCCATCACGTCGTTGTAGGCGGCGGTATTGGACGTGCGTGGCACGCCGAAACCGCAATTGGTAGCGGTAACTCCCTTGACCGCGTTGTTGGCCGGATTTTGCACGGCCGCGCCCAGCGGCGAGCAGAAGCCGCCGTCGTTGCTGGCGCTGAGCAATTCGACCGCCTCGTAGCCTTCTTCCTGCGCGGTGCGCTTGGAGTACGCGGCCGAGATCAGCGCGCCGAACTGGCCGTACGAGGTTTTCCAGCGGTCCGAGTACAGCGCGGTCACGCGCGGGTCGTTGGTCTTGGACACCGAGTTGTGCATGCCCTGGGCGCCGATGCTGAAGGTGCGGCCCTTGAAGTCGAACGGCCGGCCCGTGCGCAGATCGACGGTGGCGCCGAGCGAACCTTCTTCCACGGCCGCTTCCGACGTCTTGCGCACTTCCAGGCTGTTGAACAGTTCCGAGGCGAACACCGAAAAGTCGAAGCCCCGGCCGCGGTTGGTACTGCCGTTGATGTCGGACGCGCCGGTGGCGGTCACGCCTTCGATGCCGTTGATGCGCACGCGGGTAAAGCCCGCGTTCAGGCCGCGCACGGTGATCTGCTTGCCTTCGCCGCCGTCGCCGCGCGTGAGCGACACGCCCGGCACGCGTTGCAGCGATTCGGCCAGGTTGGCGTCGGGGAACTTGGCGATGTCTTCGGCCTTGATCACATCGACGATGCCGTCGCTGGCGCGCTTGGTGTTCAGTGCGCTGTTCAGGCTGGCGCGGAAACCGGTCACGACAACGACCTGTTCTTCGGCGCTCTTGGCTTCGCTGGCGCTGGCGGGTGGGGTGGTTTCCTGTGCCTGGGCGCTCATGGCGGCAAGTACGCCGATGACTGCCAGCACGGACGGCTTGAGCGGACTGCTATGGTTCCGGTTCTTCATGCGTATCCTCTTATAGTATTGATTCGTCTCCCCCTTGCGGGTGAATCGATCATATGCGAGGCATCCGGACGAAAAACCGGGGCTGCGGGAAACAGTCACGCAGTTGATTTTATTAATACTTCTTTTGGTACGACCGGGCCTTCGATCACCCCCGGTCGTTGCGCCATAACTACAGTTTGGCAAGCGAACCGCTACGGTGCGGGCGGCACGATGCTCGACGGCGGATGGTCGCGTCCCTCGAACAGCAAGTCGCACAACGCCGCGCGCGCGCCGTGCACGGCCACGGTGCCCGCCGGCGTGATCGACAGCGACCCGTCACGGTCTTTCACCGCCGGCCAGCGCGGCAGGCCGGGGCCGTTCGGATCGCCATGGCGGATGAAGTTGGCCCAATAGCGCTGCACCGGCGGCCAGTCGGCCGCCAGGGTCTTGGCGGGCGGCGCCCGGTAGATATAGTCCATTTCGCTGGTATGCTCGGGCGGCTTGCCGCTGCCGGGCGCGCCGTAGCCGAACTCGTAGCGCCACACCCGTGAATTGGCCGTTGCCATGCGGCCGGCCAGCCAGCGGGCCGGGCAGCGAAACCACAGGTCGGTCATCAACTGGGTGGGGATGGCGCCGAGCGGACCGTTCACGCCAGGCGTGCCGTACAGGCGCTGGGCAGCGGCGGCCCGGTCGCCGAACGCTGCGGCGATCAGCGCCGGGCCGCTGGCCGGCGCCCGGTCGGCGCCCAGTTCCTGGGTGTTGTTGCCGATCAGGATGTCGATGCCACGGCCGGCATCCTTGGGATAGCTTTGCGGCAGCACGTAGCCGTCGATATTTTGCTGTTCCCACGTAAAACTCGGATCGACGCCGGGCGAGACCGGCAAATTTTCCGCTGCCTTGGCAATCGCGGCGGCGGGCAGGGCGCGCAATGCGGCCAGGCCGGCCGCATTGCGTGGCAGGTGCAGGCGGTCGAGCAGTTCGTCGCCCATCGCCTCGCTGTGGGCGGCCGTGCGCGGCGCCCCCGGCGCGGCCGCCTGCAGGATGGCGCGGCGGAACAGGCCCCGGGCCAGCGGTGTATACGTGAGGAACAGGGCGTCGGTGGCGCCGGCCGAGTTGCCGCTGATGGTGACGTTGGCCGGATCGCCGCCAAAAGCGGCAATGTTGGCCTGCACCCAGCGCAGGGCGGCGATCTGGTCGAGCAGGCCGTAGTTGGCCGACGAGGCGTGCGGATCTTCGGCGCGCAAGGCGTCCAGCCCCAGGAAGCCGAAAGCGCCCAGCCGGTATTGCAGCTTGACCACGACGATACCCTGGCGGTGCAGGCTGTCGTCGGCCAGGCTGCCGGCGCCGGCAGCCGCATTGGAGCCGCCGTGAATATATACCAGCACCGGCAACCGCGCATCCGCTTGCAGCGACGGCGTGCGCAGCGAAACGCTCAGGCAGTCCTCCTGCGCGCTGGCGATAAAACTCTGGTTCCAGCCGACATCGGCCTGCACGCAGGCGGGGGCAGGTGCGGAGGCATCGAGCACGCCCGGCCACGGTGTGCGCGGCGCGGGTGGCAACCAGCGCCTGGCGCTGGCAGGGGAGGCGGCATAGGGAATGCCGTTGAAGATCGTGCTGCCGTCGGCCATGGCGGCACCGAGCACCTGGCCGCCGGTCACGGTGACCGTGGTGGCGACTTGCTGCAGCTGTTGCTGCCGCGCTGGCGCATTCGTCTGCGCCAGCGATACTGGCAGCCACAGCATCAACAGGCCAGCGGTGAATGTTGGATGCGGCATGGTGCGCTTTCCTGTCGTCTTCACCCGGCGGGCGAACCGCAGCGAGAATAGCATAAAGGCAATGGAAAATCATGCAGCCGAACAGGCGATTCTCCGGGGATAACTGGCCGTCTATCGTGCGCCGCGCCGCAGCCCAGTTGCTACACTTCTGCTTTCCTCAGATAAATAGATCATGGCGGCCTTACCCGTTTCCTCCCTGCCGGCAACGCCCGCACACCGCTTCGTCGGCGCCAGTACGCCGATGCGCGACCTGGTGCGCGCCTTTCCGTGGCACACCACGGCGCTGGGCCCCATCGACGCCTGGCCGGCATCGCTGCGCACCTGCGTCGGCGTTGTGCTGCACGCTGCCCAGCCGATGTTCTTGTACTGGGGCGAGGACCTGGTGCAGGTCTATAACGACGCCTTCGTGCCGTGCTTTGGCGCGGATAAACATCCCGCCGCGCTGGGGCAGGGCGGGGCGGCCTGCTGGGCCGAGGCCTGGGCCACCATCGGCCCGCAGATCGAGCACGTACGGCACGGCGGCGAGCCGCAAGTCCATGTCAACCAGCTGGTCCCCATCCTGCGCAACGGCATTCTCGAAGACGTTTATTGGAACTACAGCTTTACGCCCGTATTCGATGACAGCGACGGCGTGGGCGGCGTGCTGGTCGTGTGCACCGAAACCACCGCGCAAGTGCTGGCCGAACGGCGCCGCCATGCACTCGACCTGCTGGGCCGGGCGTTGCTGGCCTGCCGCAGCGAGGCCGACGTGGCTGTCGCCATCTCGCGCTGCGCGGCCGACCATCCGCGCGACTTGCGCAGCGTGGAACTGCTGCGCGGCGAGGCATCAGGCAACGTCAGCTCCGACCCCGATGCCGGCCTGGTCGTGATCCAGGGCGCGGAACTGCAATTGTGCGCCGAGCTGGCGCTGGCCTTCCGCGTCTCGCCGCATTTGCCGGTGGACGCCGCCTGCCGCCAGTTCCTCGCGCAATTCACCGCCAGCGTGTGCGCCACGCTGAGCCGCCTCGAGGCCGACCGTGCACTGGCGCTGGCCATGGCCGAGAGCGAGCGCCTGCACGGCGACCTCGATTCCACGGCGCGCATCAAGGATGAATTCCTGGCCATGCTGGGCCACGAGCTGCGCAATCCGCTGGCGCCCATCGTCACCGCGCTCAAGCTGATGAAGCTGCGCGGCGCCGGTGCGCATGACGGCTTCGATACCGGCCACGAGCAGGAAGTGATCCAGCGCCAGGTCGATCACCTGGTACGGCTGGTCGACGATTTACTCGACGTCTCGCGCCTGGCGCGCGGCAAGGTCGAGCTGCGCAAGGAGACCACGCCGCTGGCAGACATCCTCAACCGCGCCATCGAGATGGCCGCGCCGCTGATCGAACAAAAGCAGCACCGCCTGCTGGTGGACGTGCCCACCGTGCGCTGGCACGGCGATCCGGCGCGGCTAGCGCAAGTGGTCGCCAACCTGCTCAACAACGCCGCGCGCTACACCCCGCATGCCGGCCACATCACGCTGGCCACGCGGGTGCGCGGCGCCGACCTGCAAATCCTGGTCACCGACGACGGCAATGGCATCCCGGCCAGCCTGATGCCGCACATTTTTGATCTGTTTGTCCAGGGTAGCCGCAAGCTCGATCGCGCCAAGGGCGGCCTCGGCATCGGGCTGGCGCTGGCGCACAACCTGGTGCGCATGCACGGCGGCACCATCCAGGCCTACAGTGGCGGCGAGGGGCGCGGCAGCACGTTTACCATCAACCTGCCCGACTCGGTGGTGGCCGAGGCTGTGCCCGCGCCGGTCCTGGTGCCGATCGCAGCCCCGGTATCTGCCGATCCCGGGCCGGCAGCGAGTGGCAGCGTGCGCGTGCTGGTGGTGGACGACAACCAGGATGCCGCCGATTCCCTTGCCGAGCTGCTGGGCGCGCTCGGCTACGAGGCCAGCGTGGCCTACGATCCGGCCCAGGCCATCGCCGCCGCCAGCGTATCGATGCCGCAGGTGGCGATTCTCGACATCGGCCTGCCCGGCATGGACGGCTTCGAGCTGGCCGGCCGCCTGCGCGCCTTGCCGCACGGCGCAGCGGTGACCCTGATCGCGCTGTCCGGCTACGGCCGGGCCGACGACAAGGCGCGCAGCAGTGCGGCCGGCTTCAACGCCCACCTGGTCAAGCCGGTCAACCTTGGCGACCTGCAAACCGCGTTGCCCTGAGGTGAGATTGTTGTCATAAAACTTTAAATTTTTCTCAAAACATCTATAAAATGTCTCCCGGAAACTTTTGGTCCGGGAACCGCATGAACTTGGTGTACAAGAATGAAAAACTGCTGTTCGGCGTGATGCTGGCGGTGTCCATGCTGGCGTGGGGCGCGCTGCTGATCGGCAACTTGGGCCATGCGTTGCTGTACGCGGCGGCGTTTTACCTGGCCTGGTATTTGGCCTGCCCCGCGCCCGCGAATACTCGTGCGACCGCCATGGTTTCCACGCCTGCGCCGAGCTGGCCAGCGCCCAGGCCGGGCTGGCCACCCTGGAGCAGGCCGGCTACGCGCTGATCGATCCCGGCCACGCGGTGCAAACCTTTGAAGTCGATGCCGGCAACGGCGTGGTCCGGGTGTACCCGTCCGACATGCGGTACCGCGGCGGCGCGCTTGCGTTCACGCCCCGCGTGGACGAGAATAGGCGCGTGCTCTGGCGTTGCAGCGGGGAAGACCTTCTCGCCGCCGTGCTGCCACCTGACTGCCGCGACTGATCGCCTTCGCCTCTGCTTCCGAAAGATACTTTTGACCTCTCTGCTGGAAATCGCCGCCAATGCCGTCATGACGGTTTCGATCATTCTCGCGGGGCGCAACAATGTGCATTCGTGGTGGCTGGGCATCATCGGCTGCGGTCTGTTTGCCGTGCTGTTCTACGACACCCGCCTGTACGCCGACGTCACCCTGCAACTGTTCTTCATCGTCACCTGCGCGGTCGGCTGGTGGCGCTGGCTGCGCGGCGGCACCGGCACGCCGCTGCCGATCACGCGCGCCCGGCCGCAGGCGCTGATCTGGATGGGCGCGCTCGGCCTGGCAGCCACCGCCATCTATGGCCTGCTGCTGCAAGCGTACACCAACGCCTACGCGCCGTTCATCGATTCGGGCGTGCTGATGTTCAGCGTGATCGCCCAGCTGCTGCTGATGGGCCGCCGCCTGCAAACCTGGCAATTTTGGCTGTTGGTCAACACCATCGCCGTACCGCTGTACGCCAGTCGCGGCTTGTACCTGACGTCGGTGCTGTACGGCGTGTACTGGATCAATGCGCTGGCGTCGTGGTTCTTCTGGAGGCGCAAGATGCAGCAAGCTGCGCCGCAGTTGCCTGCCTGAAATTAGTTTAATGGCGAGCGCCGCTGCTGGATCGCCTGCCGGTACGCCGTGGGTGTCACCCCCAGCTTCTCGCGGAACGCGGTGGCAAAGTTGCCGGCGTTATTGAAACCGATTAACAGCGCGATGTCCTGGACGTCGATGTCGGTGTCCTTGAGCAGTTCCTCGCCGCGCCGGATGCGCGCTTCCCGGATAAACGAAAACACCGTCATGCCGGTTTGTTCGCGGAACACCTGCGACAGCTTTTCGCGGTAAGTGCCCACGCTGCGGGCGATTTCGGCCAGGCCCGGCAGCGAGGCCAGGTTGTCGGCAATCAGGCGTTTGACGGCCGCCACGGTCACGGCATCGGGATCGACACCGTAGGGCGAGGCAGGCAGGTGACTGTCGACCGCATCGTTGAGCGGTGCCGGCGCTGTCGAGGCCGAAGCGCCATGGGCGCGCTGGGCCAGCGTCAGGTGGACCTGGATGCGCGCCGCCAGTTCTCCCGGCGAAAACGGTTTTGACACGTAATCGACGCCGCCGATCGACAAGCCCATGATGCGCTCCTCGTCGGCGTCGGCGCCGCTGAGGAAAATCACCGGGATGTCCTGGGTGGCCGGATTGGCCTTGAGCAGCCGGCAGGCGGTGTAGCCATCCATGTCGGGCATGCGCACGTCGAGCAGGATCAGGTCGGGATGGTTGGCCAGCGCCAGGTGGTAACCCTGCAGGCCGTTATGCGCCACCGAGACCTTGTACGGCAACTCGCTCAGCAGATCGACCAGCAAACGCTGCTCGAACGCCGAGTCGTCGACGATGAGAATCTTGCTCATAGTGCTATCGGCAGTCTGCATGGCTCACCCTGAAGGTTGGTCATCTTTTGATACGAAGTGTTGCGCACCTGCCGCCATTATGCCCATGTTTGGAAAATTTTTTGGTGGATTTCTACGCACGCAAAACCTTCCTCTCCTCCAGCAGAAGCAGAGTTTTTTTAGATCATCAATAATTGAATCATGTGTTGGGATTGGGCAATTTTTAAGGCGCCGGAGCTCAACTTTTTGTGATTCATTTCTGAAGGAGGTTGTATGATCACCCGCAAAAATGGCCGTGCCGCGCTCGCTGCTGCCATGGCCACCACCCTGCTTGCCGCCGCACCGATGGCCGACGCCGTGACGTATTCGAATGGCAGCAAGACCGCGAACTTCGACGTCACGCTCAAGATCATCGCCGACTGCACCATCGCCACCCAGCCGCTGGACTTCGGCCAGAGCCAGGGCGTGCTGGCCAACACGGTCTCGGTCAACACCACGCTGAGCGTCACCTGCACCAACACCACGCCGTACAACGTGGGCCTGAACGCGGGCACCGGCACCGGCTCCACCACGGCTGCAAGAGTGATGAGCGGCACGGGCGCCAATACCAGCACCGTCGCCTACAACCTGTTCCAGGCCGCCGGCGCCACCAACTGGGGCAATACCCAGGGCACCGATACCCGCTCCGGCACCGGTTCGGGCACCGCGCAAACGCTCACCGTCTATGGCGCCATTCCCGCCCAGGCGACGCCGCAGCCTGACACCTATAAATCGACCATCACGGCCACGGTGTATTTCTAAACGATGACCTTATCCGCGCGCCTGGTGTGCTGGATGAAACTCGGTATGCTCGTGTTGAGCGGGATGCTGGGGTTGGAAGCGAGCGCTGCTAATTTGCAGATATCGCCAGTCATGATTATTTTGCGTGCAGGCCAGGGTGCCACCGGCATCACCATGCAGAACATGGGAGAGACTCCCGTGTACGGCCAGGTCAGGGTGTTTTTGTGGGACCAGAACAACACGGAAGATGTGTTGACCCCGACACAAGAAGTAGTAGCCAGTCCCCCCATATTGCAGATCGGGCCTAAAAGCAGCCAGATCATTCGCCTCGTGCGACGCAGCAGTCAACTCCCCAGCCGCGAGTTGAGCTACCGGATCCTCATCGACGAAATCCCCCGCGAGGGCGAAGGCCCCGCCAGTGGCGTCGATATCCGCCTGCGCTATTCCGTGCCCATGTTTGTCCAGCCCGCCGACGAGCGTATTGCTCCGGCGTTGGCCTGGTCCGTTTACCGCAAGGACGATCACTGGCGGCTCAAGGTGCGCAACAGCGGCACCCTGCGCGCGCAGATCGGTTCGTTCGAATTGAGCAATGCCCGTGGCAAGAATTTTACGATCGCCGAAGGCCTGTTCGGCTATGTGCTGGCCGGCCGCGAGCGCGAATGGCGCCTGCCGGTACCCGCCGACGCCGACCTGTCCGGCACGCTGGCGGTCAAAGCCAATATCAATGCCAAGCCCGCAACTGCCAGCACCGTGGCGGCACTCGAGTAGCCGCGCCATGTGGCGGCGGCTGCCTTGCCTGAAGGTGACGATGGCGGTGCTGGCCTGGGGACTCATGGGCGGCGTGCGCGCGCAGATCCCTGCCGCGCCGGCGCCGATGCCGGCGCTGGTGCCTGCCTCGGCACCGGCGTCGGCACCAACCTCGGCGGCATCCGAGGAAGAACTATTTCTGGAGGTGACTTTGAACGGCCAAGAGACCGGATTGATCTTGCGCTTCACGCGCCAGCCCGGCACTGTGCTCGGTAGTACCGGACTGAACACGACAGTGCAAAACCTGCGCGACCTCGAACTCGATCCGCAACGGTTGGGCGTGGCCGACCGCGAGTCCGTCAACCTCGACGATGTTCACGGCCTGCGCTACACCTACGACGCCGCCAACCAGCGCCTTGCGCTGCGCCTCGACGACGCGCTGCGCACGCCGGTGGCGCTGAACGCGCGCAGCCTGCGCCAGCCGGGCGAGGCCAGCGTCACGCCCGGCGCCGTGTTCAGCTACGACGCCTTTGCCCGCCGCGGCGACGAGCGCTACCTGTCGGTGGCCAACGAGCTGCGGTATTTCAACAACAATGGCGTGTTCAGCACGACTGGCGTGTTCAACACCAGCAGCCTGCTGACCCAGTACGTGCGCCTCGATTCTTCCTGGGTCCATTCCGACCCGCACACGCTGGAAACCTGGCAGGTGGGCGACCTGATTTCCTCGTCGCTGACCTGGAGCCGGTCGCTGCGCATGGGCGGCGTGCAGTGGCGCAAGAGCTTCGATTTGCGGCCCGATTTGCTGACCTTCCCGGTCGCATCGCTGGCCGGTTCGTCGGTGGTGCCGAGCGCGGTCAGCCTGTACGTCAACGGCGTGCGCCAGATGGAGACGGCGGTGCCGTCCGGCCCGTTCGTCATCAACCAGGTGTCGGGCCTGAGCGGCGCCGGCCAGGCCACCCTGGTCACGCGCGATACCGCCGGGCGCGCCATCACCACGGTGGTGCCGCTGTATGTCGATACCCGCCTGCTGGCCGAGGGCCTGACCGACTACTCGGTGGAGCTGGGCGTGCTGCGGCGCGACTACACCAGCAAGTCCTTCAATTATGATCACTCGCCGGCGCTGAGTGGCTCGATGCGGCGCGGCGTGACCGACCGCGTGACCGTGGAAGCGCACGGCGAGGCCGGCAACGGCGTGGTCAACGGCGGCGTGGGCGGCATGTGGCGCATGGGCCAGATCGGTGTGCTGACCGGCTCGGTCGCAGCCAGCGCCGGCAGCGGCAAGGGCGCCCAGGCCAGCATCGGCTACCAGTACCTGAGCCCGGGCTTTTCGGTGGACATGGAATCGCTGCGCGCCAGCCGCCATTACAGCGACCTGGGCACTGCCGAAGGCGGCCCCGGCGTGCGCGCCAGCAACCGCGTGAATATCAACATGGGCCTGTTCGGCGGCCAGACCCTGGGCCTGTCGTTCATCAGCCAGCGCGTGCCGGTATCGCCGCCCGCGCGAGTGGCGGCGCTGTCGTACGCGGCCACGCTGGGCGCCGGCCTGTACCTGAGCGTGAGCGCCTACCGCGATTTCCGCGACGCCAACACGCGCGGCATATTCTTCAGCCTCAGTGGCACCTTCGGCGACCGGCTCTCGGCCAATGCCAGCAGCGGCCGCCAGAACGGTGTGCAATCGAAAAACCTCACGCTGGGCCGCACGGTCGATTACGCGGGCGGCTTCGGCTGGGGCTTGCAGTCGCTGGAAAACAACGGCGCCACCCTGCGCCAGGCCCAGGGCACCTACCTCGGCAATTACGGCCAGGTGGGCGCCTTCCTGCAGGAAAGCGGCGGCAAGCGCGAAACCGCGTTCAGCGCGTCCGGCTCGGTGGTGGTGATGGATGGCAGCGTGCACGCGGCGCGCCAGGTGGGCGCCGGCTTCGCGCTGGTGTCCGCTGGCGTGGGCGGCTTGCCGGTGCTGCAGGAGAACCGGCCCATCGGTACCACCAGCAGCAGCGGCTATTTGCTGGTGCCCAATCTCACGCCGTACCTGTCGAACCAGATCTCGATCGACACCAGCAGCCTGCCGCTGGACGCGCGCATCGCCCGCACCACGCTGACCGTGGTCCCGGCGCGGCGCTCGGGCGTGGTGGCGGAGTTCCCGGTCGAAACCTATGCCGCTGCCACCGTGATCCTGCACGACGCTGCCGGCCAGCCACTGGCAACCGGCCTCGAGGTGGTACACGTGGAAAGCGGCGCCACCACCGTCACCGGCTTCGACGGCCTGGCCTTCATCGACAACCTGGCCCCCCTCAACCATGTGCAGGCCGTGGTGGAAGGGCGGCGCTGCATCGCCGAATTCGCCTACGTGAAAGAGCCGGGCAATGCCATGCCCACTATCGGACCGGTCGTGTGCCGGAGCGTGCAGTGATGGCGCGCCTGCTGTCTTCGGCGTTGCTGCTGATGTTGCTGATGTTGTGCGGCGGTCAGGCGCGCGCCGACAGTTGCGCCGTCACGCCGGCCAATGTCGTGTTCCCCAGCGTCAGCTCGATCAGTCCCGGACCCGTGTATGCGTCGTCGACCTTCAAGATCACTTGCACCTGGACTGCGACCGACGTGCTGACCGGCCTGCTCACGCCCAACGCGACCATCTGCCTGAACCTGGGCGCCGGCAGCGGCAACGCGTCAACGACCGCGACCACGTCGCGGCAGTTGTCGAGCGGGTCGCTGCGGGTCAACTACAACCTGTATACCGACGCCACCTACGCGCCGGCCAAGATCTGGGGCGGCTGGACCGGGACGACCACCTCGGGCAATGGCATCGTGTTTACCATGACCAAGAGCGGCGGGCCGGGCAGCCTGGACCGGTTCGTCACGATCTACGGCAAGCTCGAGGCGGACTCCACCTTGTCGAGCCTGTCGGTGGGGCCGGACAACCTCAATTTCACGTCGAATTTCGGCGCCGGCAGCGCGGTCATGAACTACCAGTTCGCCACGCTGGGCCTGCTCGGCTGCCTGATCCCGCAGACGGTGGCAATTCCGTTCACGGTGAGCGCACCGGTGATCAACGATTGCAATATCAATATCGGCAACCTGGCGTTTCCGCAATCGCGGCTGTTGACTGCCGCCGTGCGCACCACGTCCAGCCTGTCCGTCACGTGCAGCAAGGATACCGCCTACCGCATCACGCTTGGCGCCGGCACCTATGGTGCCACCACCACCGCGCGGCGCATGCGCAATACCGGTACGGCGGAGACGGTCGATTACGTGGTGTCCAGTGGGCTCGATGGCGCCAGTTGGGGCGATGGCACCGGGGGCACGGTAGCGGTGACCGGCACCGGTACGGGCGTGGCGCAGGCGATGACGGTGTATGGCATGGTGCCGGCGCAGGATACGCCGTCGCCGGGAGACTACAAGGATACGGTGACCGCCACGGTGTCGTTCTAGTCGCGCCTGATAAAGCCGCCATGGCGGCGTTGCAGCACCGCGCCTTGCTGTGGAGGCTTTCTCAGGCGCTCCGGGACGTTGGCGGTTAGAAGTAGACGGTCCAGTCTTGCGCGCCGGCGGCGGGGCGCACTGCTGCGGCCTCGGCGGAGGTGGCTGGCGCTGGTTGCGTCGCGGTCATCAGGTGCGGCGCGTTGAGCTGGCAGGCCACGGTGGGGGCCTTGGCGGCGGTGGCGCCGGCTTGCACGGTGCAGGCGTCGGTGACGGTGAAACTTACTTGCATGGAAGCGGACTTGGTGCCGGCCGAAGCCAGCAGTGGCAACGTCATCAGGGCCAGGCCAAGTGCTTTAACAAGAAGTTTCATTTTTGTCAGAAGTGTGAGGTGTGTATCAGTTGGAAGTGCTTGTCTTTATGTGTAACAACGAAACGAATTTTACCCTACATAAACATTCTATCCAATGTACACAATTCAGGCGAGATCAACTTCTCTTCAAATAGTGGAATTTGGATAGTTTGTAACCCCTCTTTTTAGCCTATTTTTGAGGGGTGTCACGATAGTCTAAAAAACGAAGTTTTCATAGAGAAACATCCGGGTCATGTATCACAACAGGAGAAGAAAATTGAGAGACCAAAATACACACAATGTCACGCGGCATCCACCGCCGGGAAAGTTCACAAATTTTCACCTCAAACATGCAAGTCACTGATTCTTACCGAACTCGACTTAGTGACTGTCTGGCAGTTTTTTCCGATTTAAAACCTGGAACCGAGGAGTAAACAATGAAACATACCGACTTTGGCCGCATGCCTTGCCCGATCGCCCGCAGCCTGGGCAAAGTAGGCGAATGGTGGAGCATCCTGATCCTGCGCGACGCCTTCTATGGCTTGAGCCGCTTCGACGAGTTCGAGAAGAGCCTCAAGATTGCCCCCAATATGCTCACCCGGCGCCTGAACGGCCTGGTCGAGGGCGGCCTGATGGAACGGCGCCAGTACAGCGCCCGACCGCCGCGCTATGAATACGTGCTCACCAAGTCGGGCCGCGACTTCAAGCCGGTGCTGCTGGCCTTCATCGCTTGGGGCAACGACCACCTGGCCCCCGAAGGCGCCAGCCTGCTGGTGGTGAGTCGCGAGACCGGCAAACCGGCCGACCAGGTGCTGGTGGACGCCAACAGCGGCCTGGCCATCAATGACGAAGATTACATGTTTGCACCGGGCCCGGCCGCCACCGACAGCATGCGCATCCGCCTCAGCGAAATCAGCAAGCACGCTTCCTGACCCGTTCTCTCGCTGCGACCACACGCCGGCCGGTAATGGCCGGCGTTTTTTTTGTCCTCGCGCAGTGATTGCGCCACCGTGTACCGGTTTTGAACCGAAGAAAAACAATAATTGCAAATAGGAAACTGTGTTGTCTGGAAATTGTGGAATAATGCAGAAACTGGCCGGCACCGACCGCCAGCAATAGCAGGAGGAATCACCGAGTGGACATGTTCGTGCGCGACGCAGACCTGGCGCAATGGGAAAACACCTTGCCCGACTTGACCGGCATGGCGCGCCTGCCGCACCTGGCGACGCTGGCCTGGCACCTGCGCCAGCGCGATCCCGTGCGCGCCCGCGAGCTGTCCGGCGAGGCGCAGGCGATGCTGCCGGCCGTGGCGCCGCAGGACGCGCCGGTGCTGCGCGCGCGGCTGCTGCTGGTGGCGGCCGAGGGCGCGTGGGTGCGCGGCGAACTCGATACCGCCCAGTACCATGCCGACCAGGCGCTGCAACTGCTGGACCACGATGCCGCCATGCCCGAGTCGTTACAGGTTGCCGCCGCGCGCAGCCGCGCCGACGCCTGCTGGGTGCAGGCCTGGATCGCCAACGACCGCGGCGACAGTATTGCCGCCAGCGGCTGGCTGGCGCAGGCGGCCGCAGCGGCACACGCCGCGTCCGATCCGGTGCGCGGCGATATCATCGGCGCCGCAGCCGGCATCTGCGCCGCCTTCACCGACGGCGCCGGCGGGCCAGTGGCGTGGCGTCCCGACACCGCCACGCGGGACACCGACCTCGATGCCATGCCGGCCATCGCTGCCGGCTGGATCAGCGATTTTCTCGGCACCCGCGCCTTCCAGCACAGCGAATACGGTCGCGCCATCGGCCACCTGATGCGCAGCTTCGACACCGCGCTGACCAGCGGCCAGCTGCGTCGCGCCATCATTATCGCCACCAATATCGGCAACGGCTTCACCTGCCTGAACGCCCACGAGGCGGCGCTGGACTGGATGCAGCGCGCCCAGGACCTGGCGCGCCCCACCGGTTGGCCGCTGTCGATCGGCATGTGCCTGATGCAGACCGCCGAAACCTTGCGCCAGCTGGGCCAGCGCGAGGCCGCGCAAACCCTGCTGCGCGAATCGCTGGTGGTGCTCGCGCCGCTGGCCGGCTCGCGCGCCTACGCGGTGGCGCTCGAATACGAGGGCGACCTGGCGCTCGACCTTGGCAACCACGCCGCGGCGCTCGACAGCTTCACCCGGCTGGCCGCGCGCGGCGACGCGCTGGGCCAGGGCGATTTCCAGAGCAGCGCGCGGCGCGGCCAGGCGCACGCGCTGGCGCACCTGGGCCGGGCAGGCGAGGCCTTGTCCGTGGCGCAGGGCGCGCTGGCGCTGGCGCGCACCAAGGGCGACACGCTGGCGCAGATTGCCGCCCTGCAGGTGCTGGCCGACATCCACGCGCGCCCGGGCAGCGCGGACGATCCGGCGCTGGCGCCGCCGCCCGGCATGAGCGCTCCCAGCGCGCCGCTGCACTACCTGTTGCTGGCGCTGGACATCGCCACCACCATCGACGGCTATACCGTGCCCGGCGCGCTGCTCGACGCCACCGCGCGCGAATACGCGGCGGTGGGCGACTTCGAGCGCGCCTACGCCATCGCGCTGCGGGCCGGCGCCGCGCGCGATTTTACCCACAGCCGCGAAGCGACCAACCGCGCCATCGCCATGCAGGTGCAATACCAGACCGAGCGCGCCCAGACCGAGGGCGAGCACCACCGTCAACTGGCGGCGGCCGAGGCGCGCCGCGCCGAAATCCTGCAACGCACCAGCGCCACGCTGGCGAACCTGGGCGCGGTGGGGCAGGAGATCACCGCCCACCTGGAATCGGCGGCCGTGTTCCGCGCGCTGGACCGCCACGTCCACGGTCTGCTCGACGCCACCCTGTTCTCCATTTTCCTGATCGAGCCTGGTGGCGAGTGGCTGGCCAGCGCCTTTGGCGTGGAAGCGGGCCGGCCGTTGCCGCCGCTGCGGGTGGCGCTCGACGACCCCGACGCCAATTCCGCGCGCTGCGTGCGCGAGCGCCGCGAGCTGCTGGTCGCGCTGCAGGAGGGCGAGGCCAATGTCAACCACATCTCCGGCACCCTGCCCACGCTGAGCATGCTGTTCGCGCCGCTGGCCGTGGGCGAGCGGGTATTGGGCGTGATGACGGTGCAGTCGATGCGCGCCAACGCCTACGGCGAACGCGAACGGCTGATCTTCCGCACCCTGTGTGCGTACGGCGCCATCGCCCTCGACAACGCCAGCGCCTATCGCCAGGTGGCTGCCACCCAGCAGCAGCTGCTCGACAAGAACCTGGAACTCGAGCGCGCCTACCAGGCGCTCGAAGAAGTAAGCCTGACCGACCAGCTGACCGGCCTGCGCAACCGCCGCTTCTTCCTGCGCAACGTCGATGCCGACGTCGCCATGAGCTTGCGCGGCTACGACAATATGCAGGAGCGTGTGCAGCAGCGCGGCCAGCCGCGGCCCGCCAACGACTGCGACCGCCAGGCGCCCAACGACCTGGTGTTCTACATGGTCGATCTGGACCACTTCAAGCACGTCAACGACCGTTACGGCCATGCCGCCGGCGACTCGATCCTGGTGCAGATGCAGGCCCGCCTGCGCGAAGTATTCCGCGAATCGGACTACGTGATCCGCTGGGGCGGCGAGGAATTCCTGGTGCTGGCGCGCGCCACCCACCGCGACGAAGCTGGCGCCCTGGCCGAACGCATGCGCCGCGCCGTGGCCGAACGCGACTTCGTGCTGCCCGACGGCGAAAAGCTGCGCAAGACCTGCTCGATCGGCTTTGCCTGTTTTCCGTTCCTGCCCGAGCAACCGCGCCTGCTGTCCTGGCCGCAGGTGGTGGAACTGGCCGACCAGGGGCTGTATATCGCCAAGCGCTCCGGCCGCAATGCCTGGGCCGCGCTGCACGCCACCGGGGAGGGCGATGCGGTGGACCTCTTCCCGCGCCTGATGCACGCGCTGCCGCAAGCGCTGGAAGACGGCGAAGTGCGCGTGGTGAGCAACCTGGCGGGCCCGCTGGAACTCGATGGCGAACGGCGCCGCACCGGTTTGTCGATCGACCTGGAGCTATAGCGCGGTTGCGGGGGCAGAGTTGTATACTGCGGGTTCGCTTCCCGACAAAAATCCATCATGACCATCATCCGCTGCGCCTGGGCCAAGCCCACCAACCCTCTGTACCTGGAATACCACGATACCGAGTGGGGCGTGCCGTGCCACGACGAACTGCGCCTGTTCGAGATGCTGAACCTCGAAGGCGCCCAGGCCGGCCTGTCGTGGGAAACGGTGCTCAACAAGCGCGAAACCTACCGCGCCGCGTTCGATGGCTGGGACGCCGAAAAAATCGCCGCGTACGGCCCGGACAAGGTGGGCGAACTACTGGCCAACCCCGGCATCGTGCGCAACCGCCTTAAAGTAGCGTCGGCCATCACCAACGCCCAGGCCTACCTGCGCCTGCGCGCTGGCGGCGGCAGCCTCGATCAACTGCTGTGGTCTTATGTCGATGGCCAGCCCATCGTCAACAACACCGGGGAGCGCATCATCAAGACCGCGCTGTCGGACCGGCTGTCGAAGGACCTGGCCAAGCTGGGCTTCAAGTTTGTCGGTTCGACCATCGTTTATGCGTACATGCAGGGCATCGGCATGGTGGACGACCATGACGCCGACTGCTTCTGCCGCCACCGATGACCGTGTCGCACGTCGTTCTCGACACCGAATTCGGCGACGGCGCGCGCTTTGCTCAAGCGCGCGCGCAGCACCTGCAGGATAACAAGCGGCTCCATTACCTTGCGCTGACCGCGCGCGTGGCCGATGCGGCGACCGTCGCCGATCCGCAGCTGCGCGCCCTGTGGCCGCTTGATGTACCTGGCTTTCACCGCATCATCCTCGACGACGGCCGCGTCACGCTCGACCTGCTGGCGGGCGAAATGACTGCCGTGCTGCCGCAGGTGCTGGCCCGTGTCGATACCTTTCATATCGGCGCGCTGGCGCCCGGGCAGGCGCGCACGCTGGCGCGGCTGGCCGTTCCCGGCGCCACGCTTGACGCGCGCGCGCCCGATGACTTGCTGGTGTGGGCCTTGGTTGCTGCCGGTTTCGCCTGCCGCCGGGTAGATGGCGGTGACGATATTGCCGCCGAGTACCGGGGCCGCCACTCGCCGCCTGTCGCTCGCGCAGCATCACCTGCTGCCCCAGCCGCGCCACAGTTGCGCGATAAACGCGCGGTGGTCATCGGCGCCGGCTTGGCGGGGGCCAGCGCCTGTCGCCGCCTGTGCGCCAGCGGCTGGGAGGTGACGTTGATCGAGCGCCACGCGCTGCCGGCGCAGGAGGCGTCCGGCAACCTGGCGGGCATCTTCATGCCGCTGCTGTCGAAAGACGACAACATTCCCACCCGCCTGGCGCGCGCCGCCTACCTGTTCGCGCTGCGCGAGTGGCGCCGGCTGGGCGGCGTGGGCAACGCCTTCATCGGCGCCGACTGCGGCGTACTGCAACTGGCGCGCGATGCCGGCCACGCCGCCGTCCAGCGCGCGGTGCTCGACCATTGGAACTATCCGCCGGCGTACGCACGCTGGGCCGACGCGACGGAAGCGGGTGCGCTGCTGGGCGGCCCCACACCGCACGGCGGCTGGCTGTTCGCGCAAGGCGGCTGGGCGCGACCGTCGTCGTTGTGCGCGGCCATGCTGGACGCCTGCGGTGACCGCCTGCAGCGCGTGTTTTGCAGCGAGGCGATCACTTTGCGCCGCACCGGTGACGGCGAATGGCTGGTGGAGGGCGCCGGCGGTACCTTGCTGGCGCAAGCGCCCACGGTGATCCTGGCCAACGGCGCTGGCGCCGTGCAGATCGCCCAGGCAGCCCAGCTGCCATTGCAGTCGCTGCGTGGCCAGGTTACCCACCTGGCCGTGGGGGCCAGTGCTCCGCAACTGCCGCTCGTCGTCTGCCGCGAAGCGTACGTGACGCCGGCTGCCGACGGCATCGTTTGCGCTGGCGCCACCTACGACAATGACGACGACCGTGCACTGCGCGCCAGCAGCCAGCGGGAAAACCTGGCGCGGCTGGCGGAGATCGTGCCGGGTACGCACGTGGCGGCCCTGATCGATACCGCGCCGCTGGCCGGCCGGGTGGGCTTTCGCAGCGCCGCGCCGGACCGCCTGCCGCTGGCCGGCGCGCTGCCGGATGTCGAATCGGCCGGTCGCCTGGAGCACCTGCGCGACGTGCCACGCCACCCGGGCCTGTACGGCCTGCTCGGCTATGCGTCGCGCGGCCTGATCTGGGCGCCGCTGATGGCCGAACTGCTGGTGTCGCAACTGGAAGGCGCGCCCGCGCCGGTCGAGGCTGCGCTGGCAGAGGCGCTCGACCCCGGCCGCTTCCTGCTCAAGCAGCGGCGCCGCAGCCAGTAGCCCTGCAACCGCCGGGTTCCGCCCGCAAACCGTGCGTTATAATCCCGGTTTGAATCCACGGAGAGCGACGCGATGGATGACGACTTGTCCCAGCACTATCAAGGCTCGCCGGAACTGCTGATGTTCCTGGCGTCGACCGTGCACGACATGAAAAATTCGATCAGCGTCTTGAGTGGCACGCTTGAACACCTGCTGACCAACGTCCCTGCGACCGCAGCTGCACCTGTCCCCGCCGCCCCCGAGCCGGCGCAGTACCAGCAACTGGGCCAGATGCTGTACCAGACGCGCCGCCTGAACGACAGCCTGATCCAGTTGCTTGCCTTGTACAAGGAAGTGGGCAAGCCCGGCTACCCGTTCGATCCCGGCCCGCGCAGCGTGCGCGAACTGGTCGAGCAGGTGGAAGGGCAGGCGCGCATCCTGCTGCAATCGCGCGGCATCGCCTTTGAAACCGACTTTGCGCCGGACGCCATCTGGACCTTTGACGAAGAACTGGTGATCGGGGTGCTGGTCCACGCCATCAACAACGCCATCCGCTACACGCGCGATCGCATCCGGCTGTCGGTGCGGGTGGACGGCGACTACCTGGAACTGCGGGTGGAAGACAATGGCGACGGTTTCCCGCCGACGATGCTGGCAGCCGGCGCGCAAGCCATGGACGTGCGTGACGTGCAGGTGCGCTTCTCCAGCAACAGCAGCGGCTTGGGCCTGTACTTTTCCAGCGAGGTGGCGCGCATGCACCGCCACCGCCAGCGCACCGGCGCCATCGCCCTGGAAAATGGTGGTGAGCTGGGCGGCGGCTGCTTCGTCCTGCGGCTGCCATGACAGCCATGGTACAGAGCGACGGCGAGATCGACTGGGGCGCGAAGCGCTACCTGATCGTCGACGATTTCGTTGGCATCCGCCAACTGCTGCGCGAGTCGCTGCGCAACCTGGGCGCCAAGCATATCGACCAGGCGGCCAGCGGCGGCGAGGGCATGATGTTGCTGGCCAAAACCCGCTACGACGTGGTGCTGTGCGATTACAACCTGGGCGACGGCAAGAACGGCCAGCAGGTACTTGAAGAAGCGCGCATCCGCAACCTGATTCTGCCCAGCAGCGTGTGGCTGATGGTCTCCGCCGAAAAAAGCGTGGAGTCGGTGATGGGCGCGGCCGAGCACCAGCCCGACGCCTACATCATCAAGCCGATCACCGAAGGCGTGCTGCTCACGCGCCTCAATCGGGTGTGGATCAAGAAGCAGATATTCAGCGAAATCGACCAGGCTTACGCCGACAAGGACTACCTGCGCGCAGCGCGCCTGTGCGAGGAACAGATTCCCGTCAACCCGCTGCACGCGATCGACCTGCTGCGCATGAAGGCCACCTTGCAGCTCAAGGCCGGCGACCCGCTGGGTGCGCGCAAGGTGTACGAACAGGTGCTCGAAGAGCGCGACTACAACTGGGCGCGCTGCGGCCTGGCCAAGATCATGATGCACGACGGCGAGGTGGAGGAGGCGCAGAAGATGTTCCAGGCGGTGATCGCCGACAACCGCTTCTATATCGACGCTTTCGATCAGCTGGCGCAGGCGTTCCAGTTGCAGGGCAAGCACGAGGAAGCATTCGACGTGCTGCAAAAGGCGGCCAAGCTGTCGCCCAACTCGGTGCCGCGCCAGCGCACGCTGGGCCAGACCGCGCTGCGGCTCGAGAACATCCCGGTGGCGGAGCGGGCGTTCCGCAAGTGTATCGATATCGGCGAGTACTCGGTGGCCAAGACGGTCGATGCATACTTCGGCATGGCGCGCGTGTGCGGCAAGAAGAACGACACCAAGGAAGCGATCCGCCTGCTCAACGCGGCGGTCCACCAGTTCGGCGGCGACCAGGTCACCTTGCGCGCCAAGATCACCGAGGGCCTGGTGTACCACGAGACGGGCGACTTCCGGCGCGCGCGCAAATCGGGCGACGAGCTGGAAGCCATGCTGGCCGACGAAAGCCGTCACCGTCCCGACACCGCCACGTGCCTGGACATGGCGACCCTGCTGTTCGCGGTGGGCGTGAAGGAAGCGCCGGTGGTACTGCTGTGCTACATTGCGCGCAACAACCATGATAACGTGCCGTTGATGGACGAGTTGCAGAAGATTTTCGACAAGGCGCGCATGGGCGACGAGGGCACGGAGCTGATCCGCTCCTCGCGCAAGGAAGCGGCCGACATGATGAACAAGGGCGTGCTGCTGTGGAAGTCCGAGCGGCTGCAAGAGGCCATCGACTGGATGCGCGTGGCGCGCCACGCGCTGCCGCACAATATGCGCATCCTGTTCAATTCGGCGCAGATCCTGATCTCGCGCCTGCAGCAAACCGGTTACGTGCGCGAACTGGCCGACGAGGCGATCGAGGTGCTGATGCATGTCGATGCCATCGCCCCTGGCCAGCCGCGCTTTGCCCAGCTGATGGAACAACTGGCGCTGCTGGCGCCGGTGTCCGGCGTGGTGGCGGCAGCCGCCGCCAGCGAATACGAGGCGGCCAACGGCGCGGTCCCGGACCGCTAAACCGTTTAGATGAATTAAAACAGGTGCGGCAATCAAGTACGCACCACCAAGAGAGAGGATGTAAATTTATGCGCGATATCGCAAAAGAAGTCTATACGAAAATGAAGGTCGGCAGCGTAGCCTGGGTAAAACCGGTCGCCGCCAAGGGTGACACCATCGAGAGCTTCCAGGGCGCCCTCGACAGCGCCAAGCTGCTCGAAGAAGAAGGTTTGATCGACGTCCAAAAGGTCACGCGCCAAGCCGATGGACTGATCGATGCAATCAGAATTTTACGCTTGGCATAGCGCCTGATAAAGCCTCCATAGCTTCGTTGCAGCGCCTCGCCGTACTTTCGTACTGTCTTCGTCGCTGCGCCTCGCTCTGGAGGTTTCTCAGCCGCTCTTGGCTTGTCGAGCGCCTGATAAATCCTCCATAGCTTCGTTGCAGCGCCTCGCCGTACTTTCGTACTGTCTTCGTCGCTGCGCCTCGCTCTGGAGGTTTCTCAGCCGCTCTTGGCTTCTACTTCCCTGCTGTCGGTTTGACTGATTTGGCCGAAGGTTTGGGTTCGGCGCGCTTGGCTGCGGGCTTTTTGTCCGGTGCCGGCTCCGGCGCCTCGGTGGCTGGTGGCACAGCTTCGGTTGGCGGCTTGGCCGTCGCTGCGGCAGCGAACTTCGCTGCTGTCTCGGCCATCATCGATTCCGATGCCGCAGCGGTCGATACCGCCTGCTTGAACTGATCCTGCAGCAGATTCCACCACAGCGCGGCTGCGCCGGCGGTGGCGTCAGCCTGCTTCGGCGTTTCCGCCGCCGGTGCTGCTGCCTTGGGTTCCGGGGCAGGTGGTGGCGGTGGCTGCTCGGCGGCCGGCTTTTGCTTGTCCGCTTCGCGCGCATGCTGGAAGAAGGCCGAGGTGTACGGGTTGGCGTCGAAGATCGATTTGTGATCGGCGGTCGGCGCCTGCCCTGGCGCGGTGCCCTGATTGACGGCGGCGGCCAGGCTGGCGCCCACCGACTTGAGCGTGGCGATGGTGTTGCGCTGTACCTCGAGCGCCTGGATGCTACCGCGCAGCATGCTCATATTCAGGTTGAGCCACGCCTCGACCGCCTTCAGGTCGTTGATCTTCTTGTCCAGTTCATCGACCGACAGGGTGGGCGTGGTCAGGCCGGGCACGCCCATGCTACCCCACAGGTTCTTCACGAAATCGAGCGTGTCGTTCATCACTGCTGCGCCGGGAATGTGCGGCATCTGCGGTTGGGCCATGAAAGTCTCCTGTAGTAGTTGGTTCAGCGTAGCAGATAACGCGGTACCGATCAAAGTTTTCTGGCAACGTTGCTTGCTGCCGGCAACCGCCATGCAAACGCCGCGCCGGAAGCATTCGGCCGGACACGTTAAACTAGCGCCATGACGATCGCCTCCTTCCTTTCCCAACGCCGCCGCATGGTGCTGTTCTGCGCGGCCACGGTGGTGCTGCACGGACTGGCGATCGACTGGGCCGCAAGCCACTTGGCGGCATCGGCCACCGTCAACGCGTCGCCGTCGGTGGTGACCGCGCAAGTGCGCCTGACACTGCCGCCGCGCGTGGCCAGCGCGCCGTTGCGGGAGATCGCGCCGCTTGATGCTGCCGCCATGCCGCCTGCCGTCAAAACGCCTGCCAAGCCGCCCGCCAAGCCGCCCGTCGCCAGCCCGGCCTTTGCCAGGCCGCGTGCGCCGGTGCCAGCGCAGGCGCAGGCGGGAGCCGCCATCACGCCGGTGGACAGCGCAGCGCCTGCATCGGCCATCGACACCGCCGACCTGGAACTGGCGCACGCGCCCGAGCCGGCGGCGACCCAGGGACCGGCAGCAGCGCCTGACACGACCACCAGCGCACCCGCGCCGGCGGCCGCCGAACCGGTCCCGCAGGGCGGGCGCCGCTACAAGGTGGAGTTGCCGCCATCGGCCACGTTCGACATGGACGTGGCGCGGGTGGACGCCGACGGCACCAAATGGACAGGGTCTGCCGTGATGACATGGCATACTGACGGCAGCCGTTACCGGGCGTCGGTGGAAGCGGGCGTGAGCCTGCTGGTCACGCGCCTGAACCTGCTGGTGCTGCGCAGCGAGGGCGCCATTGACGACCATGGCATCGCGCCCGAAAAAGCCACCGAAAAGCGCGCGCGCCGGTCCGAGACCGCCACCCACTTCAACCGCAATGGCGGCGGCAATGTGGCTGGTGCGAACACGATCTCGTTCTCGGCCTCCGACCGCAGCTACCCGCTGCTGGCCGGCGCGCAGGACAAGGCCACGGTGCCGTTCCAGCTGGCCGGCATTGGCCGCGCCGACATCAACCAGTTTGGCGGCGACATCGACATCCAGGTAGGGGAGGACAAGGAAGCCGCCCTGTTCCGCTTCCAGCTGGTGGGCGAAGATGAACTGAACACGAAGATGGGCAAGCTGGTCACCTGGCACCTGACGCGGCCACCGAAGCCGGGCACGTATTCGTCGCGGCTCGACATCTGGCTGGCGCCGGGCATGCAGTGGTACCCGGTCCAGATACGCAATACCGAAGCGAGCGGCGCGCTCACCACGCAGACCGTCTCCAGAATAACAACTACCGGACAATGATATGACAATCAACCATACTTTTTACGCGCTGAGCGTGGCCGCCATGCTGGCGCTGGGCACAGTTGCCACCGGCGCCCATGCTGCCGACAGCGAGCACGCCGCCGTCAAGCGTCCCTTCAGCGCGCCGCCGTCGGCGGACCTGACCTACGCCATCAAGGCCAAGCAGCACGGTCTCACCATCAACGGCACGGCCACCGTGCAGTGGCGCGCCGGGGACGGCACGTACTCGGTGGCGGCCGAAAGCCGCGCGCCGATCTTCGGCAAGATACTGGAAACCCGCAGCGAGGGCGCCATCGACGACTACGGCCTGGCGCCGGTGTCGTTCATGGAAAAGCGCTTCCGCAAGGAAGCCACCACCGCCACGTTCAAGCGCGACACGAAAATCATCAGCTTCAGCGTGGGCGACGAAACCTATCCGATCAAGGGCGGCGAGCAGGACCGGGTGAGCATCCAGTGGCAACTGGCCGCCAACGCCCGCGCCACGCCCGATAAATTCAAGCCCGGCAGCGAGTGGGCGTACTTTGTCGCCGCGCGCCGCAACGCCGAGCAGTGGGTGTTCAAGGTGCTCAAGACCGAAAACATCACCGTGGGCGGCAACGAGATCAGCGCGCTGCACCTGGTGCGCCAGCAGACCGACGACAAGGATTCGCAGGTGGACCTTTGGCTGGCGCCGTCCATGGACTGGTACCCGGTGCGCGTGGTGTTCAAGGACACCGATGGCGACTACGTGGACCAGACACTTGATAAATTCGCCAAAAAGTAAGCGCAAGATCGCAACTGCTATACTGTCGCCCCCGCGAGCAGCTGAGGATCCCAAGTCCGGCAGGCTGCTTAATGCGGTGATTGTTGCGACCAACATGGCAAAGAATGATAGAAACTATGACAACCGAGTCCGCGCCCGACCCGGCGCTGGACTCGCAACAGGACGGCCTGCAGGCCCACTTCAAGCCCAATATCTCGGCCGATGAAATCGAGCAGGTCTACCACCTGAAACGCGCGCAGCCGCTGCTGCAAGTGTTTACGGCGCTGTTCCACGGCGGTTTCGACGGCGTGCTGGTGCGCCTGCTGGTGCTGCGCGAGCTGGCGTCCGACACGGCGTCGGCCAGCTTTACGCGTCCGGACATCAACACCCGCCTGGCCTACCTGCTGCCGGAAAGCCTGGAAACGGTGCTGATGCGGCTGCGCACCAACCAGTTGCTGGCGTGGGATCCGCAGCAGGCCGTCTATCGCGTCACGCCGATGGCGCGCAACGTGCTGTCCGCCATCGACGCGCTGCTGGCCATGGGCAAAGAGGAAGACCCGGCTGACATGGGCTACCTGCTGTCGCAGGTGGCCGGCTCGCAAATGATGGGCGGCGTCACGGTGGAGCAGCTGCACCACCTGCTGGGCCGCCTGGTGGAGCTGACCGAGGAATTCGCCGACGCCATCGCTTCCGGCTCCGAGTTCCGCCTGCGCGAATCGCAGGCGAAGTGGCACGTGGCGTGCGACTGGGTGGAGAAGGGATCCGAGATCCTGCGCGCGATCACCAGCGACGAAAACGCCGACCACGCCACGCACCGCGCAGCGCAAGCGATTGGCCGCGCGCAGTCGTCGCTATTGAATATGCAGGGCATGTTCTCGCGCGCGCTGAACCAGATCGAGCGCCAGCGCGTGCACCTGGGCCAGTCCGGCCTGTCCACCACCGACATCAAGCGCTGGCTGCTGCTGCATGACGACCTGGCCTCGCTGGCCGTGGGCGCCATCGACCTGCCGGTGGTGCCGCAGTTTATTACGCCGGCGGAGATGATCGACGTGGCCGAAGCCGAACTGCTGTCCGACCGCGCCGCCAGCGCGGTGCAGGGCGGTCTGCCCAGCGGCGAAGACGCGCCCACCACCATCAGCGACGGACCACCGATGCAAAAAGAACTCGACGAATGGCTGGCCCGCCTGGCCGACTTTACCGCGCCCGGCAAATTCCCCGCCAGCGTGGACGGTGCGGCGCCCTCGATCCAGGTGCACGAATCGCTGCTGCCGGCGTCGTTTGCCGTGGCGTCGTACCGCGCCTCGATGCTGCCGCTGCTGGGCGACGCCGACGAAGCGCGCCTGCAAGGCGCCACCGGCGACCTGGCGCGCCTGCCCGTGACGTTTACTCCGAGCGACGAAATGGTACAACTGCCCGACCTGCACGTCGCGGCGATGTCCCTCGCTTCGCTTACCCTGTCTTTGAACCCGGAAGGCGACAAGTCCGATGAATGATGATGCACAAATCCTGATCGCGCGCCTGCTCGCGCATCAGACCCTGCGCCGCGACGACCGCCTGGTCAAGCGCGCGCTCGCTGACGAACAGTTCCGCATCGAAGTCGATGCGCGCCTGCTGGCCGTGGGCCTGAAACTGCTCGACAACGTGTATGCCGACCATGTGACCGTGGCCCTGACGCGCAATATCGAACCGAAGATTTTCGGCGCCAAGGACGTCTGGCAGAACAATAACTTCGGCCTGTCGCGCGACGGCGTGGCCCTGCTGGTCGTGCTGTGGGCGCAGATCATTCTGCCCAAGCGCGAGCGCCAGGAAAACCACCAGCACGCGGACGACAAGCAGAACGACATGTTCGGCACCGAGCGCCCGCTGCCGCGCGCCGAAGACACCTCGATCGGCATCGCCTACAAGGCGCTGCTGGCCGACTTCGGCGACAAGCTCGGTAAAAAGACCCGGCTGGACATGAACCTGTCCATCCTGGCCAAGCTCGGTTTCATCGAACGCCGTGGCGACGTGGTGCTCGAAGGCCCGCTGCTCGATTTGTTGATGGATACCGACCTGCTGAAAGAACGCATCATCAACGGCGCGCTGGCCGACGTCTTCAAACGCACGCCGCCGCAGGAGATGGCCGTGCCGCGCCGCACACCGAAGCCGCGCGCGTACGAGGACGATGCGCCGAACGCCGTGGAAACGATCGAGCCGGAGATGGAAAACCCCGACTACGACGCCGATGGCAATGCCGTGCCGGTCTTCGATGTGCCCTTTGAAGACCCGCAAGACACCCAAGAACCACCCAAGGATTAAGCCATGTTTCATATCAAATCGCTGGAGCTGGTCCACTGGGATTACTGGCAGCGCATCAAGAACATCCCGCTCGACGCCAAGATCATCACCATCGCCGGCCAGAACGGTTCCGGAAAAACCACGCTGCTCGACGCGCTGCGCACCCTGTTCGGCCTCGATTGCTCGATGGGCCGCACCTACAAGCACTATGCGCGTCACAGCGGCCAGCAAACGGCCTGGCTGCGCGCAGTGGTCGATAACAAGGCGGTCGGCCGGCAATTGTCGAACCGCCCGTTCCGCAGCTCCGGCTTTTTCAGCGACGACGAAGTCACGCTGTTCTGCCAGATCCAGAAGAACGGCGGCGACTGGAAGCGCCAGTACCTGATGCGGCCCGGTAACGTGCAGATCGAAGACATCGGCGACGTCGGCAACGACTGGCTCGGCGTGGAAAACTACCGCAAGCGCCTGGCCAACGCCGGCCTGTCGCCGGCCATGGCCAAGGTCCTGGCCCTGGAGCAGGGCGAGACCGACAAGCTGTGCGAATACGCACCGCGCCAGCTGCTCGACCTGGTGTTCCAGGTGTTCGGCGACAAGGAGGTGCTCGACGCCTACGACGAAGCCAAGCGCCACCAGCGCGACACCGAGGAAGAACTGAAACGCTTCGAGGCGGAACTCGACGCGTCCAAGACCAACCTGGAAGGCCTGCGCCTGCGCGTGGCCAACTACCATCAATGGGAAGACCTGAACAAGGAGCGCCGCAACCTGCAGGAGGAAGCGCTGCCTACCTTGGAGTACCACGAGGCGCGCGAAAAGCAGGGCAATATCAGCCGCCAACTGCGCGAAGCCCGTAAGCCATTGCAGCAGGCCGACGCCCAACTGGCCGACAAGCGCCACGCGGTGACCAGTTTTGCCAAGGCGCTGACCGAGGCGCAGCAGCACGAGACGGTGCTGGAACAGGAATCGACGTCGCTGCAATCGCGCCTGAACCTGATCAACGGCAAACTTAAACCGCTCGACAGCCTGCTCGAACAAAAGGCGCGCCTGCAAAAGCTGGCCGCCGATTCCGGCGCCGACCTGGCCGAAGTGGCGCAGCAGCTGCAAGAGAAGGAAATCGAGCTGGCGCGCCAGCGCAACGCGCGCGATGCGGTCGCCTCGAAAATCGCCGGCGAAATGGCCACCATCTCGGCGCTGCAGGGCAAGACCGCGATGCCGGAGCCGGAAGCACAGCGCAGCATGCGCCGCGCGCTCAACGACGCCGGCATCAGCCACGCCATGCTGTCCGACATCGTCGAAGTGACCGACCCGCGCTGGCAAGGCGCGGTCGAAGGTGTGCTCGGTGGTTACGCGTCGGTGGTGCTGCTCGATAAAGCCGGCGACGCCACCTCGGCCTACCGCCTGGCGGAAAAAGAGCGCTATCGCCACTTCATCGTCACCGACCTGGTCAACGCCCAAAGTACCCGCGACGACAGCCTGATGTCGGTGGTCAAATTCGCTGCCAAGGTGCCAGCGTGGCTGGTCGAACAGCTCTCGCGCATCACCCGCGTCGATAGCGTCGATGCCGGCGCCAGGCTCGGTAACAACGACGAGTGGATCACGCCCGAGGCCTATCACCGCGAACGCCGCGGTGGCCGCTCGCTGTTCGTGGAAGCCTCGCGCTACCGCTTCGGCACGGCCGGCCGCACCCAGCGCATGGAAGCAATCCAGAAAGCGCTGCCGGCGCTGGAAGCACAGGAAGATACGCTGACCCTGGCGGTATCGAAACTGGCGTCCGAAATCAGCGCGCTCAAAACCCGCCTGGCGGGCGTGGATGCAGCCAAGGAAATGGCGGCGCGTCACGACGAATTCGAGGAAGCGGCGCGCAACGCGGTGCCGCTGCGCGCCGAGCGCACGGAAGTGGGCAGCCGCCTGGGCGAGCTGCAAAACCTGATCAAGAGCGCCGTGGTGGCGCGCACCCGTGCCGACACCACGTGCCAGAACGCGCGCTTTGCCCTGTCGGAAGCGGAAGCGGGTACGCGCCTGAACCTGAAACGCCAGATCGAGCAGCGCGCCGACCACGCGCGCGCCTTGCTCACGCTGCGCAAGAACTGGCGCCACCTGCCCAAGGCCTGGCGCCGCCTCGAGCGCCGCCTGGCGCTGGTGGCCGAGCACCAGAACACGCACCAGGTCACGCTGCGCCTGCATACGCTCGAAGCGAGTCTCGCCCGCAGCGACTGGGAACTCGATGCCACTGTGATCGACCAGTACACGCGCCTGAACGAGCAACTGAGCGGGCGCCAGTCGGAAACCGAAGAGCGCCGCTACCAGAACAACCGCGCCATCGAAGCCACCGGCAACGCGCGCGGGGCCTACATGGAGCGGCTGCGCTACACCATCAAGACCTATTCGAAGAACATCAAGGAGCTCGGCGAACTGGCCGGCATCGAGGTGCACGCCGATCCGGTCAAGCTGGAAAACGACGATGTGCTGCTGTCGCAGGCCGGCCTGCACGTGCGCTTCAAGTTCGACGGCAAGGGCATCATCGGCATGAACGACGGCGAAGCGTCGGGCGGCCAGCAGGTGATGAAGTCGCTGGTGCTCCTGATCGCGCTGCTGAAATCGGAAGAGGGTTCCGGCGGCTTCGTGTTCATCGACGAACCGTTTGCCCACCTCGATATCCGCAACATCCAGCTGGTGGGCGAGTTCCTGAAGAACACCGATGCCCAGTACCTGATGACGACGCCGCTCACGCACAACACCGACGTCTACGATCCTTCGGAACTGACGCTGATCACCAGCAAAAAGAAGAAGGACACCCAGTGGGCGCAGCCGATCTTCGTGCTGCAACGGCGGGCGGCGGATGTGGAAGCTGGCAAGGCAGCCGCCAAAGCCGTCTGACGGCTATAAGGCTGGATGGTAAAAGGGGCAGGGAGTCTTCACTCCTCGCCCCTTTTTTTTACTTGATATCGAAGATGTTGATCGGCTTCGGTAATGGCGTCTGGCTCTTGTGCCAGCGTACCAGCAGCACGCTGTAGGTCAGATAAAAGCCCGCCAGCAGGCCGAAGACCACGGTGGTGACCGGGCTGCCGAGGAAGTCCGGGTCGAGCGCGATACCGTCGTGCATATGCAGGTACGCCTCGAACAGGCGGTAAATCAGGCGGCTGACGAACAGCATGATGATTAACAGTGGAAGGCGGCGGTCGGGCGTATAGAAAAAGCCTTCCGGCAGGTTGCGCAGGCGCGTCAGGCCGAACTGGCGCTGGCCAAGCCAGGCGCCCAGCGCGGCGCCGGCCACCAGCGCGCCCAGCGCCGGCCATTTGCCGATCGAGAGCACCAGCAGCACCAGCAGCGCGGCGGCCATGATGCCGGCCATCGTGTAGTGCTTCCACAGCTCGGACTGGGTGCGCACCAGCATGGCTTTCAGGCGCGAGTAGATGCGCCACACGGCCACCGGCACCAGCAGCAACAGCACAATAGTAGTCATTTCCATAATCTGCCCACAGCGGTTTTTCGAGAACAGCGATTGTACGCCAGAGTAGTGTGCCCGGCGATTGACATTCACGGTTAGCATAAGCACACTCAACCCGGCACACTCGACCCAGGCACTGGGCTCGAGCAGCGCCCGCGTCGCCGGCTACTGGAAAGGACCTCCATGAAACAACAACGCACCGTGCCGTCCGCAACCCCCGGCCTGATGGCCGCCTCGCCGCAACAGGGCGCGTCCGACACCGGCTACCGCCTGCCCCCCGAACCTTTGCAGGCGATTGTCGATGCGCCGCGTGCGCCGGCACTGAGCCTGAGCCCGCGCCGCGACACCGCTGCCGTGGTGCAAACGCCCGCGCTGCCCGGCATTGCCGAGGTGGCGCAACCCGAACTGAAACTGGCCGGCTTGCGCATCAACCCGCGCACGTATGCCGGTTCGCGCTTCTCGTTCGGCACCGGCCTGTCGCTGCTCGATATCGCCAGCCACGAGGAAAGCGCGATTGCCGGCCTGCCGCCGGACCTGCGGCTGTCGGACCTGAGCTGGTCGCCCGACCAGCGCCATCTCGCTTTTACCCACGTGGCGCTCAATGATGGCGCGGGCGGCGTGGGCGAAGACACGGGCGCAGTGGAACTGTGGCTGGTCGATATCGCCGCGCGTCGTGCGCGCAAGCTGTCGCCGCAGCCTCTGTCGGCCGTACTCACGCGCGGCTTCAACTGGCTGCCCGACAGCAGCGGCCTGCTGGTGCACTGGCGTCCGGTGGGCATCGGCAAGCCGCCGCAGGCGAACGGCGTGCCGGCCGGGCCGATCCTGCAGGACAGCGAAGCCGATGGCACGGTGCGCCAGCTGCGCACCTACCAGGACCTGCTGCGCAACGAGGACGACGCGCGCCTGTTCGAGTACTACATCACGGTGCAGATGGTGTTGTTGAGCCTAGATGGCAAGGCGCGTCCGATCGGCGAGCCGGGCCAGTTTTCGCGCACCTCGGTGGCGCCGGGCGGCGAGTACCTGCTCACGCACAGCGTGACGCGCCCATACTCGTATATTGTCACCGCATCGAGCTTTGGCGAGCGGGTGGAAGTGCGCGACCTGCACGGCAGGCTGCTGCACACGGTGGCCAACCTGCCGCTCGAAGAAGGCCTGCCGCCGGGGAACGATGCGGCATCAAGCGGCGTGCGCCACGTGTCATGGCGGGCCGACGCACCGGCGTCGCTGGTCTGGGCCGAGGCGCAGGACGGCGGCGACCCCGCGCGCGACGTACCGGACGGCGTGCGCGACCTGGTGTACCTGCACGCGGCGCCGTTCCATGCGCCGCCGCTGGTGCTGGCGCGCCTGTCGATGCGCTACGGCGGCGTGGCGTGGGGCCGCGAAGACGTGGCGCTGGTCAACGAGCGCTGGCACAAAACGCGCCAGTACCGGCAGTGGATGATCGCTCCCGGTCACCTGTCCACGCCGCCCGAACTGATTCACTCCGGCTCCTACGAAGACCGCTACAACAGCCCCGGCTCGCCGGTGATGCGTGCCGACGCCAGCGGCTTCCCGCTCCTGCTGATCGGCCCCAACACCACCATCCTGCTCGACGGCGCCGGCGCCACGCCCGAAGGCGACCGCCCGTTCCTCGATCGCCTGAGCCTGACCACGCGCGAAAAAAAGCGGCTGTTCCAGAGCCAGGCGCCATACTTTGAAAACGTCGCGGCGGTGTTGAACGACGATGGCACGCTGCTGCTCACCACGCGCGAGTCGCCCCTCGAGCGTCCCAATTATTACTTGCGCGATCTGACCAAGCCGGACGACCGCCAACTGCGCGCGCTTACGCATTATCCCCATCCCACGCCGCAGCTGCGCGACATCCACAAGGAGCAGATCCGCTACCCGCGCCACGACGGCGTGGAGCTGACGGCCACCCTGATGCTGCCGCCCGGTTACGACGCCGCGCGCGACGGCCCGTTGCCGCTGCTGATGTGGGCATACCCGCAGGAGTTCAAGTCGGCCGGCGCGGCCAGCCAGACCACCGGTTCGCCGTACCGTTTCAACGCGGTCAGCTACTGGGGCCCGGCGGCGTACCTGGCCATGGGTTACGCGGTGCTGGACAACCCGTCGTTCCCGATCATCGGCAATGGCGAGGAAGAACCGAACGACACGTACCTGGCGCAGCTGGTGGCCGATGCGCAAGCGGCAGTGGAGGAGGTGGTGCGGCGCGGCGTGGGCGACCGCGAACGGCTGGCCATCGGCGGCCACTCGTACGGCGCTTTCATGACCGGCAATCTGCTGGCCCATACGCGGCTGTTCCGGGCGGGAATCGCCCGTAGCGGCGCGTACAACCGCACCTTGACGCCGTTCGGCTTCCAGTCGGAAGAGCGGCCGTACTGGCAGGCGCCGGCCGTGTACCAGGCCATGTCGCCGTTCAACCACGCGGACCGCATCAAGGATGCGATGCTGCTGATCCACGGCGCGGAAGACAGCAACTCCGGCACGTTCCCGTTGCAAAGCGAACGGATGTTCCAGGCGATCAAGGGATTGGGCGGGACGGCGCGGCTGGTGATGCTGCCGAACGAATCCCACGCCTACCGGGCGCGGGAATCGATCATGCACATGCTGTATGAGACCAATGCGTGGCTGGAGAAGTACGTCAAGAACGCCCAGCCCCGGAGTTAGTCGAACGCCCAGCTATATAACACATCAAGCGCATTATTGGTCCCGGTCTGGAACTGCAGCGAGATGCGCGGATTGAGTTTGTACTTGAGTTTGACCAGGCTGGTCGCTGTGCCCGCACCCTGTTCAAAACTCAGGTAGGCGCGCGACGAAATGCGCTTGCCCACCGTGACCACGGTGTTCTGCAAGCCGGTGGCCGCACCGGCAGCGCTGCCCGATGCCTGCCCCACGCCCAGTTCGTCGAGCCCCAGCGAACTGGCCAGCTTGCCCTGGCCTTTGCCGCCGAATAGCGCGCCGGCCGCGGTGCTCAAGAGCGCCATGTCGTTGCCCTCGGTATTTTCGATGCCGTGGCCCAGCACCAGCCAGGACAGCTTGTCGCTGTCCGGTACCGTGGGCGTGGAGATCAGCTTGGCCGAAGGCGCCAGCGCCGTGCCGCGCACTTCCACCCCCGCCTCCACGTTGGTCTCGCTCAAAGGCTCGCCTTCGGGACGGCGGCGCACGGCCACGATGTTCAGGCCCGGATTGTCGTAGGCGCCGGTGAAGTTGATCACGCCACGGTCGATCGCCAGCTTCTGGCCATACGCCGCGTACGTGCCGCCCACCACCCGGATCGAACCATTGACGCGCGGCGGACGGCGGTCGGTGATGCGCACCCGCACCGCACCGGCCAGCTCGGTTTCGATGCCCATGCCCTTGAGTTTGAACGAGTCGCCCAGGTCGGCCTCGACGTCGATATTCAGCGGCAGGCCCTGCGCCGGCTTGGTGGCCGGTGCGGCCGCACCCTTGCCGAGGACGACCACGTCGTTCGAGAGCGTGGGCGCGTTTTCGTCGCCCAGCTCGATATTCGCGCGGTCGGCGCGGAATTTGCCGTCGAGCTGGAAGTGTTTGGCGTCGCGCACCAGCGTGCTCTGGCCGCTCAGCACCAGCAGGCGATCGGGGCGCGACAGCACTTCGAGCTTGTCGGCGGTCAGTTTCAGCTGCATGGTCGCTTCATTGCCGGCGTAACGGATCCAGCCATCGGCCTGGGCGCGGCCCTGCTGGCCTTCAAAGCTCAGCGTTTGCAGCTGCAACTGGTCGCCGGTCAGGCGCGCCTGCAGCACGCCGTTGCGCAGCTTGATGCCCTGGTCGGGCAGGTTGACCACCAGCTTCTGGCCGTTGATGTCGCCGGTGAGCTGCGGCGCGCCGATGGTGCCGCTGCCATCAAGCGCCAGCTTGAGGATGCCGTCGATTTCCAGTCCCGGCTGGCCGGCCAGGGGCGCCAGCCACGCCAGCGAACCCATATTGGCGCTGCCGGTCACGGTGAACGGGCTGTCGTTGGCCAGGCGGCCGTCGCGCAGCTGGGCGGTACCGTCCAGGCGCGCCTGGCCCACGCGGGTGCCATCGACATTGAGTTCTACCCGCAGCGCGCCGTCGTTGACGGTGGCGCGCGCGTCCAGGGTTTTCAGGCCCAGCGGCTGCGACAGGTCGGCGCCGATGATGGTGATGTCGCCCTGTTCGCGGAACACGTGGAACGACCCGGCCAGCACCGGCGGAGCATTCTTTACGCCCGCTTGCAGGTTCAGGCCCCAGTCGGCGCCGATGGTCATGTTGCCGCGCACGCTGTCGCGCCACGCGTCCGACAACTGGCCCAGGTACCAGACCGGCAACGCCGAAGCCTGGCCCTTGCTGCGCCAGGCGGCGCCGTTCTTTTCCAGGCTGTCGATGCGCACGCTGCCGTCGCGGATCTTGATGGTGGTGGTACCGAGCGCGATCTGCTCGGGACGCGCCAGTCCGGCCACGCCGCTGTCCTTGGGTGCGACCAGGCGCAGCGGCGCGGGCGCCACCAGCGCCAGCGCGAAGCGGCCCTTGTTTTGCAGCGCGTCGATGGCGCCGGTCCAGGTGTCGTTGGCCCAGCCGCCTTTTATACGCACGGTGGCGTCGAAGTCGCTGTTGTTGGCGGCCAGCGTGATGGTGTGGGCGCTGCGGGTACCTGCCGTTTGCAGGCGCGCCTTGGCGATCTTGATCGACGGCGATTCGTAGCCGGTAATCTCGATATCGCTGATCAGGGGCACATCCGCCGTTGCTGCCGCTGCGCGATTGCCATTGCGCGCTGCCGGCGCGGCGGCCGTACTGCCCAGGGTGGCGCTGCCACGAATGCTCTCGACCTGCTGCTGGCCCGGCGCGCGCAGCTTGCTGCCGTCCAGGTTCAGCGAAATCGCGGGGCGGGCGGTGGTGCCGGACAGGGTGCCGTTGGCGTGCAGGATGCCGGCAAACTGCGGCCCCAATGCGGCCAGTTGCGGCGCGTCGAGCTTCCAGTCCAGTTTATCCATGGCGCTGCCGAAGCTGCCCTTGGCAACCAGGCTGTTGGCGCCCAGGCGCAGGTCGATGTCGGCGTTGCTGATGTCTTTTGCATTGGCCGACAACTTGGCGTAGCCCGACAATGGGGCGTTCGACAGCGTCGATGGTTGCAAGGTCAGGTTCAGGCCCGCGCGCCAGTCGGCGGACAGGCGCGCGTCCGCCGTAAAAGCGGCGTTGATGGCACCGGCCTGGGCGGCGCCAAAGGCGGCAGGATTGAGGCGCTGCACGGTGCCGGTCATTTTCAGTTCCGGCGTCTTGGCGGCACCGGCCATGGCCACGTCACCGCTGGCGTGGATCACGCTATCGTTGGCGGGGCGCTTGGCCGAGGCCAGTCCCAGGCCGCGCGCGTCGGCTTCAAAGCTGGTACGTGGCAGGTCCATGGTGCCGGTGACCACGCCGCTGGCGTTGATGGCGCCGATCAGGTCGGGGCTCACGGCCGCCAGCTGGCGCGCATCGACCTTCCAGCGCAGCTGCTCGCCCGGCGCGCCGAAGCTGCCGGTAACGGTGGCGGTGTTCTGGCCCATGGCCAGGCGCGCATCGACGCCGCTGATATGGGTGGGATCGGCATTGAGCTTGCCGGCGCCGGTGAGCGGCTGGCCATACAGTTTGCTGGGCTTGACCTGGAAGTCGGCCGCCACTTTCCATGCGGGGGCGGGTTTGCCCGCGATATGTCCGGCGGCATTGACGTCGATATTCAGGTCGCCGGCCGGATAGCTTGGGACCAGCGCCGACGGATCGAACTTCTGGGTGCGCACCTTGGCGCTGAACGCTTGCTGGTCCTTCAAGCTCAACTGGCCGGTGGCGTTGATGCTGCCATTCTTGGCGACCAGGCGCAGTTGCTGCAATTGCAGCAGGGCGTCGGCCAGGGTGGCGTCGGCGTCCAGGCGCAGGCCCTTGTCGGCCAGCCTGGCGTTCAGGGTCTGTCTGGTGGCGGTGCTGGCCAGGACGATGTCGCCGCCGATGGCGGTCTTGTTGGCGGCCGTGTGCAGCAACGACAGGTCGAGGCGGTCGGTGTGCAGCTTGAAACTGGCCGTGTCGATGCCGCCGTCGATGGCCGTGCGGGCAACGTTGCCGCCGCCGTTGAAGCGGCCGGCGGGACCCAGGTCGAGCAGCACGTTGTCGAGCGTGGACACGGTCAGCGTGCCGCCCAGGCGGCCCCGGAAAACTTCCAGTGGCAGCAGATCCTGGTCGAGCGGACCGGCCTTGCCCTGGTTGATCAGCTCGAACTCGCCGGCCAGCTTCTGGTCGGGCGCAATCGCCGCCTGCACCTTGAGGTTGAATTTGGCCGGCGGCAGGCCGGCGCTAAAGCCGTGCGGATCGACGTCGCGGGCCACCAGGTCGATCGCGCGCAGGATCACCGGATCGAACGGCGCCAGCGCCAGCGATGCAGTGCCGGTGGCAGCGCCCGCGTCGCCCTTGGCCTTGAGTTCGAGCAGCGCCAGGCTGCCGCCGGCCTGCAAGGTCAATGTGGCCGGGGCAGGCGCCTGGCCCACCGGCGTGGCGGCGGTGCCCGGTGCGGCCGGCGTGGCCACCAGCGCCTGCGTGAGCGAGGCCGTGCCCTTGAGCGCGAACGGGCGCGCGCCGGCAATCGTCAGATCGGCTTTGGCCAGGCCGAACGGGGTTCTGGCCGAAGCGTCCTGCAAGTGCCAGCTGGTCTTGTCGCCGTACAGCGCGAAGCGCAGGTTGTCGATGACGGTGGTGCCGGTGTCGCTGGCGATGATCAATTTGTCGAGCCGCGCATCGGACAGGCTCAGACGGAACGGCGACGCCAGCGAAGCGGGCATGGTGGCTGGTTCGTCGGACTTGCCGGTGCTGCGCACGGTGAGCGCAGCCACGTGCAGCTCGCTGATTTGCAGGCCTTCCGAAAAATACTGCAACGGCGACCAGTTGATGTCGATGCTTTGCGCAGTGACGGTGCTGTCCTTGGTTTTATAGACCAGCTGACCGATATGCATGCGGTGGTACAGCGACCCGGTGACGCCCGTGACGGAAATACTGCCGCCGCTGGCGCTGGCTACGCGCTGCACCAGCTGCTGCAAGGTCGATTCGCGGCCCAGCAGCCAGAAGGCGCCGCCCAGCAGCAGCACCAGCACCATCAGCGAGATGAATACGCGGCGCGGCCAGCGGCGCGGCTTCCTGGCGGATTCCGGCGCGCTCTCTTGGGGATCGTGGTTAAGTTGGTCGGACATCAGAAAGTGAATCCCAGCGAGAAGTGCAAACGATATTTTTGAACCGCGTGGCCATACGCCACGTCGACATTGAGCGGACCGACCGGGCTTTTCCAGCGCGCGCCCACGCCGTAGCCGGACTTGGGATGCAGGTCCTTGACCCGGTCGCCGGCGTTACCGGCGTCGTAGAACACGGCCGCGCCCCAGGTGGGCTTGAACCAGTACTGGTATTCGGCGCTGGCCGTGGCCAGGTAGCGCCCGCCGATGGTGGCGTCGCCTTCCTTCACGCCCAGTTCCTGGTACGCGTAACCGCGCACCGACTGGTCACCACCGGCGCGGAACAGGAACACGGACGGCACGCCGTTCTTGCTGCCCGAGCCAAGCGCGCCGGCTTCGGCGCGCAGGATGATGTTGGAGCTGGCGCCGAACGGCTTGTAGTACACGCCGCGCAGGTAGCCACGGACGAATTTTTCATCGGTGAGCACCGGCAGCACGGCGCCGCCGATCTGGGCGTTGATGGCGTAGCCCTTGGTGGGCAGCAGCAGGTTGTCGAGCCGGCGCCAGGTGACCGCGTACGTGAGCGGCAAGCTTTTGCTGGTGACCTTGGGCAGGGCGCCGACCGACTTGGTCTCGGACAGCAGCTCCAGAGTGAAGCTGCGCTCGAGCAGGGGTGTGCCCCAGGCGCGCTTGCCGGCGATACTCGACACGGCTGTTACTTCGCCGGCGATGTCGCTGCGCTCGTAGGTCACGCCGATACTGTGGTTGTAGCCCTCGGGGGTGATCGGGAAGTACAGGTCGGCCTTGGCGGTCTGCTTCTTGGTCTCGAGCGTGAGCGCGCTTTTCATGCGCAGCCCGAACACCTGCAAGTCGTCGTAGGTGACCGAGGCCCGGTTACCGGTGTTGGTGCTGATACCGACACCGGCGCTGACATTCTTGCGCTTGTTCTCCGTCACGCGCACCAGCAGCGGCAGCGGCTCCATGGAGGCGGCAGTGGTGGCAGGGGCGCCAGGCTCGCCTTCGGCGGTGGCCAGCTGCTGGTCGAGCACCGCGCTCAGGTCCGCGCTCACTTCCACGCTGGCGAAGTAGCCGGTGTCCTGCAGCTTGGACTGGTAGGCCTGCAGGGCGGCTTCGCTGTAGTAGTCGCCGGGCTTGATCGCATTGAGGTTGCGCACCACGGTGTCCGGGTAGCGCTTGAGGCCTTCGATGCGCAGCTCGCCGAAGCGCATCTCGGGGCCGCTGTCGAGCACCACGCGCAGGTTGGCGGTGTGCGCTTCGGGATCGACGGTGGCGCGGCTGTCGGTCAGTTGCGCGCGCGGGTAGCGGGTTTGCACGACCTGGCGCAGGATGGCGCGCTTGGCGCCTTCCCACTCGTCCTGGCGGAACACGGTGCCCTTTTTGAGCGGCCAGCTGGCCTTGAGCGCGTTGGCGTCGAACTGCTTGTCGGCCGGCTGCTCGGGGTTGGGGGCAAAGCCTTCGAGTACCAGGTCGGTCTCGCCCACGCGTACCGGTTCGCCCGGCACCACCTTGACATCGACCACCGCCGGCGTGGCGTTGCGGTCGAACGTCACCGACACCTCGGGCGTGTAGTAGCCGCTGGTGGAAACCAGCGTGCGGATTTGCTCGGGCGCAGCGCGCACCAGCCGGAACAGCTGTTCGCGCGTCATGCGCGGGCTGTCGCGGAAGCGTTGCAGGTCGAGGTTGTCTTCCAGTAATTCCTTCAAGTCGCCTGGTGCGTCGATGCGCACCGTGTACTTGATGACGACCGGCGCGGCGTTGGCAGCGACAGTGGCCTCGCTGGCAGCCACGGGGGCGGGCGTGGCGACAGGCGCAGTAGCAGGTTCGGAAACCGGCGCCGGCGCGGCGGTTTGCTCCTCCTGGGCCATTGCCAACGAGGGAACCACGGCCGTCACTGCGGTTGTTGCAAGCAGCACGGATACTTTTGTCACAAGATGTGCCAAAATTCGTGGTCTTGCCGATTTATTTGCGGGCGATGCCGGTAACATGAGACTCCATCAGGGGTAGTGCGTTCACAGCATGGTACCGGAATGCCCCGAATCATGGCGTACTAATAATAGTTGATACATCTGGAAAGAAAAGCAATGCTGCCAACCGATTCCGCCCTGGTCCTGTTTAGCGGTGGACAAGATTCCACCACCTGCCTGGCGTGGGCGCTCAAGAATTACGCGCGGGTCGAAACCATCGGTTTCGATTACGGCCAGCGCCATGCCGTCGAACTCACCGTACGCCCGCAGCTGATCGCCAGCCTGCGCGCCCTCAATCCCGCGTGGGACGCCAAGCTGGGCGAAGACCACATGATCGACCTGTCGCTGATCTCGAAGATCTCGCAAACCGCGATGACCCACGATATCGCCATCGAAACCCAGGCCAATGGCCTGCCCAACACCTTTGTCCCGGGCCGCAACCTGCTGTTCATGACGGTGGCTGCCACCGTGGCCTACCGGCGCGGCCTGACGGTGCTGGTCGGCGGCATGTGCGAAACGGATTTTTCCGGCTACCCGGACTGCCGCGACGACACCATGAAAGCGCTGCAGGTGGCGCTCAACCTGGGCATGGACACCCGCACCAAGCTCGAAACCCCGCTCATGTGGCGCGACAAGCGCCAGACCTGGGAACTGGCGCAGGACCTGGGCGGCACGCCGCTGGTGGACCTGATCCGGTCCGGCACCCACACCTGCTACCTGGGCGAGCGCGGCGCGCTGCACGACTGGGGCTATGGCTGCGGCACCTGCCCGGCGTGCGAACTGCGCGCGCGCGGCTACCGCCAGTTCACGGGCGCCGGGAACTAAGTGGATCCGGCCGCGCCAGCGCCATCCCGCCAGCGTCGCTACTTGGCGTCGGCACTGGCGCCGGCGCTGGCGTTGGCACAATCGCCACGCATGCTGTCAGCGCTGGTGCTGGCCGTGAGCCTGGGCCTCACCGGCCTGCTGTGGCGCGACGCCCGCAACGATGCCGACCAGGAGCTGCAAGCCGATTTCGAAGTGCGCGTGCGCGAACTGGTCAACCAGCTCGACCAGCGCATGCAAACCTATGTCCAGGTGCTGTACGGCGTGCAGGGGCTGTTCTACAGTTCTGAGGATGTCACCCGCCGCGAGTTCCGCACGTATCTCGAGGGGCAGGGACTGGCGCGCCATTCGCCCGGCGTGCAGTCGATCGGCTATATGCAGCTGGTGCCCGGCGACGCCCGCGCGGCGCACGAGGCGGCGGTACGCCGCGAGCCGGGCGCCAATCCCAGCTACCATATCTACCCGGCCGGCGAACGCGCCTGGTATGCCCCCACCGTGTATAGCGAGCCGCCCAATCCCCTGAGCCTGCGCGCGCTCGGCTTCGACGCCGCCAGCGAGCCGCTGCGCCGAGCCGCGCTCGACCGCGCGCGCGACACCGGGCTGCCGGCCATGACCGGCGCCGTGCGCCTGCTCGACGACCTGGCCGAAGCGCCGCGCTCGGCCTTCCTGATGCTGCTGCCGCTGTATGGCCGCGGCAAGCCGGCAACCACCGTGGCCGAACGGCGCGCGGCGCTCACGGGCTGGGTGTTCGCGCCGTTCCGGGTGGGCGATTTGATGGTCCGCCTGGGCACCCCGCGCACGGCCGGGCTGGCGGTGGAGGTCCACGACGGCGAGCGCGCAACCAACGACAACCTGGTTTACCGCAGCGCTGGCGCCACCGGCGCCGTCAACGCCGCGCCGGTGCGCATGCGGTCGAGCATCCAGCAACTGTCGCTGGGCGGCCACCGCTGGACCCTGCGCATCGCCATGCCGCATGCGGCCCACGTGCCCGCCACCGACCGCATGCGCCTGATCGCGGTGTGCGGCGCCTTGCTCAGCGTGCTGGCCGCCTGCCTGACCTGGGCCCTGGCGCGCGGCCGCGTGCGCGCCCACCAGGCGCTGGCCCGCAGCACCGCGCTGGCGGCGGAACTCAAGGACGGGCAGGGCGCGCTGCTGGCCATGGCCGACAGCGCCCGGCGCAGCCAGGCCATGTTGCGCAGCATTCTCGATTCCACCGTCGATGGCATCCTGGCGGACGATTTCAAGGGCTCGATCCTGAACGCCAACCGGCGCTTCCGCGAACTGTGGAATGTGCCCGAATATTTTGACTGGGACAGCGACGGCGCGGTGCTGATGGCGCACTTGCGCGCCCAGCTCTCGCGCCCCGAGGATGGCCAGTTCGAACCCGGAGCATCGCCGTCGGACCAGGATGGCGACTGGGAAGCGCCGCAGCAGGCGCTGCTGCGGTTGAAGGATGGCCGCGTGATCGAGCAGCACACGCGCGGCCTGCAACTGGGCCGCGAACCGGCGCGCATCTGGTCGTTCCGCGACGTCACCGAAAGGGTGCACGGCGAACGGCGCGAACAGACCCGCCGCCGCGTGCTGGAGCTGCTGGCCACCGGCGCGCCGCTCAAGACCATCCTCGAGAGCGTAGTGGCAGGGGTGGAGACGGACAACGAGGAATTGCTGTGCAGCGTGCTGCTGCTCGACGAGCAGGGCGAGCACCTGCTGGTGGCGGCCGCACCAGGTTTGCCGCCGTTCTTCAACGCCGCCATCCACGGCACCGCGCTGCACGGCAACGGCGGACCATGCGTGGAAGCCGTGCTGTCCGGGCGCCGGGTGGTGGTGGAGGACTTGCACAATGCGCCGGCATGGATGGAACACCGCGACATCGCACTGCGCGCGGGCATCGCTTCCGGCTGGTCCGATCCGATCTTCGGCGCCGGCGGCGCGGTGATCGGCACCTTCTCGGTGTACCAGCGCGAAGCGCGCCAGCCCAGCATGGCCAATATCGCCCTGATCGAACAGGCCGCGCGGCTGGCCGGCATCGCCATCGAGCAGGCGCAGGCGGCGCAGGCCGTGCGCGCCGGCGAGGCCCGCTTCCGCCGCCTGTACGACCACGCGCCGGTGGCGTTGTGGCAACAGGACTGGTCGGCGCTGCACACCGCGCTGGCCGAGCTTACCGCGTCCGGCATCGACGACATGGGACGGTACCTGGAAGCGAATCCGAGCCAGGTGGCGCGGCTGGCGGCGCTGGTGCGCATCGTCGATTTGAATGCAGCGGCGCGGCGCCAGGTGGGCGCCGGTCCGCAGGACCTGGCCGCCATCACGCTGGCGCAAAACTTCGAGGCCGCCGCCATGCCGGCGTTTGCCCAGGCGCTGGCGGCGCTGGCGCGCGGCGAGCATTTCTTCGTGTGCGAGGGCAGTTTCCGCCGCCTCGACGGCGTGATGCGCCACAACGAGCTGACCCTGATGATCATGCCGGGCCACACCGACAGCCTGGACTTCGTCATCGTCTCCACCGTGGACACGACCGAGAAGCGCCGCATGCACGACGAGCTGCGCGTGCTGGCCACCACCGACTTCCTCACCGGGCTGGCCAACCGGCGCGAATTCATGCACCGCCTGGCCGACGAGGAGGCGCGGCTGCGGCGCGATATTGGCGCCTGCACGGCGGTGCTGCAACTCGATATCGACCACTTCAAGCGCATCAACGACGAACATGGCCACGCGGCCGGCGACGCGGTGCTGCGCCAGCTCGGCGTGCTGATGCTCGATGAGCAGCGCAAGATCGACATGGTGGGCCGCATGGGCGGCGAGGAATTTGCCATGCTGCTGCCGGGGACCACCTTGCCGGCGGCCGCCGTGTTTGCCGAACGGCTGCGCCAGCGGGTGGCGCTGAGTCCCTTGCAGCTGGGTAGCGGCGTGAACCTGCACGTCACGGTCAGCATCGGCATTGCGGTCATGGGCGGCAAACTGCCCGGCGGCGACGCGGCCCTGATCCGTGCGGACCAGGCCTTGTACCGCGCCAAGCGCGCAGGGCGCAACCGGGTGGAGCTACAGGACGGTATTGGGTCGGATCGGCCGGGGCTGCAAACCCCAACCGCTTCCGATTGAAAGGGTTTAAGCGGTTTGCTGGTAGGCGCGGCGCTGGCGACGGGCGCGGGCCGTGAAGATCCAGTAGAGGCCCACGGGAATGAGCAGCGGCAGCAGCAGCGGCGACATGGCCGCCAGCACGATCACCGCAGCGAGTACCAGCGCGCTGACCAGCACCATGCCGATACCGGCGCACAGCACGCCCACGAAGACGGCGGCGCAGGTCACGGCCACCGCCGCGATCAGGATGCCGCCGCCGGCCAGCACCAGGCCGAACAGGGCGCCGAGCGGGCCGTCGAATTCATCGCCGTCGATATTGATGTGCATGTTATTGCCCAGCACCGAGTCCCACAGCGACAGGGCAAGCACGAAGACGATGGCGGCGGCTAACAGTTTTTTGGCAGTGCTGGTCATGGTGGTACCCCGTTGTTGTGTGTTGTTCAGGTGCCGTTTGGCATGGTTGAACTGTACCGGCCAGGTGCTGCAGCAGCCACCAGATTGCGACAAAACGTAGAAATGGCGGGTTGGAACGCAGGCAGGCGGCGACCAGCGGCGCAACAGGCCGAAGTTGCCGGTTAACCCGATTGTTCCTTGATTTAAAGTTATGCCGTTCTATACTGAATCTCTACCTAGTTGAGGGAGGACCACAACATGGCATGGCTAGTATGGTGCGAGGGGCAAGCTATCCCCGCCGCGTGTCCACACACAACCGGGCGCCAACGCGGCGCCACGCGTTCTTCCGGCGGTGGCCCCAAGGGCCCGCCGTCGGCGCCGCCGGCAATCCCGCCGATCATCATCACGCCGTTCAGCTATCACACGCCCGAACCGGCGATCGATCCGCGCTACAAGCCACCGAAGCCGCCGCTGGTGCAGCGCCGGCCGTGCGTGGTGTGCTGATATCATTTAGAAGTTGTGGCGCAAGCCCAGCGACACGCCCTTGAGCGTGGCGCCCGGGCTGGCTCCCGCATTCGCGCCCAAACCGTTGATGGCAAAATCCACGCTGGCATTGCGCTGGTTTTTCAGGTGCGTGTAAAACGCGAACACGGTCGTGCGCTTGCTGAGCAGGTAGTCGTAGCCTGCCGTGTAATGGGTGGCGCCCGTATCGGCTCCTTTGCGCACCTTGCCCACCTGGACGCCATCGGGCGCGCTGCCCTTGCCATCCCCTGCGCGCGCGATTCCGAACTTGAACGCATGGCGCCCGGCCTGGTGCGTGACCGATACATAGGCCGCGCGGCGCTTGAGCGTGCCGCCCGGTAGCTCGTACTTCAACTGTTCGCCGACGAGCGCCACGCGCGTGGCGCCGGCGGTGTAGGCGGCGCCCAGCTTGGCGCCGGTGTCGCTGCTGCCCGGCCCTTGGTACTCGTGGTGGCTCTCGAACGCGCCGGTGGCGTACCAGCCGCCCTGTTCATACACCACCGCACCCGAATTCAGATAGGGCTTGGCGCCGCTGGCCGGGCGCTCTTCGGCAGCCGAACGCGCTACCCGCAATTGCACGCCGTGCCACATGGGCGACCAGTAATGCAGGCTGTTTTGCTGGCGCCGGTCGAACGAGGACGTGTCGCTGGTATTGTTGACGGTGGCGCCCGCGCCGTTGCCCATGATGCTCATGTACCCGGCCGTGGTCGGATAGAACGGATCGAGGCTGGCAGTGGCGGTGTTGTAGGGCAAGTTCCAGTTCCCCATGAACACGGTGCCGGACGTGCCTTCCAGGCCCACCCGGGTGTCGCGCGAGGCCAGGCCGCCGGCGCCGGTGTCGAGCGCCAGCGTGCCCTCGATCTGGAAGATGGCCTTCAGGCCGCCACCGAGGTCTTCGGTGCCGCGAAAGCCCAGTACCGAACGGTAATTGCTCATGCGCGCGACGCTGGCGTTGGCGTCCGAGCTGCGCAGCGACTCGAGGCCGGTATTGAGGCGGCCGTACACGGTGACGTTGCTTTGCGCGCAAGCGCCGCCAGTGGTGGCGGTGAGGAGGAGGGCGAGGCCAAGTTTATGCATCCGTGGTGACTTTCTATTGTTGTTCCGGTATAAGGCGCTTATTATTTCACCCCCGATGCCAAGACACCCGAGCCTAAAGTATGAGTAACGACTTCCCCGATGTACCGGATACCCCGGACGACGACGCCCCGATCCAGGAGCCGCGCCTGTGGCAGGGCAATGGCTGGACCGCGCGCGTGATCAAGAACGACGATGACGAGGGCTGGGCGGTGGCGATGATCAAGGACGGCGAGCCGGAACCGGCGCTGGTCGGTCCCTGGACCATGGGCCGCGACAAGAAAAACCCCAAGCCGCTCGACGTCAACGCCTTCAACACGCTGGTCAAGACCGCCAACGAAGTGATTCGCCGCCACGAGCAGCAACTGCACGCGCAACTGCACAAGAATGTCTTCGTCAACACCGACGACGGCGGCCAGATCAAGGTCACGCTCGATATCGTGCCCGACGAGGACGACCCGTACGCCATGCTCTCCGCCTTCGACGTGTATGGCGAAGAAATCGCCAAAGTGCGCGTTGTGCCGACTTTCAAGCTCAGTGTGACCAGCGCCACCACATGGATAGAAAACGGGTATCGCAAACCGCAATGATCACTGGCCCTTGCCGGGGCTGACTGATAGTATTTCCTGTGCGTACTAATTACAGGAAATACTATGGAAGACCGTCTCGCCCGTCTTGAAGCCGTCCAGGCCATCTTGCTTGAAATCGGCCGTAAATCGGGCAGTTGCACCGATATCAGCGAATTTTTGCAATCGGTGCACGCGGCGCTGGGACGCATCATGTATGCCGCCAATTTTTTTGTCGCGCTCAGCGACCACGAGGGGCCGGCCAACCACGTGCGCTTCGTGTACTTCGTCGATGAAGTCGATGCGGCGCCGGCCAGGGACGAACTGTTCGAACTGGCGGACGGCGAATCCCCCACCGCCGCCGTGATCGCCAGCGGCCGGCCGATGGTGATGACGGCCGCCGAGCATGTCTCCAAAAGGCTCGACAACGCCGCCTTCGGCATCGGCACCATTGCCGAGCACTGGATGGGTTGCCCGCTGCTGGACCAGGAGCACCAGGCGCTGGGCGCGATGGTGATCCAGAGCTACGACCGCCAGCATACGTTCAGCGGCGAAGACCAGGCCCTGTTCGCGCTGATCGCGGACTTCGTCTCGGCCGCGCTGCGCGGCTTGCAAAGCGTGGACCGGCTCGAGCGCGCGGTGCAGGACCGCACCGCGCTGCTGGCGCACGAGGTGGCCGAACGGCGCCGCGCCGAAGACGACATCCGCCACGCCAACGATGCGCTCGAGGAGCAGAACGCCGCGCTGGAAAACGCCCTGACCTCGCTCAAGGACGCCCAGGGCGAGCTGGTACGGCAGGAAAAACTGGCGTCGCTGGGCCGGCTGGTGGCCGGCGTGGCGCACGAAATCAATACCCCGCTGGGCATCTGCGTGACGGCCACCAGTCACCTGGTGGAAGAACTGAAGCTCACGCGCGCCGACATGGCGGCGGGCATCCTCGACGAAGACGGCTTGAACCAGTTCTTCGACATCGTCGATCAGTCGCTGCGCATCATGACCACCAACACCCAGCGCGCGGCGGCGCTGGTGCGCAGCTTCAAGCAGGTGGCGGTCGATCAATCGTCGGACGACATCCGCAGTTTTAACTTGCGCAAGTACCTCGACGAAGTACTGCTGTCGCTGCAGCCCAAGCTCAAGGGCAAGCCGATCACGATCGACATCGATTGCGACGACAACATCAACATGGCCAGTTTTCCAGGCGCCGTGTCGCAGGTGCTCACCAACATGGTGGTCAACTCGCTGGTCCATGGTTTCGAGGAAGGGCAGCCGGGCCGCATCAAGATCACCGGCAAGGTCGATGGTGATTTCGTCAACTTCGAGTACAGCGACGACGGCGTGGGCATGGACACGTCCACCCTGGGCCAGCTGTTCGACCCGTTCTACACCACCAAGCGCGGCACCGGCGGCAGCGGCCTCGGCGCGCACATCCTGTTCAACCTGGTCACCGGTGCGCTGGGCGGCACCGTCAAGGTTGCCAGCGCCCCCGGCATGGGCCTCCACTACAAGCTGCGGTTCCCCAAGGTCAAACGCAAATAAGAGCGCGGCTGCGTTAGCGCAAAAATGCTATGGTGCGGGTTGTCCACCTTTTCGAGCGTTCTCGTTCCGCCATGCCCACTGCACCTTCCTCCGCTGGTTTCAATCCTGACCTCGGTTTTGCTGCCGGCGGCGGCGAGATGGGGGCGGTGGTGCGCGCGTTCGATTGGGCGGGGACGTCGCTCGGTCCCCTGGCAACCTGGCCGCAGTCGCTGCGCACCGCTGCCGGCATGATGCTGGCCGCGCGTCAACCGATGTACGTGGTCTGGGGGCCGCAGCTGGCGCTGCTCTACAACGACAGTTACCGCGAGGTGCTGGGCGCCAAGGCCGACCATCCGCAGCAGGTGCTGGGGCAACCGTTCAACGTGGTCTGGGCCGAGGTGTGGGACCAGGTAGGGCCCATGCTGGCCGCCACCATGGCCGGTGAATCGCTGTGGTACGAAGACCAGCCGTTTACGCTTACCCGCAACGGCTTTGTCGAACAGATCTACGCCAGTTTTTCCACCAGCCCGATCCGCGACGAGTCGGGCGCGATTGCCGGCGTGCTGTGCGTGTGCAGCGAAACCACCGGCAAGGTGCGCCAGGTCGAGGAGCGCCTGCGCCTGCTCGACGAGATCGGCGAAGCCACGCGCCTGGCCGCCGAACCGGCCACCATCATGGACCACAGCACCCGCCTGCTGGGCCAGTACCTGGGCGTTACCCGGGTGGCCTATGCCGACCTCGAACCCGACAACGATCGCTTCACCATCCGCCACGACTGGCGCGTGCCGGGCGCGATCAGCACGGTGGGCGTGTACTCGCTCGACCTGTTCGGCTCGCGCGCCACGTCCAACCTGCGGGTGGGGCGCACGCTCTTGATCAACCACGTGGACCGCGAGCTGGCGCATGGCGACGGTGTCGAAATGTTCAACCAGATCGGCATCCAGGCCATCATCTGCTGCCCGCTGGTCAAGCAGGGCAAGCTGGTGGCGATGATGGCCGTGCACCAGCAGCAACCGCGCACCTGGACCCGTGACGAAGTGGCGCTGGTCGAAGCCGTGGTGGACCGCTGCTGGGCCCACATCGAGCGGGTGCGCTCGACCGAGGCGCTGCGCGAGGCCGACCGCCGCAAGTCCGAATTCCTGGCCACGCTGGCGCACGAGCTGCGCAACCCGCTGGCGCCGATCCGCAATGCGCTCGAGCTGCTGCGCATCGGTGCCGACCGGCCGGGCCTCAAGGAGCGCATGCTGGCCACCATGGAACGCCAGGTCGGCCACATGGTCCATCTGATCGATGACCTGCTCGACATTGCCAGGATCAGCAGCGGCAAGGTGGTGCTGCAAAGCGCGCGCGTCTCGCTGCAGTCGGTGGCTGCCAGCGCAGTGGAAACCAGCCTGCCGCTGGTGGAAGCGGCCGCGCACGAACTGGCGCTCGACCTGCCGCGCGAGCCGGTCTGGCTCGACGGCGACGCCGTGCGCCTGAGCCAGGTGCTGAGCAACCTGCTCACCAACGCCGCCAAGTACACGCCGCAGCCGGGCCGCATCAACGTCACGGCCACCATCATCGACGGCATGGCGGTGATCGCGGTGACGGACACCGGCATCGGCATCGCGCCCGAGGCGTTGGAAAAGGTGTTCGAGATGTTTGCCCAGGCGCCGCACAGCATCGGCATTTCCAAGGGCGGCCTGGGCATCGGCCTGTGCCTGGTACGCCACCTGGTCACGCTGCACGGCGGCAGCGTGACAGCGGCCAGCCCCGGCCCCGGCCTGGGCAGCACGTTTACCGTCCGCCTGCCGCTGGCGGCGCCGGTGGCCGGACAGTCGCAGGACGACAAGCACCCGGCGCACACCGCGCCCGCGCATCCGGCGCTGCGGGTGCTGGTTGCCGACGACAACGTCGATGCCGCCGATACCCTCGGCGACCTGCTCGAGGCGATGGGCTGCCAGGTACTGGTGACCTACGATGGCGAACAGGCGGTAAATGCGGCCACGGCGTTCAATCCCGACCTGGTGTTCCTCGATATCGGCATGCCGCGCCTGGACGGCTATGGCGCGGCCCGCGCGCTGCGGGCGCTGCCGGCATTGGCAGGCGTAAAACTGGTGGCGTTGACCGGCTGGGGCGCGCAAGACGACCGCGCCCGCACCGGGGCGGCGGGGTTCGACCACCACCTGCTCAAGCCGGCTTCGCCGGACCAGGTGGCGGTTGTGCTGGCCAGTGCCACGCCGGCCAGCTGCTAAGGTTTATTTCGTTACCTTGGTGATTTCCACCTCCCAATCGACGCCCGAGTCGATCTTGTGCTTGGCTGCATAATTGCCCTGGCTGATCGCCACTGCCACGTCCAGCAAGCTGTTCAGATAAACCAGCGACTTGCCCTTTTCCACACCGCCAAACGTGTGCTCGAACGGCGCCACCACCTTGTTGATCAGCTTGCCCTTGTGCAGGATGCGCACCTGCACCTTGTCGTGCAGGCCGATGTTCAGCTCGTCGAACAGCGACTTCGGAATATTGGTCCAGACGTTGCCGTACTTGACGTCCAGCACCGGGATGATGCCCTTGATGACGTCGCCATTGCGAACTGCCTTCTGGTACGGAATCTTCACCACCGATTCGCTCGGCAGCACCGGGCCCACCTGCTCGAAGGTGATCGCGCCCGACGCCAGGCGCGCGCCCACGTACGCGTACACATCGCGGCCATGGAAGGTGTATGACTCGCTTGATCCTGCCAGGCGGTTGACCTTTTCATCGATCTCGCGCAATTCGGCCACGCCGTCACGCTCGGCGATCAGGGTGAACAGGCCGTTGTCGGGACCAACGAAATATCGGCCCTCGCGGGTCTTGAGTACCACCGATTTGCGCTGCGTGCCCACGCCCGGATCGATCACGTTGACGAACACGCTGCCGGTCGGCCAGTAGTTGGCGGTCTGGTACAGGCGGTAGGCGCCGAGCCAGATGTCGTAGTCGGGAATATTGTGGGTCAGGTCCGAGACCGACAGGTTCGGATCGACGCCAAAGGCCACGCCGCGCATGGCCGAGACGGCGCCGTCGGACGTGCCGAAGTCGGTCATCAGCACCAGCGCGTGCTTGTTTGCGGGTGCATCGGCAGCGTGGGACAGGGCCGGGCCGGCCAGCGCCGCCGCCAGGCACAAGGAAATCAACAGTTTGGACGGTTTCATGGGTTCTTTCTAGAAGGTGTAGCGTACGCGGCCATAAAAATATGCGCCGTTCAGCCCGATCGGATTGATGAAATTGTACGGCAGCGCGCCGCCATAGCTGGCGTTATTGGTCTGGCGCACGCGGTCCGGGTAGCGGTCGAAGATGTTGTTGCCGCCGGCCGCCAAAGTTAGCTGCCTGGTCAGCTTGTATTGCGCTTCGAGGTCCACCGACCACACCGCGCCGAAGCGCTGGGCGTGCACGCCGTCGATCAATTCGGCCTCGTCGTCATATGAAAAATCCTTCAGCGCGCCGAAGCGGGTGGCACGGGCCTGCCAGCCCCATTGCGCCGCCTGCCAGTCGGCGCTTAGCACCAGCTTGGTCTTGGGCGAGGCATGGCGGATGCGGAACAGGTTGTTCTCGGTCAACAGCGTCAGGTCGGAATCGATTTGCGCCAGTGCGGCCGAACGCTGATGGACGTTGTCGATACGCGTCTTGTTCAGGTTGAGCGCAGCGTTCAGGTCCAGCTTGCCGCCAGCGAACGGCAGGTCGTGGTTGACCACCACGTCGAGGCCGGTGGTGGTGGTGTCGAGCAGGTTGGCCAGGTAGGCAACCGACTGGATGTCGGTGCGGCCGATGGATGCCAGATAGGCGGTGGCAGCATCGCTTTGCAGATCGCTGGTGCGGGTGATGCGGTCGCGCAATTTAATCCGGTAAGCGTCCACAGTGACGCTGGTATTGCGCTGCGGTTTCCAGGCGGCGCCCAGCGACAGGTTGGTCGATTTTTCGGGTTTCAGGTTCTGTGCGCCGAACGCGCGCGCCAGGCTGTCGGACGCTGGCAGCAGCGACGCCGTCTGCAGGCCGGTGCCGTCGCTGTTGAAGTTCAGCGTGGAAAAGCGGAAGCCGGTCTGCACCAGCGCCGGCGCGCGGAAGCTGTTCGACAGCGAGCCGCGCAACAGGAAACCGTCGTTCACCTTGTAGCGCGCCGACAGCTTGCCGGTGCTGGCGTTGCCAAAGTCGCTGTAGTCGGAATAGCGCGCCGCCGCGCCCAGCAGCAGGCGCGCCGTCAGCTCGCTCTCGACATCGAGATACACCGATCGCACCGAGCGGCGGCCATCGAACGTATCCTGCGGCCGCAGTCCGGGGCCCGCCTGCGCACCCGGCGGCGCATCGGGTACTGTGCCGGCCGCCGCAGTTCCAGCTGAATATGAAGCAGGGTCGCCGGGCGAACTGGTATAGGTCTCGCGCATGTATTCGGCGCCCAGCGCCAGGTTGACCGTCGCGCCGATGCCGAGATCGAGCTCGCGCGTGACATCGGCATTGACGGCATCCTGGTCGAAGTCGAACGTGGACAGGTGGAAGCTGGTCGGGCTGGCCGCGCCCAGCGACGCGTTGGCCGAATTGGCGAGATCGTAGCGGAACTTGTTGCCGCCGTGGCGAGCGCTGACGTCCCAGTTCCAGGCGCCCTGGGTGATGCGCAGGCCGGCCACCACGCTGACATCGGTGGCATTGCCCCGGGTGGTCGGGCGGTAGCCGTTCGGGTACAGCGCCGGCACATTGGACGGATCGCCCGGATAACGGAAGTAGGCGCTGCCGTCCGACTTGCGCTTGTTGACGGTGGCGAACGAGTACGCATCGACGCCGTCGGCAACCGGCACCAGCGTGTTGTAGAACGCGTAGTGGTTGCGCTGCTGCGAGTCGCCGGACTTGAACACGACCTTGCCGTCGAGCGCCAGGTCGGCTGGCGTGGAATTCCACGAGGTCCAGCCGGCATCGCTGGCGCCGGCGCGGTTGGTCGGGTTGCGGTCGCGGCTTTCCAGGCCGAAGCGGAAATAGCCGACGTCGCCCACCGGCACGCCGTAGTCGGCGTTGACGATGGTGGTCTGGCCGTCGGTCTTGCGCTCTTCGGTCGGTTTGAAGTCGGTGTGGTTGGCGCCATAGCTGACCGAGGCCGAGCCGCCGGCGCGCGCCTTTTTCAGCACGATGTTGATCACGCCGGCGACGGCGTCGCTGCCGTACTGGGCGCCGGCGCCGTCGCGCAGGATTTCGATGTGGTCGATGGCGCCCGGTGGAATCGCGTTGACATCGACCGGCACGATGCCGGCAAAGCTGCTTTCCGTGTCGAGCACGGCGCTGGCGTGGCGGCGCTTGCCGTTGATGAGCACCAGCACCTGGTCGGGCGCCAGGCCGCGCAACTGGATGCCGCGCACCGAGTCGGCCGCGCCGCTCGATTCGATGCGCGGGAAGTTAATCGACGGCGACAGGTTTTGCAGGGCGGCGCCGAGGTCGCCGCCAGCGAGCGCATTGTCCACCTCGCGCGCACCGAAACGGTCGATCGGCACGGCGGAATCGAACACGGTGCGGTTGCGCGCGCGCGAACCGACCACGGTGACCTGGTCGATGGCGGCAACGCCGGCTTCAGTGTCGGCGGCGGATTGTGCCTGCGCGGCAGGCAGCGCGGCCAGCAGCAGGGCGCAGGCCAGTACGCTGTGGCGCAGCGGAAAATTCGGGAGGGCGTGATGGGACATGGTGACTTCCTTGCATGATCTGAACCACAATCTTACTTGCAAGGAATTGTGTCACCAACAACCGATTGTCTATAAGCTTAGAGTTTAATCGGGGAAGCGTTCGTTGATGGCCAGTGCCTGATCCATATTGGCCACCAGCAAGTTGACGTAATGCGGATCGAGGTGATGGCCGGCCACGTCGCGCAGATGTTGCACTACTTGCGCCACCGGCCAGGCATCCTTGTAGCAGCGCTTGTGCATCAGCGCGTCGAACACGTCGGCCACGGCGACGATGCGCGCGTACAGGTGGATGTTCTCGCCCTTGAGGCCCTGCGGGTAGCCGCTGCCGTCGTATTTTTCGTGGTGCTGGTGGGCGATCACGGCGGCCGCTTTGAGGATCGGCCGCTGCGAACCGTCCAGGATCGACAGGCCGACGGTCGGGTGCTGCTTCATGATTTCCCACTCGGCCGGATCGAGCTTGCCCGGTTTGAGCAGCACCGAGTCCGGCGTGGCGATCTTGCCGATGTCGTGCATTGGCGCGGCGTGGCGCAGCACGGCGGTTTCGTCGTCGGGCAGGCCGGCGGCGGTGGCCAGCAGGTGGCATACCTCGGCCATGCGGCGCACGTGGTTGCCGGCCTCATGCGAGCGCGATTCCACCACGTCGCCCAGGCGCAGGATCAGCTCGGCCTGGGTGTCGGTGATTTCCTGGGTCAGCAAGATATTGTCGAAGGCGATCGCCACGCCGGAACAGAACACTTCCAGCAGCTTGGTGTCGATCTCGGAAATTTCGTCCACGCCCTTGAGGATCAACAGCGACGCCTTGCCGCTGCTGTTGGGGAAGTAGCCGATATAGGTATCGCCTTCCACCCGCGAGATCTTGTTGCTCTTGGCCACGTCGATCTGGGCCAGCACTGCCGGACTGAGCAGGGTGCCGTCCTCGTCGCCGATCCGGGCCAGGATTTCGTAATCGTTGACGTCGCCGATGGCGGTGGCTGCGCGCAGGCGCAGCAGCATGCTGTGCTCGAGCCGCAGCAAGGCCACCACCTGCTGCAGCAGGCCGTTGGCGAAATCTTTGAGATTGCGTTGCTGGAAAATATGGGCCGAGGCGGCAATCACGCGCTCGAGGCCTTCGCGGTAGTTCAGCTGCTGCACGCGCGCTTCTTCCACCTTCATGATGTCGCGGTAGGCGCGCAGTGCGGCAAATGTCGTGGTAAACAGTTTAGTCCGATCGAGCTCGGTCTTTTCCTTGTAGTCGTTGATGTCGTAGTTGACGATCACGCGCTCCTCAGGGGCCTGGCCCGGCTGGCCGGTGCGCAGCACGATGCGGGTAAACTGGTTGTCCAGGTCTTCGCGCATCCAGCGCGCCACTTCCAGGCCGCTGTCCTCTTTCTCCATTACCACGTCCAGGAACACCAGCGCGATATCGGTCTCGCGCGTCAGCACTTCCTTGGCTTCGGCGCCGCTGTACGCATGCAAAAATGTCAGCGCGCGGCCGTCGAGGCGGAAACGGGTCAGGGTCAGCTTGGTGATGTCGTGGATGTCGGGTTCATCATCGACCAACAAGACTTTCCATGGTGCTAACTTTGGCGATGCAGAGGACAAAAAAGACATGGGCGTTCCGCAAAAAGGTGGCGCATACAAGATTTCGATTGTAGTCCCACTCATTGCTATTAACAACAGGCAACAAAAGAACGCGTTAAAACGCGCAACACTTCTGTAACAAAAAAACCCGCAGGGCTTGCGCGCTGCGGGTAAAGTACAACTGAAGGAGGAAAAGCGTTAGCCGAGCAGAGGGAAACCGGTCAGATATCCGACTGCCGCGCCGTAGCGGTCGCGGTAGTTGGCGCGGATCAGTGGATCGAGCGTGGTGCGCACTTTACCGTGCAGCGAGCTCGACCAGTCACCAGCATGTTGGAAGTTACTCATGATGTAGGCGAAGCCGTTCATGTCGTCGACCGCGTGCAGGCCGGTCGATTCGGCGCCCGATGGCGTGGACAGCAGGCGCGTGAGCACCTTGGTATCGACGTTATACGCCCACAGGAAGTTGTTGACGTGGGTGCCGCTGTCTTCACCGACGAACAGCGTGCGCAGTTTTTCCGAGAACTTGATGTTGTCCGGGTTGGCGACTTTCTCGGCGTTGGCGGTGTTGCCCAGCGCATCCGGCGTGGCCAGGTCTTCGCTCAGCAGGCCTGGCACGGCAGCCATGTCCACCGGCACCCATTCGCTGTCGATGGCCGCGCCGCTGCTGTCTTTCTGCGCGCCCTTCATGTTCAGCGCATAGACGGCGCCAGCGCTCGGGCCCTTGATCGAAATGCCGCCCGAACCGTTGGTCATGGCCGAACCGATGGCCGCGATGGCCGAGTAGGCGATCTTGTCCTTGGCATTGACGGTCGTGCCTTCCATCTTGGTAAAGCCCATGCTGCCGCCAGCGAAGCCGGCGTAGCGGTGGGTTTCCAGAAAGGCGGCGGCCTTCTCCATGCCCGGCTTGACCTTGATCCAGTTGCTGCGGCCGTTGAAGGCGATCTTGGTGAACGAGGCGTCGCTTGGATCGGCGGTGCGCACGTCCATGATGTCGGCCGCTTTCAGGGTGTCGGCCAGGGCCTTGATTTCAGCGCTGGTGGCCTTGCCCAGCTTGATCCATTGCAGGGTGGCGGAGCCGCCGTTGTCCACCGAGGTTTGCTGCCACTTGGCCACGTACAGGGTGCCGCTCGACAGGTCGCGCGCCTTGTCGGCTACGAACATGAACAGGCCGCCGTTGGTGGCGTCGTCGCCCATCAGCGCGGTGCGCTCGTCGGGCATTACCTGCACCAGCTCGTGCGAGATGCGGCCCATGCAATAGTGCTTCTTGCAGCTGCCGGTGCCGTCCGGGTTGACCGTGATTTCCGGCATGTGGCCGTAGTGGTAAGGGTTGGCTTTGGTAGCGTCGCCGTACAGGCTGCGCGAGAAGCCGGCGAACTGGGTGTCGGAGGCGATGACGGTCGCGTCCGGCTCGTACTCTTCGCTCGACAGGTGGGTGTTCCACGGCGAGCGGCTGGCGCCGCAGGTGATCCACAGGCCGTTGGCCGGGCTGGTATCGACGTTGTGGTACTTCACCAGCGTCAGCGCGCCGGTGGTTTTGTCCTGGTCCAGCGTGAGCACGGCGATCGGCGACGGCAGCATGCCGTACATCGAGCTGCCGGCGAGGTTGCTGGTGGCGTATTCGAACTGCACCACCGCGAACACGGTATTGCCCTTGACACCCGCCACGGTGGGCGCGTCGAGCTTGAGCAGCGAGGTGCCGTCCGGGCAGTCGGAAAAGAACTGGCGCGGCGTGGTTCCGCTGGTGTCCATGATCGGACGGTTGTTGATGTCGTAGTAGCCACCGGACAGCGTGGTGCCGCCGCTGCCGTTGGGCACCAGGGCGCCGGTGATGAAGAAGGTCTGGTAAGCGAGAGAATAGGCCTGGGTCTTGCCGTCCGAATAGGTGGCGTTCATGCCCGAACCGACCGTGGTGGTGGCCATCTTGGCGGGATCGGCCAGGGACGGCGCGGCCATGCCGGTGAAGGTGACGGACATCAGCCTGGTGGCGGGCGCGGCGCTGTCGTTGCCGCCACCACAGGCGGTCAGCAGCGCGGCGGTGGCGCCGCCGGCCAGCGGCAGCAGCGGCATGCCGGCAAACAGTTGGACAATGCGACGGCGGGACAGATCGGGCGACTCGGTCATAATCATTCCTGGAAATAAGCCATGTACTTGTGCTGGCGGCGGCGCGGCATCATCCGGGATGGTGGCGCATCCCGACGGGCGAGATGGTAGCGATCCTGTATGACGCCACCATGACATGCGGCGACGATTGGTAACAAATCGCATCAATCGGCGCCGCGCGCCGGCAAACGGGCTATATTGTTTACATTCGCAGTAAGTTATGAGGAGTGCGCCATGCGCCCGATGATCAAATCTTCCCTGGCGGCCCTGGTATTGCTGGCCGCAACCACCGGCGCGGCCTGGGCCCAGGTCAGCGTCAGCTATGTCAAGCCCGACGAGTTCATTGATGTGCCGCGCAGCCCGATCGATCGGGAGCGCATGCTCAAGGATTTCACCCAGTATTTTTCGACCTTCGACAAGAAGCTGCCGGCCGGCCAGCAGCTCAAGATCGAGGTGCTCGATATCGACCTGGCGGGGCGGCTGTGGCCGCGCCGGTCGGGTGGCGACGATATCCGCGTCATGAATGGCGGCGCCGACTGGCCGCACATGAAGCTGCGCTATACGCTGGAACAAAACGGCACGGTACTGCGCAGCGGCGAGAGCGACCTGTCGAACATGATGTACCAGCAGCGCGCCACGCGGCTGTCCGACAGCGATCCGATGCGTTATGAAAAGCAGATGATCGATGACTGGTTCGAGAAAACCATCACTCCCAAAGTCGCCGCCAACTAGGCTGGTTCAAAATGTCCGCAGCGAGGCGCAGCGCGGAAGACAGTGCGCCGGCACGGCAAGGCGCTGCAACGAAGCTGCGGGCTTTTTGAACCAGCCCAGGCAGCCGAACGGCTAGCCGAACGGTTAGCCGAACGGCTAGCCGATCCGGTTAACGCGCGGGAACTTGGCCGCAAACGTGGCCGGCATCGGCGCGACTTCGCCGGTGCGGTAATTGAAGAACACGAAGCCGTACTTGGCCATGGCCACCAGGGTCGAGTCGCGCGGGCGCGTGACGCGGAACGTGATGTCGCCGCCATAGCGGTTGAAGTCCATGACCCCCACCTCGAACAGCAAATGGTCGCGTGCATGCGCTTCCGCGCGGTACGCCGTTGCCAGGTCGGTGACGATGATGCCGGCGCCGCTGCTATCCATTTCCTGCACGCCGAATTCCGCCAGGAATTGCGCGCGCGCTTCCGAAATCATCGACACCATCGAATCGTTGCCCAGGTGATTGGCGGCATTGATGTCGGTGTGGCGCACGGTGAGCTGAGTCGAAAAATAGTACTGGTCGTCCGGAAAATCGAGTTTGAGGCGGGCCATGGCGGTCCTTACAGTTGTTCGCTCAGGAAGACCAGCGTGTGGCCGTGTGCTTCGGCAGCGGCGCGCTGGTTGTATGAATCGCGATGGTTGCAGTTGAAGCCGTGTTCGGCGCCCTGGTAAACGTGGATCTCGACCGACTCCACGCCCTCGAAGCGCTCGGCGATGGCTTTTACCGCGTCGTTCGGGATGTGGCTGTCGGCGCTGCCGAAGTGCATCAGCACCGGCACCTTGATCTCGTCCGCGCGGTCGAGGCCGTTCTGGATGCCGCCGCCGTAGTAGGCCACGGCGGTATCGACCAGGCCGTCGGCAGCGGTGCGGTACGACAGCAGGCCGCCCATGCAGTAGCCGATCGAGGCGATCTTCTGGCCGGCGGTACCCTCGTGGGCGCGCAGCGCCTTGACGGTGGCGGCGATGTCGGTCTGGGCCTTGTCGAAATCGAGCGAATTCATCAGTTCCACTGCGCGCTTCCAGCCGGCTTCGTCGTAGGTCAGCTCGATGCGGGCGCCTTCGCGCCAGAACAGGTCGGGCGCAATCACCACGTAGCCGTCGGCGGCGTACTGGTCGGCAACGTTACGGATGTGCTGGTTGACGCCGAAGATCTCTTGCAGCAAGACGATGCCGGGACCCTTGCCGCCGCGCGGCAGCGACAGATAGGCGCCGAACGTGCCGTCCTCGGTGGTGATATCGATCCATTGCGAATTCGTTTCCATGGTGCTCCTTGTACTGTGATCGGGAAAACAACCATCGTACCGTGTTTTTGCCCTTGTCGCCGTACGCCTTTGGATATGGAGGAGTCTTAGAACCTATCCCGGTAGGGAATGAGGCGCTGCTTGCGCGCCTCGGCAGCGGGGCCAGCGTTGCTCGTCATTGCATGGCCTGCCATGCTTCTGCCTCGCGCCTTGACCGCGCTACCGAGGCATCGCAATCCGCTGCCTCCTCCCTACCGGGATAGGTTCTTAATAAATTTCGCGGGTATAGATCACCGGGCCGGAGCGATAGATGCCAAAGGTCAGCTTGCCGGTGGTGCTGGGCAGGTAGTAGATCCACTGGGGATCGACCGTCAATTCCACGGAACCGAGACCGTACTGGCCGGACGGCGGCGTCAGCCGGAACCCCGCCTTGCCGGACTGGAAAGCGGCGGTTCCGGGCGCGACCGGCTGCAGTTGCGCCGCCGTGGCGCACACGCTGGCCAGGCCTTTCTGGCAGTTATTGAAGCGCAGGTAACCTGCCAGGCTCTTGGCTGGTGCGTTGTACATGGGATTGAACATGAAGCCGCGATTGGCGTCATAAAACTGGGCTTGCAGCGTGACCGGCATCGGTGACGTCGGCGAGCCGTCGATATTGGGCACCACCAGCCGGCCCGAGACGGCGGTGATCGCCGTTTCCATGGAGGAAGTGGCGGTGGCGCGCTGGGACGTGGCGCCGTCGGTATCGACCGCCCGCACGAAGAACCTGACCGGGTTGCTGCCGGTAGCTGCCGATGGCAGCGCCTTGAAGCGGAACATCGGCATGCTGATTGTGGACGGCAGGTCGAAATTCGGGTCATCCACTCTCCCCAGTCCTTTGAAGAAGGTGAACAACGGCGCGGTACCGGCAATGCTGCCGCCCATGGCGCCCACGCTGGTATCGACCAGGGTGGCCCCGCCCAGGGTGGCTGCGGCCGACAGGGTGATGGGCTTGGCCAGCGAACCCTGGTAATTGATGGTGAGGCCGTTGGCGCTGTTGTAGGCCTTGACGATCACATAAAACGGCTGGTACGAGTAGATGAAGACGGGGTCGCACGGCGACAGCAGCGGCGTGCTGTTGGACGTCGCCTTGCACGGCATGGTCATGCCGGCGAGCTGACCAGGGGCCACCATCTCGCGCGTGCGCGAGCCGGTCAGCGTAGCAAAGATGGGCAGCGACGTATCGAAGTGATCGGGTATGAAGCGGCCGATCTTTTGCGTGCCGGCGGTCTTGAACTGATCGCCGGCCGCGCCGAGATAACCGGCGCCGCTGTTGAGGCTCACGTCGAGGCGGATGATGCCCACGTCGCTGAAGCTCCAGGCGCCGGTACTGTCGGTCTTGCTGCTGGAGACGCCGTCGGTGATCGCATTCATGGCGCCCGTCGTGATGTCGCCGCCGGCGTTGCCGGCATCGGCAGGATTATCGACGGCCGGTAAGGCGAGCTTCATGTTTTCGGCTGTCGTTTCCTTGCCAAAATTGGTGGTCACCTCGCCCTTGTTGTTGACGGCGCTGAACTTGACCGTAAACGTTTCGCCGGCTTTGGCGAAGATGGCGCTGTTGGCGTCCGGCACCGTGCCTGCGGCCACTTTTTTCCCGCTGGCGCTGGTGGCTTCGATGATGAAGCGGGCCGGTGCGGCAATGAATTTACCGCTTCCCCTGGCCGTGTAGCCGGCGCTGCCTGCGTAGGCGGCATCCAGCGATACCTCGCCCACTTCCGGATAGGTCAGCGTGGTGTTGGCGATACCGGCGCTGTCGAACGCCAGCTGCAATTTGGTGGGGCTGTTGCCGCAAGTGAGAACGCTGCCGTTGACGCTCACCAGCGCGCCGGCCCTGGCCTTGCCTGACACCGGGTTGGCGAAGCCACAGGACAGGTTGATGCTCTCGGTCTTGCTGGCCACCAGCGGCACGCAGCTTTGCTTGTTGGCAGATGCCGCCAGCGCCTGGATGCGCACGTTGGCCGTGGTTGCAGCAATATGGTTATCGACGGTCACTTGCAGGCCGGTGTCCTCGAACGACATCGCGCACTGGTTGCTGGCCGAGGTATTGGCGCTGTTGACGCACGTGGTGCCGGTCGTGCCGGTGGCTGCAAGCGTGGCGACGCCGACCGTGGTTTGCTCCACCGTGGCGCTGCTGGTCTCGCCAGTGAACGTGAACGACTTGGCGCCCGGTTGCAGGGTAACGCTGCTGCTGCCCGTGAAGTGCGGCGCGGTGCAGGCCGCATTGGCGCAAGCGGTCACCTTGACCGTCTGCGGCTGGCAGGTGAGGGCGCTGCCGGTGTGGGTGATCTGGAAGTGGTGGGCGCCGGCGGCGGGGGCGGCGGCGCAGGTGGGGTTGTAGTTGTACCAGGAGGGCCGCTCCACGCAACTGCACCCTGCTGCGCCCGCGCCGGTGCAGGTAATGACCTTGCTGACGGTCGCACCGCCATCGAGATAGATATAATTGACGGCCGCATTGCCATTGATGGTGGCGTTACTGGACTTGGTGGTGACCCTTGCTGCCACCAGGTCGCCATTGATGGTCGTGCCGGACTCCATCAAAAAGTCGCCCTTCAGCGTGACATTGCCGTTGACCTTGGCGCCCTCGGCGCGCATGGCCAGGGTGCCCGCGTCCACCTTGCCGGTTACCACGACGCTGCTGCCGATGTCGAGGCTGGTGCTGGCGCTGATATCGCCCTTGATGGTGGAGCTGGACGACGCCAGCACGACCGTGGGGGAGGTGATATTGCCGGTGACGGTGCTGCCCGAAGCAAGATTGAATGACTTGGTGGCCGTAATCGTGCCGGTCAGGGTGACGGACGAGGTAGTGGTGATCTCGGTGCCGCTGAGGTTGCCGTTGACGACCGTGCCCGAGCCTAGTGCGATCGTGCCCTTGGAAACCACGGGGCCATTGAGTTCGGCCGGAGAGCCGGTCGTGATGGTGCCGGCGCTGAGACCGCCGCTGAGCTTGATGCCGGAACCGAGGTTAGCCTGGTCGCGCACGGTGGCGCCGCCGCCGATCACATTGCTCGAACCGGTCGTAAGGCTATAGCAGTACACGGCGCCGGTGACAGTGGCGCTCGAGCGCATATTCACCGTGACCGCCGTGACATTGCCGCGGATGGTGGCCGACGAGCCATCGGTACTGACTGTATTGCCGAGTACGTTGGCAGTGACGCTCTGGCCGTTGGTGATCAAGAAATTGCCGCCGCCACTGAGGTTGTTGTTGGCGTCTCGTACGAAATTGCCGGCCTGGATGGTGCCGCCGCTCACGTCGATATTGGCGACCTGGGCGCCCGAGAGGTTGATGTCATTGCTTCCCGTGGTTTCCAGGCGCGCAGTGCCGGACATTTTCAGACCCTGGAAGTAGCCGAGCTGGAAGGCGCCGGTGACGATGACCGTCTTGCCATTGCCGATGACGGCGGTATCGTTGGCCCCGAGGAACGAGGGGTCGCAGGTATAGGTATCGCCGTCTCGGGTGCAGCCGCTGACATTGCCATTGAAACTGACATTACCGGCCTGCGCCAGACCGGTCAGCAACAGGGTACTCAGAACCAGCCACAGGAATCGCAACATTATTTCTCTCAGGTAAAACGCCTGCCTGAATTATAGGCGCTTTACCTTCGAGAAATTGCCGTGTGGCATATAACACACGTTTACTTGCCGCGTTTCACCTTGCCGAATGCTTCGCCCGCCTTCCACGTCTGCATTGCCGGCGCATTGGCGACGTAGTAGCCGAGGTTGAGCGTGAATTGCGCCTGCTGCACCATGCCCGACAGGTCCCACTGCGGGCGGTACTCGTCGGTCACCTGGTGGTAGTCCTTTTTAAAGGCCACCAACTTGGCGCGCGACGCTTCCAGGTCTTTCACGAAAGTGAAGTGGCCGTCGCCCGAGAACACGGCCGAGCCGACGTTGAAGGCCGGGATGCCGGCCTTGGCAAACACGAAGTGGTCGGCGCGGAAGAACGCGCCCGACAGGTCGGGAATGGCCGGCGCCAGGGTCAGGCCCATTTTCCTGGCCACCGCGCCCGATGCTTCATACAGACTGCTGCGCTCGGCGCCGGCGACGCCGATGTCGGACGTCTTGCCGACGAAGTTCATGCTGTCGAGGTTGAGATCGGCCGTGGTTTTATCCAGCGGCCAGGCCGGATTCTGCACGTAAGCGGCAGCGCCCAGCAAGCCTTGCTCTTCGGCGGCCGGCCACAGGAACACTTGCGTGCGCTTGGCCGGGTGCTTGACCGCTTCGGCGGCCATCACCAAGAGGGCGGCGGTGCCCGAGGCGTTGTCGATGGCGCCGTTGTAGATGTGGTCGTGCTGGCCGTTGTCGGTCTTGCCGGCGGTGGCTTCGTCCATGCCCATGTGGTCCCAGTGCGCCGAATAAATCACCGCCTGTTCCTTGAGCTTGGCGTCGGTGCCGGGCACGATGCCGGCCACGTTGAATTCCTCGATCTGGCGCACGGTGCTGCGGATCTGGCCGTGGACGCGGGTTTTCAGGTCCACCGGCTTGAAATCGCGGCGCTCGGCGGCGGCGCGCAGCTGGTCGAGGTCGAAGCCGGCGGCAGCGAACAGCGAACGCGCGGTCTCTTCCTGCAGCCAGCCTTCCACCGGATTGCCCTTGCCCTTGAGGTGGAAACGCTCGTGGCCGAAACCATTGGCCGGCACGCTCCACGGGTATGACGCCGATGGCGTGGTGTGGATCAGCAGCACGCCGGCAGCGCCCCGGCGCACGGCTTCCTCGAACTTGTACAGCCAGCGGCCGTAATACGTGTAGGCCTTGCCGGCAAAGCGGTTCGGTTCGTCAAGCGTCGGCTGCGGGTCGTTGACCATCATGACCAGGACCTTGCCCTTGACATCGACACCCTTATAGTCGTCCCACTTTTCTTCGGGCGCTTCGGCGCCATAGCCCACGAAGACCAGCGGCGCATCGATCGCCACTTCCTGTTTGCCGCTCATGGTGCCGATCAGGATTTCTTCGCCGACCTTGGGCGTGACGGTTTTACCGGCGATGTCGAAATTGAGGGCGCTGCCCGGTTGCAGCTTGGTGCCTTCGATTTTCACGGACTGGCGGTAGGTGCCGTCGGCCAGCGGTTTCAGGCCGATGGCGGCCGCCTGCGTTTCCAGGTAGCGCACCGCCAGCAGGCCGCCACGCTGGCCGGTACCGCGTCCTTCGAACAGGTCATCGGCCAGGAAGGACAGGTGGGCGCGCAGCGGCGCTTCGGTGACGACTGGCAGCCCGGCTTGGGCTTGTGCGGTGGCCTGGCAGGCAAGACCGGCGACGAGGGCGAACATGGTAAGGCGCATGGAGACTCCGTAACGTGAAAGCGGACCATCTTACTGTAAATCCGCTGTGCTTGTAAGCAAGTGTAAGTGTGCGTAAGCGAGTGTAATGGTGGTCAACGCGGGGCAGGGCGGCGGCGTTTTTTGCTCATGACCGACATAACAAGCGGCCATGAAAAAAGCAGGGTCAGTTATCTAAACTATATAAACAATATTACGTTTTTAAGGATTTCACATCATGAAGAAAATCACCGCTACCCTGATCGCCTCCCTGTTCGCCGGCGCCGCTTTTGCCCAAACCCCGCCGCCAGCACCGGCTGCACCTGCGCCAGCACCGATGGCAGCTCCTGCCGCACCGGCAGCCACCCCGGCTCCTGAAGCCAAGCACGCCGACAAGCATGTCAAGAAAGCACATGCCAAGAAAGTAAAACCGGCCAAGGCTCCGGTTGAAAAAGATGGCGCACCAGTGCCACCGGCACCACCGGCACCACCGGCACATCCAGCCGCAGCTCCGGCAGCGCCAGCAGCACCAGTCAAGTAAGCACAACGAGCAAGAGCAGCACGCGCCGCCCCGAACCTTCACGGCCTGGGCGGCGTTTCCGTTTTAGAAGTGTTCAGTGGCTGTTAGTGGCTATTAGCGGTTCAATTCTTCCAGCAACGCCTTGTGGAACATGGCCGGATCTTCCATCTGCGGCGCATGCCCCTTGCCCGGGAACTCCACCAGCCGGCTGTCCGGAATCGTTTTGGCAGCCTGTTTGCCCAGCAGCTTGTAGTTGCCGATCTTCGCCTTGACGTCGGGCGGCGCGATGTCGGCGCCGATGGCCGTGGTGTCGGCGTCGCCGATCAGGAGCACCGTGGGCACTTTCAGCAGCGGGAACTCGTATACCACCGGCTGGGTATAGATCATGTCGTAGATCAGCGCCGAGTTCCACGCCACCACCTGCTTGCCGGGACCGTTCGACAGGCCGGCCAGCATGTCTACCCAGCGTTCGTACTCTGGCTTCCACTTGCCGCCATAATAGGTCTTGCTTTCGTACGCGCGGATGCCGTCGGCCGTGGTGTTCAGTTCGCGTTCGTGCCACTGATCGACGCTGCGCGGCGGCACGCCCAGCGCCTTCCAGTCTTCCAGCCCGATCGGGTTGACCATCACCAGTTTTGCCGTCGCCTGCGGGTACATCAGCGCGTAGCGCGTGGCCAGCATGCCGCCGGTCGAGTGGCCGATCATGATCGATTGCCTGACGCCGAGGTGCTTGAGCAGGGCGTCGGTATTGGCCGCCAGCTGCTGGAAGCTGTACTGGTAGTGCTCCGGCTTGCTGGACGCGCAAAAGCCGACCTGGTCGGGCGCCACCACGCGGTAGCCGGCGCCGGTCAGGGACTTGATGGTCGCTTCCCAGGTGGCGCCGCAAAAGTTTTTGCCGTGCAGGAGCACGGCGGTCTTGCCGTCGCCCTGACCATGCGCGGTGGGCGCCACGTCCATGTACGCCATTTCCAGCTTGACGCCCTGCGACGTGAAATCGAACTGCTGCAATTTATGCGGATAGGTAAAGCCCTCCAGGCGCGGGCCGTAACTGTAGTTCTGGGCGGTGGCCAGCAACGGCAGGCTGAACGCCGCAAAAGCCAGTGCACGGCGCGTGGATGAATTGATCATGTTGGCAATCTCCTATTGTGGGCAGCGGACAATATAGGCGGATAGGGTGTTTTTCACCCTTAAACAGCGCTTAAATGCGTGGATTTCAAGCAAATTGACGCTCGAATGGCTGAGACAGAGTAAACTATGCACAAATTTCTTTCGCAATTAGGCGATTCGAACATACTTGTGAGTGACGCCATGTCTGACACCCCCATTACCCTTTTTACCGACCTTAACCTGAGCGAACCGCTGATCCAGTCGCTCAAGGACGTCGGCTACGAAACCCCGTCGCCGATCCAGGCCGCCACCATCCCGCTGCTGCTCGATAACCAGGACGTGCTGGGCCAGGCCCAGACCGGTACCGGCAAGACCGCCGCTTTCGCGCTGCCCATCCTGTCGCGCATCGACATCCGTCAAACCTCGCCGCAGGCGCTGGTGCTGGCCCCTACCCGCGAGCTGGCAATCCAGGTCGCCGAAGCGTTCCAGACCTACGCCGCGCACATCCCCGGCTTCCACGTGCTGCCGATCTACGGTGGCCAGAGCTACGGCCCGCAACTGTCGGCGCTGCGCCGTGGCGTGCACGTGGTGGTCGGTACCCCCGGCCGCGTGATCGACCACCTGGACAAGGGCTCGCTCGATATCTCCAAGCTGAAAACCCTGGTGCTTGACGAAGCCGACGAAATGCTGCGCATGGGCTTTATCGACGACGTCGAACGCATCCTGCAGGAGACCCCGGCCACGCGCCAGACCGCGCTGTTCTCGGCCACCATGCCGTCGGCCATCCGCCGCATCGCCAATACTTACCTGCGCAACCCGAAGGAAGTGACCGTCGCCGCCAAGACCGGCACCAACGAAAACATCCGCCAGCGCTACTGGCTGGTGTCGGGCATGCACAAGCTCGACGCGCTGACCCGCATCCTCGAAGCCGAAGACTTCGACGGCATGATCATCTTCTCGCGCACCAAGCTCGGTACCGAGGAACTGGCGCAGAAGCTGCAGGCACGCGGCTTCTCGGCCGCTGCCATCAACGGCGACATCCAGCAGGCGCAGCGCGAGCGCACCATCGCCCAGCTCAAGGAAGGCAAGATCGACATCCTGGTCGCCACCGACGTCGCCGCGCGCGGCCTGGACGTGGAACGCATCAGCCACGTGGTCAACTACGACGTGCCGCACGATCCGGAAAGCTATACCCACCGTATCGGCCGTACCGGCCGCGCCGGCCGCAGCGGCGAGGCGATCCTGTTCATCACGCCGCGCGAAAAAGGCCTGCTGAAAATGATCGAGCGCGCCACGCGCCAGCCGATCGGCATGCTCGAACTGCCGACCATCCAGGCTGTCAACGATGTGCGTATCGCCAAATTCAAGCAGCAGATCTCGGAAACCCTGGCCCAGGGCGAGCTGGAACAGTTCCAGTCGCTGATCGAAGACTTCGAGCGCGAACAGAACGTGCCGGCAATCGAAATCGCCGCCGCCCTGGCCAAGATGGCCCGTGGCGACGTACCGCTGCTGCTCGACAAAAAGCAGGTCACCCAGTGGGAAGAGCGCCCGGCCCGTGCCGGCGCTTCCTTCGACCGCCCGGAGCGCGGCGACCGCTTCGACCGTGGTGATCGTGGTGACCGCTTTGACCGCCCCGAGCGTGGCGAGCGCCCGGACCGCGGCGAGCGTTTCCCTAAAAAGGAACGCATCGTGCGCGCGCCGGACGCCGGCATGGAGACCTTCCGCATCGAAGTCGGCTACCAGCACGGCGTCAAGCCGGGCAATATCGTGGGCGCCATCGCCAACGAAGGCGGCATCGACTCGAAGAACATCGGCCGCATCGAAATCTACGACGACTACAGCGTGCTGGACATGCCGAACGACCTCGCCGGCGACGTGCTCGACCACCTGGCCGGCATCAAGGTAGCAGGCCAGCAACTGCGCATCAGCCGTGACAACGGCGGTGCGCCATCGGCTGCGTCGTCTGCGCCTGCTGCGGCGCCAGCGGCACCGGCGCCAGCGGCCGCGCGTGCCACCCCGGTCCGCGCCGCCAAGCCTGCGCCGGCCGCCGCTGCCGGTCCGGCTGCTTCGCCGCTGTCGCGCACCGTGGCCGCTGCCGCCAACGAGTTCGACGACGAAGCACCGAAAAAGAAAAAGGACAAGCCGGCCAAGGCCACCTTGCCGATGAGCGCCTTCCGCGTGGAAGTGGGCAGCGTCAACGCCGTCACCCCGGCCAACATCGTCGGCGCCATCGCCAACGAAACCGGCCTGGAAGCGCGCCTGATCGGCCGCATCGAGATCTTCGACACGTATTCGATGCTGGAACTGCCGGACGGCATGCCGAACGAGCTGTTCAAAAGCCTGGGCAAGGTCTGGGTCGGTGGTTCGCAGCTGAAGATCAGCCAGGTGGACCGCATGCCGCCGGAATCGGGCAAATCGACGCCACCGAAATCGGTCGCGCCGAAGAAGAAACCGGCGCCGGGCAAGAAGTACTAGCAGCGTGTCTGCGCCGCCAGGCAACCGGCCAGGCCGCCAGGCTGCCAGTGGCTGAAAACGCCCCCGCTCTTTTGCCAAAGAGCGGGGGTCTTTTTTTTAGATTCTTCGCACTTTGCCGTGGGCCGGGCTTCGCTACCGGAGGCCGGGCCCTGGCGATCCGGCCATGGCCGCGATCATCTTCGCATCGCGCCGATAGATATCTGCGGCAAACAGCACCCGGCCCTGGCGGTCGGTGACGGCGGTCGCGTAAAACAGCACCACGGGAACTGGTGTCTTGAGCCCAACTGTTTGCGATGATCCAGCGAGCATCGCCGATCGTACCCGTTCGGTGCTCCATTGGATCGGATCATCCAGAACGAACTCGGCGAGTTCGGCTGGCTGCTCCACGCGAATACAGCCGTGACTGAGGTCGCGCCGGGCGCGGGCGAACAGTTCGCGGGCGGAGGTGGCATGCAGATAGATGTTCATGCTGTTTGGCAAGTTGAACTTCACAGCGCCCAGCACATTGTGTGGCCCCGGAGTTTGCCTGATCCTGGCGCGGCCTGAGCCGAGTGCCGCCGCAGCGTCGGACTGATCCGCCGCCAGCAATGTGCCGTCGCGGGCGATGATTTCCATGTGCTGCCTGGCCAGGTAGGCGGGATCGCGCGCCAGTTTGGGCAGGATTTCCTTGCGCACTATGCTGGCGGGCACATTCCAGTAAGGCTGGAATTGTACCTGCCGCATCTGGGCAACCAGCAATGGCGTTGGCGTGCCGGCTGCGTTGCCGACAATGACGCGCATTTCCAGGGCCGCGCTGGCAGGCTGAGCAGCAGTGTCGAACGCCCAGAGCCTGAAGGCAGGCAGGTTGACCACCACCATTTTACCGGGCGGCAGCGCTGGCACCCAGCGCAGGCGTTCCAGCGTGAGTTCGAGCTGGCGAACCCGGTGCGCCAGCGGCACCGCCAGGGCCGCCATGGTGGCGGGGCCCAACTCGCCGTCGTCGGCCAAGCCATGGCGCGCCTGGAAACGTCTGACCGCATTGGCCAGTTCGATCGAGTAATGTTGCCCGTCGCCGCTGTCGCCACCGGCGGCCAGGTCGCCCAGCAGCACAAGACGCTGGCGCAGCATCGCCGCTCCCTGGTATCGGTCGCCGGCCACCACGGCGCCGGAGGCGGGCAACGGCCCCAGCGGGAGTCCTTGCCGGGGCCGTGCGGCAAGGTCGCGGTACTGTGCCAGGGTCAGCTTGACGCGCTGGTAGAGCGGAATACGCGGCTGCGCCTGTTGCGTCAGCCCTGCCAGCCGGTCTTCGCGCAGCGCCCCACACAACGCGTCCACCGGGTCGTACGGCACTGGCGCCCATCCGGACACCGTGGTGACATGGTCCGGCGCAGTCCGGCCGAAGTGTATATCGGTGAGCATTTGCAGGACCGAACGACTGAGGTCGGCATCAAGCAGGGCGTCACCGCTAGCCGGCAGCCGGTACACACGTTGCGCGAGCTCGTCCACACGGTAGTGGTCGGGCGAGAGCCCGTGGTCGCGCGCGCCGCGCAGCAACACCAAGGCCTGGTCCGCGCGCCGGCGCTCGGGACGAAGCCAGAGGGCCTCGCTGCCCAACGTGTCATACAGCCGGCGCAGCGATACGCCGATGGACGGCCGCCCTGGTGCCGTTTGCGGGACCGGCGCGATGCACGCCGCCGGCCGCGATGCATGCACGCCGGGCGATTGCGCACCGCCAGCCGCCGTGACAGCGAGCAGAAGAAAACCACAGACAACGCTACATACAACCCCGCATACAACGCTTGGCAGCTTGGGCATGGAAGCACCTGCAGTTACGTAAAATATTGCAGCGGTCTTGAGCCGTGGCACTCGCGTACCGTGCGCGATCCTGGTTGCCCAGGATGGGTTGGACCCGCAACGGCTGCCAGAAGTTCAATCGCCAAGCCGATTCCTTGTCAACCAGAAGGGTTCGGGTGTCTGCTTCCGGATCGGTTTGACCCTGGTCAAAGTTCGGCGCCGAGTAAAGGCGTTAGCATGATTTTGTACAAAGCGCGCTTTGTACGGTCGCATCCGAAACCTGTCTTCAAGGAGAAAAAAATGGTTCATCAAATTAAACGATGTGGGTTGGCGCTGGCCTGCCTGGTTGGCCTGGTGGTTGGCGGCAGTGCATTGGCGCAGGCCGATGCGGATAGTCCGCGTGGCAATAATCCCGCCCAAACCGCTACCGCCCGGGTAAGCGACGCGCTCGACGTGGTGCGTCGCCTCGAAGCGGAGCCACGCATGAAAAAGCTGTTACCTAAAGCCAAAGGAGTGCTGCTCGTGCCCTCGTACGGTCGTGCGGCACTGGGCGTTGGCGCCCGTGGTGGCGCCGGTTTGCTACTGCTCAGGCAAGCAGACGGTAGCTGGAGCAGTCCGGCATTTTACGATCTCGGCGGCCTGACCCTTGGCTTGCAAGCCGGTGTCGAGGGCGGCGAGATGGCACTGTTGCTCAATAATGACAAGGCGGTTGCCGAGTTCATGAAGAAAAACAATTTCACGCTCAGCGCAGATGCGGGCCTGACCGTCGTCAACTGGTCGCGGCTTGGCCATGGCCTGGCAGGTACCGGCGATGTGGTGGCCTGGAGTTCGGCCAAGGGATTGTTCGGCGACGCGGTTGCCGTGGGCATCAACGATATCCGCTTCAACCAGAGCCTGACCAATGCGTATTATGGCCGCACCTTGTCGCCGAGGGACATTGCTCAGGGCAGCGTCAACAATCCGCAGGCGCAGTCGTTACAGCAAGCGCTGGCGCAGGCTGCGGGCCAATGACCACGCCCGCTGACGGCGAGGTAAATCTTGCTTAACTCGTCGCCGGCGGCCGGCCCCTGCCGTCCTCGCCAACCGAGTAGAGCTCGGTGTGACCGGCGCCTTGCTGGTAATCGAGCAAGGAAATGATCGATGGCGTGATATGCAGAAATACCCAACCTGGCCACATGGTCCGCGTGGTTTCGGTAATCTGGCGCAACTGTGGAAAACGCTGCAACATCAAGTCCGCCGCATGGCCGACACTTGATGCTAGACAGTCGATAGTGCTTTTCTTTTGCGCGGGATCAAACGAATTGGTGGTGCCTAATTGACCGCATGGTAGCCGCCGTCGACATAGATGGTCTGGCCCGTCATTGCGCTGGCACCGTCGCCGGCCAGAAACGCCGCCAGTTGGCCGATTTCGGCGAGGGTGACCAGGCGCCGCAATGGCGCGCGCTCCCGTACCCGCTGCATCAACGTCTCGACATCCCGCAAGCCGGAGGCGGCCCGGGTCGGGACAGGACCAGGCGAGATGGCGCTGACGCGTATACCGCGCGGCCCCAGCTCCAGCGCCAAGTACCGCACCAGCGACTCCAGGGCTGCCTTGACGGGTCCCATCAATCCGTAGTGCGGCACCGCCTCGTCGGCGCCCAGATAGCTCATCGTCAGCAAGCTGCCGCCTTGCCGGCCCAGGTGAGGTTCACAGTGCCGCGCCAGTGCGGCAAACGAGTGACACGATATTTGCATGGCGCGCAGGAAACCGGTGCTGGTGCTGTCGATCACCCTGCCGCGCAGTTCTGCGGTGGGCGCCCAGGCCAGCGAGTGGATCACGAAATCGAGTCCGCCCAGGCGATCTACGGCCTGGTCAACCAGGGCTGCGATGTCGTCAGGGTGTTCGACATCGCAGATCAGCAAAGGCGCCTGCACGGCCGCGGCCACCGGCGCGGCAAATGGCCGCGCGGCCAGGTCGGCGCAGCTGACTACCAGGTGTGCGCCGAGGTCGGTGGCCACGCGGGCACAGCCGCTGGCAATGCTATGTTCGTTGGCGATGCCCATTATCAGGCCGCGCTTGCCGCTGAGGGAAAAAACTGTGTTGGTTGGCATGATGTGCTCCAGATCGTACTGGTGAATGAGTGCCGCCCGCCGGACCGGCTGGCTTGCCTGCCCGCTAGGCGTGGTCATGGTTGTATCCGCCCATGACCAGTAGGTCGCACCGGTGCTCGGTGGCGATGGACAGCAAGGCCGCGCTCATGGTGATGGTGGTGTATTCGCGCAGGTGCCTGCTCACATGGCCTGGCCAGGTTTGCCTGGCGATGTTTGCCGCGCCGCGAATCGTGAGAGCCCGGTACATGCCAGCACTGTCAGGTGCGCCTGAAAAGACCGTGCAAGGCGGGCCGCCAATGTCACGCGGTAGCTGGCATGCGGCGCCTGGTCCGCGTGCAACAGGATGGCTTTATAAGACATGGAGGCTCCGATCGGCAAGGGCAAACTGATGCGACACCAGCACCGACAACGTCATGCGGTTCAATACCCGTCCGGGAGCAGGACCGACGATGAGCCTAACAAAAACTATTTGGCGATTGAATGATCTGGATCAAACGGACGGTGAACTGCAAAGGCGGGCGTGGGGGGGCGCACGGTCGGATACCGCGTGAGTGCGCGTGGGCGTTAAAGTTCCATGCGCAGGTTTGATGCAGCTTCGTGTTACTTGCTGCGACAGCGCCAGACTGCATTTTTACACCGCAGATGAAGGAGCTGGCCATGAACACCGACAATGTTACTGTACACGAACCCGCGATTGGATCAGGGCGTTTCGAGCCGCTACACATGATTGAAAGACTGTTTCGCGACATCGGCGCCGATCCATTCTGGCCGGTCACCGGCATGGCGCCGGTGATCCGCATCGATGTCCAGGAAACCGAGCAGGCCTTTGAAGTGAAGGCCGACATTCCCGGCGTAAAAAAAGAAGAAATCAAGCTGGCGGTCGATGGTCGCCAGGTGTTTCTGAGCGCGACGTCCGAGCGCGCTGCGCAGAGCGGGGACGACGGTGTGCTGTGGTCCGAGCGTCAGCGTGGACAGTGCCAGCGCAGCTTTGTGTTGCCGCAGGAGGTGGACGAAGCGCAGGCGCAAGCGCATTACGAAGACGGCGTGTTGAGTGTCACCCTGCCGAAAAAGGCGGGGGCCGGCGCTACCCGCGTGGCCATCCAGTAAGCTCTGCCGGAGCCGCTGCCATGCCCCACACCGTCCCGGCCCGTCAGCCGCACAGAGCGCTAGCGCACTTTCATCCGCTACGCACACTATATGAAACCTGGCAGCGCATGCGTTTCGTCCACGCCCTGCGCCACCAGGGCCAGCAGATCCGCATACGCGTCCACGAAAACGCCCAGGCTTACACCGTGTGGGCATGGTTGCCCGGTGTGCACAAGGGCGAGATCGAGGTCGGTCTCGACGGCAACCGGGTACGCATCGTCGCCGGCGCGCGCTTCGATCACGCGCAGCATGTCTCGCCCGACGTGATCCAGCGTGAGCGCTACGTCGGCAAGCGTACCCGCGTGCTGTCATTGCCGCGCACGCTAGACAGTGCTGGTGCGCGCGCTCAATTTCACCGCGGATTGCTTGAACTCACGCTGCCCAAGGCGGGGCTGCCACCGCGTCTGGTGCCGGTCGCATAGGAGGCGCCATGTTCGCCCACATTCTCTTCCCTGTAGACGGCGAGGCGCCGTCGTCAGCGGCCATTGTGCCGTGCGTAACCTTTGCCCGGGAGGCAGGCGCGCGCTTGCTGGTCCTGCATGTCACCGAGCCGTTCCACGTGATCAGTACCGATCCCGACATGCTGGTCGATACGCCAGCGCGCTACCGCGTGCAGACCAAGGCGCGTGCACGGAAACTGCTCGAAACCGTTGCTGCCGAGGCACTTGCGCAAAAAGTGGTCTACGAGACGCTCGTGGTCGAGCATCCGCATCCCTACCGGGTCATTATCGACACCGCACGGCAACGTGGCTGCGACCTGATCGCCATGGCCGCGCACGGTCGCACCGGCGTGCAAGCCGTGTTACTTGGGAGCGTGACCCAGAAGGTGTTGGCACATTGTCATTTGCCGGTATTGGTCATGCGCTAATGGCGGCCCCCGCGTTGATGCACGCATGCAGTGCATGAACCCGGTTCGCCTGCTGCGCCGCACCAATAAAAAGCTTGCGAAAGTGCAAACGTGGTGCCTGAGCGGATGTTGGTAAAGTGTTCTCATAGGTGAAGAGGAGGTGGCCCGGTTTTTGCATTATGACTTGGCACAAACCTGATAAATGGCGCGCTTAACGCGCCTCAACCTGGAGACAAGTCGTTGAACCGGAGCTTAGACATGACGCCATTCAGGAAGCTGTGGAATACTTTTGTCGATGCGATCAAGCCGCCGCTGTTGCGTGAAAATGCCGATGCAGGGCTGCACGCCATCGTGGTTGACACCCGGCCGTTCCACCTCGCGGTGCAGGGGCGCTGATGTTACTGCGCAACGATCTGCTGCACTACCCGCAGCCATCGGCGCGCACCGTCCGTGTTTTGTGGATCGACCCCGGCCAGCGCCATGCCTATGTCTATGACGTGGCGGCGCGCTCGGCCGAGGTAGAACTGGTCCAGTTACCGGCGCTGCTTGCCGACCTGCGGGATGGCCGCGCCAGCGTGCTGCCGGCCGATCCCTACCTGATGGTGGTCAGCCAGGAAATGCTGCCGCCCAAATACCTGCAACTGCGCGCGCGCGCCTGGGAAATCATCGCGCCGCTGGTGGCGCAGGAACCCGACATTTACGATGCGCGCCGGCGCGGCCAGATGATCGCCCGCGCCACCGCCGAACACCAGGTGTCGCACCCCACCATTTATCGCTATCTGCGCCGCTACTGGCAGCGCGGGCAAACCCCCAACGCGCTGCTGCCCGACTACTGCAATTCGGGCGGCAAGGGCAAAGTGCGGCAATCGTCGGAAGGCATCAAGCGCGGCCGGCCGCGCAAGAACGGCGCCGACGACGGCCCCGGCCTGAACGCCGACGAGGACATCCGCCGCATCTTCCGGGTGGCGATTGCCCGCTACGCGGCCAGTCACGACAAGTTTTCGCGCCTGGGCGCCTACCAGCAGATGCTCGATGAATTCTTCATCGAGCGCCGCATCGATCCTGCCAGCGGCCGGGTACAGGCGGCGCCGCAGCGCCGCGCGGCCATGCTGCCCACCTTTGGCCAGTTCAATTACTGGCTCGACCACGACGACGACCGCCCGCCGGAAGTGGCGCGCCGCAGTAGCAGTCCCGGTCCCGGTTCCGGTTCCGGCGCCAGTGCCTTTGCCGGCGCGGCGCAGGCGCTGCGCGGCGCATCGGCGGCCCCGGTTTCGGCCCCGGTTCCGGTTTCGGCCACGCGCATGACCGTGGCGGCAACCACCACAGCGACCGGCTCCGATGCGGCGCAGGCGTCGCCATGGGCGTCCGCCCCCGGCCGTCCCGGCGCCAGCTACCAGCTCGACGTCGTGCGCGCCGAGGTGCAACTGGTGTCGCGCGCCGACCGCGAACAGGCCATCGGCCGCCCGCACATCTACGTGGTGCAGGATACGTACAGCCGCATGATTACCGGCATCCACGTGGGACTGGGCCCGGCCAGCTGGTCGCAGGCGATGCTGGCGCTGGCCAACTGCGGAGCCGACAAGCAGCGCTACAGCCAGCATTACGGCCGCCGCATCGAGGCGGCCCAGTGGCCGGGCTGCCATCTGCCCGACACCCTGTTCGTGGCGGCGCCGCTGGCCGCGCTGGCAGGCGCCGAATGGGGCGATGGCGGCACCCTGCGCACCAACTTCAACCTGCGCTGCATCGCCGCCGAGCAGGGGGCCGGCGACTGGCAGGAGGTACTGGCAAGGCGCTTTCGGCTGCTGGCGCCTGACGTCGCCGGTGGCGCAGAGAATGTGGTCAATGCGACAGCCAATGCGGCCGGCGCAGCGTGCCGGCTCGACGGCGTGCTCGATGTGGCGCAGTTCACCCGCATCGTCATCGACTGCGTTTTGTACTACAACAGCCGCCAGCCGGCGCCTGACGCCGCCACGCCGGCGGCATTGTGGGACTGGGGCGTGGAGCACCGGGGCGGCGCGCTCAAGCCCTATCCCGAGCACCTGGTGCGCTGCAGCCTGATGCCGGTGGCCACCGCCATCGTGGGCTGCGACGGCATCCATTTCGCCGGCAGTATTTATACCTGCGCGCGTGCGGTCCAGGAGCGCTGGTACGAGCGGGCGCGCCAGCGCGGCAGCTGGCAAGTGAAGGTGGCGCACGACCCGTCCAACCTCGACACGATCTACCTGCTCGACGCGGCCGCGCCGATGCAGTTCCACGCCTGCCACCTGGCCGACGCCAGCGGCGTGCGCCGCCACCTGAGCGCGGTGGAAATGGCGTATCTGCCGGCCGCCGTTGCGGTGACCGCGCCGGCGCTTGCCACCGTTCGCACCAATACTCCCGCCCTGGTCAGCTTCGCCGGCTGATTCTTCCCTCTCTCGATTTTCACACGCTGCACCGCCATGCACCACCGCCATCTGGTGGTGCGTGCGCTTGTGCGCCGCAGTGGTTGCGGTGTCCGGCGCCGCCATGAATAAAGTCTGTTTCAGGTAAATAAAGTTTATCGCTGGAGGCGTTCGGTTGCGTGCCGAAAGCACCCGCAGCGCACTTCCGAAAAAACTTTGTTCGATGAAGCAAGCCTTGCAGATAAAGGCCTGCTTTGATGATGAACGATGTTTATTCATCTTTCCAATATGGCACGTTGCTTGCTATGAAGGGGACTATGGGGAAGCAAGTAACCCCGGGGTTTTTCAGTGAAAATGGCGAGGAAAGCAGATGGAAAGCAAAACAGTAAAACCGTTTAAATCGTTTAGCTCTTTTACCCGCAGAGACTTCCTGTACCGGGCCGCAGCGGTGGGCGGCACCAGCTTGTTGTTGACCACCATGAACGCATGGGGCATGGGCATCAACTCCACCGTGTCGGCGCCGCCGGCACTGACCGGCAGCGGCAAGGGCAAGAAGGTGGTGATCCTGGGCGCCGGCCTGGCCGGCCTGACCGCCGCCTACGAACTGGGCAAACTGGGCTACCAATGCCAGATCCTCGAAGCGCGCGACTTTGCCGGTGGCCGCTGCCAGACCGCCCGCAAGGGTTTCTCGCTGACCGAACTCGGTGGTGAAAAGCAGACCTGCGCTTTCGACGCCGGCCAGTACATCAACCACGGCCCATGGCGCATTCCGCTGCACCACCAGTCCACGCTGCACTACACGCGCCTGTTCGAGGTGCCGCTGGAAGTGATGGTCAATGAAAACGACCACTCTTATGTGTACTCCGAAAACGCCGGCCCGTTCGCGGGCAAGCGCATGCGCATCAAGGAGGTCAAGGCCGACATGCGCGGCCACGTTGACGAACTGCTGGCCAAGTCGATCAAGAACAAGCAGCTCGACCAGACCCTGAGTGCCGACGACCAGCGCCTGCTGCTCGACTACCTGGTGCACGAGGGTCAGTTGTCGGCCTCCGACCTGGCTTACCGTGGCCGCCCGGGCCGGGGTTATGCCGTGTACCCCGGCGCCGGCATGGAACCGGGACCGGGCAAGGCGTCCGATCCGCTCGGTTTCAAGGACTTGCTGGAATCGAAGCTGGGCAACGTCTACAGCGCGGTGCACGACTTCCCGATGCAGGCCACCATGTTTCAGCCGGTGGGCGGCATGGACGCGATTCCCAAAGCGTTTGAAAAGCGCCTCGGTAAAGTGATCCGCTACCGCGCCGAAGTGCAAACCATCCGCCAGAACGACAAGGGCGTGACCATCGCCTTCAAGGACACCGCCAGCGGCAAGGCTGGCACCGTCACCGCCGACTACTGCCTGTGCACCATTCCCTTGTCCGTACTGCGCCAGATCGATACCGATTTTTCGGACAAGTTCAAGAAGGCCGTGGCCACCGTGGCTTACGCGCCGGTAGGCAAAATCGGCCTGCAAATGAAACGCCGCTTCTGGGAAGAGGACGACCAGATTTACGGCGGCCACGTACTGACCGACCTGCGCGGGATTAACACCATCTCGCTGCCGTCGTCGAACTGGCAAAAGCAGAAGGGCGTGGTGCTCGGCTACTACCAGTACCAGACCGCCGCCATCGAGGTCAGCGCCCTGACGCCGGCCGAACGCGCCGAGTTCGCGGTGGCCGCCGGCGAGAAGATCTTCCCGCAGTACCGCAAGGAATACGAGAACGCGTTTTCCGTGGCGTGGCACCGGGTGCAGTACAACCTCGGTGGATGGGCGGAGTGGACCGACAAGACCCGTGCTGCCGCCTATCCCACGCTGGTGGAAGGCGAGGGCCGCATCATGCTGGCCGGCGAACACCTGAGCTATCTGACCGGCTGGCAGGCCGGCGCCATCGAATCGGCGTGGCAGCAGATCGCCCGCATCCATGCGAGGGCCAGCGCATGAAGCAAATTCTGACCACCGCCCTGATGAGCGCCGCCGCGCTGGCCGCCACCGCGCTGCTGGCCGCCGCGCCGGCCCGGGCCCAGAGCCCGGACGGCAAGGCGCTGTTTCTGAAAAACTGCGCGGCCTGCCATCAGGCCAGCGGCAAGGGCATTCCGGGCGCATTCCCGGCGCTGGCCGGCAGCAAGTTCGTCACCGGCGACCATGCCGAAGTGGCCGGCGTGCTGCTCAAGGGGCGCGGCGGCATGCCGGACTTTTCCGAAACCATCAACGACCGCGACCTGGCCGCCATCCTGACCTACGTGCGCGGCGAATGGGGCAACAAGGCCGATGCGCTGACCGAAGACGAAATCCACAAGCTGCGCACCGCGCTGGGCGTGGCGCAATTCGGCACGGCCGAAATGTCGAACAAACATTAAACCCTGGAGAGAGAACCATGAAAAAAATCGTTGCCACCGTGTTGACCCCGATTGCCTTCGGCCTGCTGTGCGGCGCTGCCCAGGCGGCAGACATCGTTCGCCACAAGATCCCGAACTCGGACTTCCCGATCGCGCTGGCCGTGACCATTCCGCCGACCGCCACCATCCACTTCATCAGCGGCCAGGTGCCGGCGGTGGTGAACAAGGACGCCGCCGGTGACTCGCTGGCCGCCTTCGGCGACACCAAGACCCAGACCGAAACGGTGCTCAAGAAGATCAAGGAAATCCTAGAAGGCATGAAGCTGCAAATGTCCGACGTGGTCAAGATGCAGGTGTTCCTGGTGGGCGATCCGGCCAAGGGCGGCAAGGCCGATACCAAGGGTTTCATGGAAGGTTACACCCAGTACTTCGGCGGCACCCAGCCGAACCTGCCGGCACGCGCCGTGGTCCAGGTGGCGGGGCTGAGCAACCCGGGCTGGCTGGTCGAGATCGAAGTAGTCGCCGCAAAAAAATAATAGTCATCGCAGGTCTTACTTTGTAATTTTTTCCAAAAATGGGGATGTAAAAATATGCACAAGACCACACTCAAGATCGGCGTTGCCGCCGTCCTGTCCACCCTGGCGTTCGGCGCATCTTCGGCCTATGCGGCGCCGGCGGCTGCGGAAGCAGCTGATGCCGCTGATGCACAAGTCGCAGCAGCGGCAGCCGCCCCGACCGAAGTCGCATCGACCGCCTCGGTCATCGTTACCGGTACCCGCTCGAGCGGCATGAAGGCGGAGAATAGCGCCTCGCCGATCCAGGTACTGGACGCGGCCTCGCTGCAGCGCACCGGCCAGCCGGACCTGATCCAGGCGCTGGCGCAAAACCTGCCGTCGTTCACGGCCCAGGCCTTCGGCGGCGACACTGCCAACCTGACCCTGTCGGCGCGCCTGCGCGGCCTGTCCCCGAATAACACGCTGGTGCTCATCAACGGCAAGCGCCGCCACGGCACCGCCAACCTGGCCGTGCTGGGCGGACCATACCAGGGCGGCGCAGCAGCCGACCTGAACTACATCCCTGTCTCCGCCATCGACCATATCGAAGTGCTGCAGGATGGCGCGGCCGCCCAGTACGGATCCGACGCCATCGCCGGCGTGATCAACATCATCCTCAAGTCGAACAACCGCGGCGGCAACGCGACCGTCTCCGGCGGCGGCTACTGGGACGGCGGCGGCCGCTCGGCCAGCGGCGCCGTCAACTTCGGCGTGGAACCGTTCGAGAATGCCTTCCTGAGCGTGACCGTGGATTCTAAATACCACGGCCATAGCGACCGTGGCGGCATTGACCCGCGCCTGGTCGATCCGCGCAACGTCGCCAACATTCCCGGCATGACGCAAATCTCCGGCTACCCGTACCTGAACAAGATCCAGGGCGATGCCGCGTACCACCTCAACGTCCTGGCGGCCAACTTCGGCTGGGACATCGATGCCAACAGCCAGCTGTATTCGATCCTGACCGCCGGCCGCAAGGAAGCGAGCGCCTACGAAAACTACCGCCTGCCAAACCGCGTGCCGCGCCTGTACCCGCAAGGCTTCTCGCCGAAAGAGGAAATCAAGCAGGATGACGTGGCGCTGACCATCGGCGTTAAGGGCAAGATCGCCGACTGGAACACCGACATCAGCACCACCTATGGCCGCGACAAGTCGCGCATCGGCGTGGCCGATTCGGTCAATGCTTCGCTGTACGCGGACACCGGCGCGTCGCCTACCGAGTTCTCCGCTGGCGCCTTCGTCGCCACCCAGACCACCACCACGCTCGAAGCGAGCCGCGAGATCAATGTGGGCTGGAGCAAGCCGCTGACATTTGCCACCGGCCTCGAATACCGCGTTGACCAGTACGAAATCCAGGCGGGTGATCCGGCATCGCGCTACAAGGAAGGTTCGCAGTCGTATCCGGGCTTTTCGCTCACCGACGCCGGCAAGCACCGCCGCACCAACAAGGCGGCCTACATCAACTTCGCCGGTAACCCGATCCCGGACCTGACAATCGACCTGGCCGGCCGCTACGAGCACTTCAGCGACTTCGGCAGCGCCCGCGTGGGCAAGCTGACGTCGCGCTACGAGATGACGCCGACGGCAGCCGTGCGCGGCACCATCAGTAATGGCTTCCGCGCGCCGACCCTGGCCGAATCGTACTACTCGGCCACCAACGTCGGCCCTACCAGCGCCTTCGTGCAGCTGGCGCCCAATTCGCCGGGCGCCCGCCTGGTGGGCGTAAACGGCCTGAAGCCGGAAAAGTCGAACAACCTCAGTTTCGGCCTGGTGTTCAACCCTGCCAGCAACCTCAATGTGACGGTGGACGTGTACCAGATCAAGATCCGCGACCGCATCGTCGGTTCCGGCGCCTTGTACGGTTCGGGCGGCGCGGTCAACTCGCCGGCCGTGGTGGCGGCGATCCTGGCCAACGGCAATGTCCTCGACAGCACCGTTAGCCAGACCGGTATCAACATCTTCTCCAACGCCGTCAATACCCGCAGCCGGGGCATGGAGTTCGTGGCTACCCTCAACGAAAGCTACGGCACCTACGGCCGCGTGGACTGGTCGATCGCCGCCAACTACAACAAGGTGGAAGTGACCCAGATTAACCAGGCGCCCACCCAGCTGATGCCGCAGACGCTGCTCGACAAGACCGCCATTTCCAACCTGGAGACGGCCTCGCCGAAAATGCGCGTGAACCTGGGCGCGCTGTGGAAGATCGGTAACTGGACCGTCAACCTGCGCGAAGCGATCTACGGCAAGTCGAACAACTACGACAGTGAAGACGGCGCCGTGTACCACAAGAACGAGATCAAGATGCGCGCCATCACCGATCTGGAAGTGGGCTACAAGATCGACAACGCGTGGTCGGTGGCGATCGGTGCGAACAACCTGTTCAACGTCTACCCGAACGGCATCAACCCGGCGCTGCTGGCCGACCAGCGTGCGGCGCTCGACAACGCCGCCGTCACGGTGCTGCCATCGTTCTCGCCGTTCGGTATCAATGGCGGCTACTACTACGTGCGCGCCAACTACAAGTTCTAGTTTTTCCGGTCGTTTGTCCTTGGAGTAGTTCGTTGGCCGCCCGCTTGCCCGGGGCGGCCTTTTTTTCGTGTAGCATGGCCGCTTCCCATCCGGAGCATGTCCCCATGAGCACCATCGTCACCGCCTTGCTGGCCGCCGCCATCGTCACCACCCCGATGTCGCTCGATAACTACCTGGCCTTGAGCGGCCCGGCGCCCACCGCGCATGTCGCCTATGGCGCCGCGCCCTCGCAGTTTGCCGAATTTTTTGCACCGGCCGGACCGGGACCGCACCCGGTGGCGGCCATCGTCCACGGCGGTTGCTGGACCAAACAGTTTGGCGGCATTACCCAGATGCGCAACATGGCCGGCGCGCTGGCCGCGCAGGGCATCGCGGTGTGGAATATCGAATACCGCCGTTACGACGAGGAAGGCGGCGGCTATCCCGGCATGTACCAGGACGTGGCCACCGCCATGGACCGCCTGCGCACGCTGGCGCCGCAGTACCAGCTGGACCTGGCGCGCGTGGTGCTGGTCGGGCATTCGGCCGGCGGCCACCTGGCGCAGTGGGCCGGCTCGCGCGCGCGGCTGCCGAAATCGAGCCCGGTGTACGTAGCCGATCCGCTCCTGGTGCCGGTGGTGATCAGCCTGGGCGGCCTGGCCGACCTGCGCAACGAGGCCACGCTGATCCACACCAGCTGCGACCGCAGCACCGCGCAACTGGCCGGTCAGCCCAGCGCCGAGCGGCCCGACGTGTATGTGGACACCTCACCGGCCGAACTGCTGCCGGCCGGCGTGCGCACGGTGCTGATCCACGGTGAGCTGGACACCATCGCGCCGCTGCGCGCGGGCGAGGATTATGCGCGGCGCGCGCGTGCTGCCGGCGACCAGGCGGAGGTGATCCTGCTGCCGGGGGCCAGTCACTACGACGAAGTCTCAAGCACCTCGAACGCCTGGCACATCGTCGGCGCCGAGATCCGCAAGGCGCTAGTCATGCCGGCGCAATAACCGGCGCGGTGCGGCGCGGTCAGATTGCGCAAGGTGGTTCGGCACTACCGTGCGCACTGGTCAGCAGCGTCCAACCCGGTTAACGGGTGGCGGGGTATTTCACTGCATTGAGCGCGATCTTTTCCAGCGCCGCCGCGTGCAAGTCCACGCCCGTCTTGTCAGCCAGCTGCACCAGGTAGAGCAGCACATCGGCCAGCTCGTGGCGAATGCCCAGGCGCGCGGCGTCATCGAGTTCGGCGTCCGCGCCGGTGGGCAACCACTGGAAATGCTCGACCAGCTCGGCCACCTCGACCGACAAGGCCATGGCCAGGTTCTTCGGCGTGTGGAACGGCGCCCAGTCGCGCTCTTGCGCGAACTGGCGGGTGAGGGCGCGCAGGTGCGCGAGGCTGTCGGGAAGAGTGTTCATGGCCGTCATGGTAGCACTGCGGCAGGGCGGTAAAACGCGTTTCACTCCCCGAATTCCACCGTTCGTCGCATTGACCGCGCCGGCGGCCAGCGTTCTGGCTACAGTGGCAACATCACCACTGACCAGGATCTCTATCATGCGCCGTCTCGCCTTTTCTTCTTCCGCCCTCGTCCTCGCCCTGATCGCCGGCTGCGCCGTGATCGTTGTGCCGGAAGACGGTAATGCCCAGATCAAGTCCGCCTTCAGCAGCAATGCGGTGCAGGGTAATGGCCAGGTGGTGACCGAGCAGCGCGCGGTCAGCGCCAGTGTCGATGGCATCGATATCAACGGCTCGATGCTCGTGACGGTGCGGGTGGGGCAGGCGCCGTCGTTGACGGTGGAGGGCGACAGCAACCTGCTGCCGCTGCTGCGTACCGACGCCAGCGGCGGCACCCTGCGGGTGTGGACCGAGGGTGGCGTGCGTACATCCAATCCGCTGCGCGTGACGCTCACCGTGCCGCAGCTGCGCCAGGCCGAGGCCAATGGCTCCGGGCGCCTGCAGGTGACCGGCCTGAATGGCGGCGACTTCGACCTGCGCCTGAATGGTTCGCGCGAGGTGGAGATCGCGGGCCGCGTGGGGCGCTTCGATGTGCGCCTCAATGGCTCTGGCAGCATGAACGCCACGGCGCTCGACAGCGCCACCACCGACGCCACCCTGAACGGCTCCGGGCGGCTGCAACTGGGCCGCTTGCAAGGCCAGTCGCTGGGCCTCGAATTGCGCGGCTCCGGCCGCGCCACCGCCAGCGGCAGCGTCGAGCGGCTGCGGGTGCGCCTGAGCGGCTCGGGTAATGCCGACCTGGCCGGCCTGTCGAGCCGCGATGCCGATATCTCCACCAACGGTTCGGGCAGCGTGACGGCCAAGGCCAGCGGCGCGCTGGTCGCCGGCAGCAACGGCTCGGGCAGCATCACCGTCTATGGCAATCCGGCGCAGCGCAGCGTGAGCGGCAAGCGCGTTACGGTGGTGCAGTAACAGTGACATTCACCTCAGCGGGTGCCGGCTGCGCGATCAGCGCGATCAGCACGGCAAGCGGCATCGGGCGGCCGAACAGATAGCCCGCAAGGCGCCGGCCAGGTCGTCCGCCAGGTGGCGATTGGGCAGGCCGGTGAGAACGTCGTCGAATGCCAGCCGGTGGTGTTGGCGGAAGTCAGTCGCCAGCGCTGACGTTGCCGATGCCCGAGACCGACTTGTTGATGGTTTTCGGCTTGCCGTAGTAGGTCAGCGAGCCCATGCCCTTGGCCACCGCGTTGACGGTGTCGGTGGCGTACACGCTGACATCGCCCACGCCGCTGAAATTGACGTCCACGCGCTCGGCGTGCAGGCCCTTGGTATCGACTTCGCCCACGCCTTTCGCGTTCAGGCGCAGGTATTTGACCTTGCCGCTGGCGGTGAGCCGGCCGGCGCCCCGGTAGCCCACGTCGAGGCGGTCGCTGGCCACGCCGGTAATGATGGTTTCGCCCGCGCCTTCCACCTTGACCCGGCTCAGCGCGGGCAGGGTGATGGTCACGCGCGGATCGCCCTTGCTGTTCTTGTATTGCTTGCCGTTGACGGTGATCTGCAGCTCGTTGTCCACCACGCGGGTTTCCAGCGCGGCCACGAACGCATCGTCGCCCGAGATCTTGACCGACTGCGTCTTGCCCGCTTCGACCGTCATGGCAAACGCGCCCCTGGCATCGACTGCGATGAACGGCGCTACCGTGCGTAGCGATTCGGCGGCGCTGGCCGGCCAGGGCAAGGTGGCGGCAAACAAGGTGGCAAATAAGGGGACGAGCGGGACGCGGCGCATGGGTTCCTCGATCAGATTGCATTTTTAAACATGGTCGATTTTACCGGCGCGCCGCACCGGCGGCGACAAATCGCTGTAAATTGATCATCGTGTTGCAGTGGGGATACGAAATAGGCAAGCAACCCTGGCAAAAGCCAGGGAAACTACCGATTTACTTTACTAATGAAATACCTAATAATGGGCTGACAAAGTTCGTAAAACCATCGTCAACCCGAGGTAGCCATGTCACCCATTCCTTCCAGTCTCCCCATTCCGCCGGCGCCTGCCGCGCCATCGCGCGCCGGCACCGTGTTCCGCGTTGTCAGCGGCAATTTCATGGAGATGTTCGACTTTTTCCTGTTCGGCTTTTATGCCAATGCCATTGCCGCCGCCTTCTTCCCGGCCGGCGACGAAGTGGCGTCGCTGATGATGACCTTCATGACCTTCGGCGCCGGCTTTCTGATGCGGCCCCTGGGCGCCATCATCCTCGGCGCCTATGTCGATCGCGTGGGCCGCCGCAAGGGCCTGATCGTCACGCTGGCGCTGATGGCAGCCGGCACGCTGCTGATCGCCTGCGTGCCCGGCTACGCCACCATCGGCTATGCCGCGCCGCTGCTGGTGCTCACCGGCCGCCTGTTGCAGGGCTTCTCGGCCGGCGTGGAACTCGGCGGCGTGTCGGTGTACCTGGCGGAGATGGCCACCCCGGGACGCAAGGGCTTTTATGTGAGCTGGCAGTCGGCCAGCCAGCAGGTGGCGATCGTGGTCGCCGCCGCGCTGGGCTTCGGCTTGAACCAGCTACTGGCGCCCACCCAGGTGGCCGAGTGGGGCTGGCGTTTGCCGTTCTTTGTCGGCTGCATGATTGTGCCGGTGCTGTTCATGATCCGCCGCTCGCTGCAGGAAACCGAGGAATTCAGGAACCGCAAGCACCGCCCCGAGCTGCGCGAGATCTTCCGCTCAATGGTGGCCAACTGGGGCCTGATCGTCTCGGGCATGATGCTGGTGTCGATGACCACCGTGTCGTTCTACCTGATCACCGTGTACACGCCCACGTTCGGTAAATCGGTGCTGCACCTGAGTACCAGCGCGGCGCTGCTGGTCACGCTGTGCGTGGGCGTATCGAACTTTATCTGGCTGCCGGTGATGGGGGCGCTGTCCGACCGTGTGGGCCGTCGTCCGCTGCTGGTCGGCTGCACCGTGCTGGCCATCCTCACCGCCTGGCCGGCGTTGCACTGGCTGGTGCAGGCGCCGAGCTTTACGCGCATGCTGGAAGTGGAACTGTGGCTGTCATTCCTGTACGCCAGCTACAACGGCGCCATGGTGGTGGCGCTCACCGAGGTCATGCCTGTCGAGGTACGCACGGTGGGCTTTTCGCTGGCCTACAGCCTGGCCACCGCGATCTTCGGCGGCTTTACGCCGGCGGTGGCCACCGGTCTGATCGAGGCGACCGGCGACAAGAGTGCGCCCGGCTGGTGGCTCACCTTTGCCGCCGTGTGTGGCCTGCTGGCGACGCTGATGCTGTACCGTCGCCGCGCGTCAGGCTCGCAGCCGCAAAGCTAGCCGTTCCAGGTCGATCTCCTCGATCAGCAGGTGGCCGCCGTTGGCCTTGATCAGGCGCGGCGCCAGCGCCTGGGCGCCGACGCCCATGGGCGAGGCGGTCAGCGCATCGCTGGAAAACTGCTGCACCGAGTGCAGGTCGTCCACCACCAGGCCGATAGTGCCCGCGCCGAATTTGACCAGCATCACCTGGCTGTTGTCGGTGATGACGGCGGCGCGGCCGGTGGCCAGCAGCGCCAGGTCGAACACCCACACGAACTGCTTGCTGCCGCCGCCCGGCGCCATGTCGAGCATGCCCACCCGCGCCCGGTGGTTGCCGGGCGCTCGCTGCACGCGCGTAAAAGGCACCGCTTCCTGGATCGCCCGCGCCGGGAGCGCCATCAGCGCGCCGCCGGCGTGGAAGATGGCGTAGTCAGTCCCGGTCCCGGTTCCGGTGCCGGACCCTGCTGCTTCTGCGCCTTCCATTGGTTCCACCTGCACCGCCTGCGCGCCCAGCGCCGCCAGTTCGCGCGCATCGCGCACCGGTCCGAACGACTCGAGCAGCAGCGCCAGCACCGGCTGCTCCACGCCCGCGCCGGTACGGAAATCCCGGTAGCCAGCTGCGCGCGAGCAGGCCGCGATCACGTACTGGCCGTCGTGCTCCATCATCAGCGCGCCGCTGCTGCGGCCATTGCGGTCGGCCGCCGCCAGCAGCGCCGCCAGTTGCGTGGCCGGCAGCGCCAGCGTGGCGCCTGGCGGATGGGCAGCGTCGGTGCTGGCCAGTACCTGCCGTTCCGGCGTGATGAAGTACGCGTGCATATTGCGCCGTCCCGCCACACCGCTGTGTAGCATATTGGCCAGCTCCGGTCCCGCATCGAACACCACGCCGATGCCGCCCACCACGTTGGCCGCCTGCTCCGGGTGGCGGATGGCGGCGTGATAGATGAAGGTGGGGGCGCCGCCGTACAACGCCGACGGTGCGAACCGTTCCACGTGGTGATCGAGTTCGCTGCGCAGCGCGCAGACGCGGCCCAGGGTGTCGGCATCGACGTGGGTGCACGGCAGCGGGCCGGCGCCGGTGGCCGCGACGATGCGGCCCTGGCGGTCGTACACGAACAGCCGCGCATACACGGTGTACAGGCGGTTGATGTGGACCAGCACCGTTTTGATGGCGTCGTCGCCGCCGCCCTCGGCCAGGCCGCGCCGCAACTGGGCGGTGAGCGCCCACCAGCGGCAGTCGTTGGCGCGTTCGTACAGGTTGCGGTCCAGCATATCGACCAGCAGTTGCGAGGTCAGTTCGGCCTGGCTGATGCTGGCCGCCAGCACGGTCTGGTACAGGTCGCGGATCGAGCGCGAGAACAGCGCATCGCTGCGCGCGCCGGTGCCGCTGATCTGGTCGAGGATGGTGTTGAGGCGGCTGTTGTTACCACCGCTGCCGTTGCCATTGCCGTCGCCGTGGCTGGTCACCTTGCCGTTCCAGACGATGCGGCCGATGGTGCGGGTGGTGCGCGTGACGGCCGTCATCAGCTCGTGCAGCGGCGGGCTGAAAGCCTGCGCATGCGACAGCAGTCCCTGCACCAGTTGCGCATCGGCGCCCTGGATGACGTCGGCGCCGCTGTCGCGGAAGGCCAGGTCCAGCGGCACCATCAATTGCGCCTTCCAGCCGGTGGGGCCGGGGTAGCCCTGGTAGTCGTTGCAGCCGAAGGTTTGCACCAGGTATTCGCGGCCGCCGAACAGCAGCGGACGGGCGGCGCCGCCCGTGTTGACCGGCACCCGCACGCCGGTCGGTATCCATAGCGGATCGGCGCTGCTGACCACGCGGTTGTCGGCGTCGAGCAGCAGCATGTTGGCGCGGTGCGACGGATCGCGGTAGGCGCTGAAGATGGCGTCCATCTCCTGCTCGAAATTGAAGCACAGGCACAGCACGCCGACCACCGCGCCGCTGCGCGGATCGCGCATGCGATGCGAGTACACCAGCGCGCGCGATTTGGCAGGCCGCAGGTCGGTGGCGCGGAAGGTCTCCACGTAGCCGTCGGCGGCCAGGGTGGCGGCCAGCAGCGGATCGAGGCTGCGCGCCACCGGCGTGGTCATGTCGGCCTGCACCAGCACCCGGCCGCCGGTATCGAGCAGCAGGATTTCATCGTACACCGTGTACTTGTCGCGGTAGGCGGCCAGGCGCCGGCGCGCGGCGTCGAGGCTGGCGCGATGGTGGTCGTGGTCGCTGTCGTCGCCAAAGTCCGCGACAAAGGTGCACAGGTCGGCGTCGGTGGCCAGGAAGCCGACATCGGCGGTGCGCTCGAACAGGTTGCGCACCAGGATGTCGATGGCGTACCGGGCCTGCGTGCCGAGGTTGGCCAGCACCTGGTTGACCTTCTCCTGCACCAGGTTGGCGATCAGCGCCTGTTCCAGGTGCGCGAAACCGGCGCGCGTGGCCACCATGGCGGGCAGCAGCAGGCGCGCCTCGGCCGGGCAGTTCATCTTGGCGGACGACTCGATAAGTTGCCACATCTGATTGAGTTCGCGCAGCGACAGCTCGCAGCGCGCAACGTCCGGCATGTAGGGTAAAAACATGCCCGAACGCGGTAAAGGATTTGCGTTCATTACTTTTGGTCGATCACAAAAAGTATGTCCTATGCAATTTTCGTGCCAGTGAGGCAATTTCAAGTGCAAAAAAACGCCACCCGGTGCTGGTTGCACGGGGTGGCGTCTCGGACCTCATCAGGAAGTGCGCTTACCTGGCGCTCAGGCAGGCTTTCATGAACACCTTGCGTTCGTCGCCTTTTTTGCCGACGGCGTCGTTATTGCACTTTTTCATCTTGTTCTGCTGGCTGAGCGGGATTTCCGGTTCGGCCGCGACGACCGGCGCCGGCTTGGCGCTCAGGCACTGCTTCATGAAAGCCTTGCGCTCATCGCCTTTCTTGCCCGTGGCTTCGGCGTTACAGGTTTTCATCTTGTTTTGCTGGGCGGTAGGCTCGGCAGCAAACGCCGCACCGCCAAACGCCAGCAGCATGCCGGTAACGAACAGCTTTTTCATGGGTGACCTCGCTCAAAAAGGGAAGCAACGGGAAGGTGCAGCCAGATCACTATACGCCGGTTGTTTATGCGTGGCAAAACATTATGCGTGTCCAGACAACGCTCAGCGGGATGAGTATTTCCGGTGCTGTGCGCGTGGTAACTTGCGGTTGCGCTGATATCCATCGCGGCAAGATCATGGACAAGAATCTCAAGACCGGCACCGTGCACCACACGTTCGTGGAATTTAACGGCAATTCCGTTCATTCCGCAAACCACCGCCGGCCCCGCCGCCAATCCGACAGCGGCGTGCAAGCCGGCCAAGCAAGGCTGATCAGGCCAGCAGCTTGAGCAGCGCCTCGGCGGCCGCTTCCGACGAAGCCGGATTCTGGCCGGTGATCAACAGGCCATCGGTGATCGCGTACGGCTGCCAGTCGCCGAGTTTCGAGTACTCGCCGCCGTTTCGCTTGAGCATGTCTTCCACCAGGAACGGCACGATATGGGTCAGGCCCACTGCCTCTTCCTCGGTGTTGGTAAAGCCGGTGACTTTCTTGCCCTTGACCAGCGGCGAGCCGTCCGGTGCCTTCACGTGGCGCAGCACGCCAGGTGCGTGGCACACGGTAGCAACCGGTTTGCCGGCGGCGATCATGGCTTCGATCAGCGCGATCGAATCGCGGCTTTCGGCCAGGTCCCACAGCGGGCCGTGACCGCCCGGGTAGAACACGGCGTCGAAATCTTCCGCTTTCACGTCAGCCAGTTTGCCGGTATTGGCGAGTACGGCTTGCGCCTCCGGGTCGGCCTTGAAGCGCTTGGTCGCTTCCGTTTGCGCATCGGGTTCGTCGCTTTTCGGGTCGAGCGGCGGCTGGCCGCCGGCTGGCGACACCACCGTCAGCTTGGCGCCGGCGTTTTTCAGCGTGTAATAAGGTGCGGCGAATTCTTCCAGCCAGAAACCGGTTTTTTTGCCGGTGTCGCCCAGTTGGTCGTGCGAGGTCAGTACCATCAGAATGTTCATTGTGTGTCCTTGGTCGTGAATGGGTTGGTGGGGTGGTTCAGAGTGCTGCTTGCAAAATCTGGCGGCTGCGCGCCAGGTCGATATCGCGGTGCTCGCCGAGCGCGGTCATGCCGTGCGCTTGTAACTGTTTCAGGACCGCTTCCACGGCGTCGTCGCCCAGCTGGTAGGCGGACAGGCGGGTAGGAATGCCGAGGCCCTCGAAGAAGGCGCGGGTGCGGGCGATGGCGGCGTCGATGCGCTGGTCGTCGGTGCCTTCGTTGATGCCCCACACGCGTTCGCCAAACTGTAGCAGCTTGCCGCGTTTTTGCTCGCGCTGTACATCGAGCAGGGCGGGCAGCACCAGGGCCAGGGTGCGGGCGTGGTCGATGTCGTACAGGGCGGTCAGTTCATGGCCGATCATGTGGGTGGCCCAGTCCTGCGGTACGCCGGCGCCGATCAGGCCGTTCAGCGCCAGGGTGGCGGTCCACATCAGGTTGGCGCGGGTTTCGTAATCGTCCGGGGTGGCCACCGCCTGCGGGGCGATTTCCACCAGGGTTTGCAGCAAGCCTTCGGCAAAGCGGTCCTGCACTTTGGCATTGACCGGGTAGGTCAGGTATTGCTCGGTGGTGTGGACGAAGGCATCGACCAGGCCATTGGCGACCTGGCTGGTCGGCAGCGTAAACGTCTTGCGCGGATCGAGGATGGAAAACGCCGGGAACAGCAGCGCATGGCGGAAGGCCAGCTTGGACTGGGTGGCCTTGTGCGTGACCACGCCGCCGTTGTTCATCTCGGAACCGGTGGCCGGCAAGGTCAATACCGAGCCGAAGGGCAGGGCGCGTTGCACGTTGGCGCCGCCTTGCCGGGCGATGTCCCATGGCTCGCCGTCGAACAAGGCGGCGGCAGCCACGAACTTGGTGCCGTCGATGACGGAACCGCCACCGACTGCCAGCAGGAAGTCGATTTTTTCTTCGCGCACCAGGTGGACCGCGCGCATCAGGGTTTCATAGCTGGGGTTCGGTTCGATGCCGCCGAACTCGCGCACGGTGCGTTCGCCCAGGGCGGTGCGCACTTCGGCCAGGGTGCCGGTTTTTTCGGCACTGGCGCCGCCGAACAGGATCAGCACGCGGGCGTCAACGGGGACCAGGGTGGCGAGCTTGCCGACGGTGTCGGCGCCGAAGACGATCTTGGTCGGGTTATGGAATTCAAAATTTTTCATGGATAGCTCCTTGTTATTAGACTGGTCGTCTAGAGTCTGTGTCAAAAAAACGCGGACGACATCATCCGCGCAGGGGATACGATGCTGGCGCCAGGTGCAGCAGGTCCAGCGTGGCGTGCCAGGCCGAATTCAACGCACTCGGCTCGCGCCGCAGCTTGGTCAGCATGGCCGCGCCCAGCCACAGCTGGTACAGCGTTTGCGCCAGGTGCTGACTGCTTGCCGGGGCAGGCAGCGAACCGTCCGTCACGCCATGCTCGATGGCAACCGCCAGGCGGGCGATGATGTGGTCGGTGCCGTCGCGCAGGGCGACCCGCATCGGCTCGGACATATCGGCCACCTCGCTGCTGAGCTTGACCACCAGGCAGCGGCAATTGCAGCTGTCGGCACTCCCGGTCGCGTCGCTGAACCAGCTGTCCCAGTAGGCCATCAGGCACTGCGCCGCCGGTTTGCCGATTTGCCCCAGCAGGCCGTCCATGTGCACCAGGTACTGCGCCACGTAATCGGCCAGCAGCGCCTCGCCAAATAATTCCTTCGACTTGAAATAATGGTAGAAGGAACCCTTGGGCACAGCCGCCGCCGTCAGGATCTCGTTCAGGCCCACGCCGGCAAAACCCTTGCGGGTGATGATGGCCTTGCCCTGGTCGAGGATGTGCTGGCGGATGTCGGTGTATTCGGCTTTCATGAAACGTAGTCTAGCACAATTAGACCAGTCGTCTAGTATTTTCTTTGGCGCACTTCAGCGGAAGATTTCGCCGGCGCGTTCCGGCTGGTAGGGAATATCGACGATGCGCAGGCTGGTGGTCTGGCCGTCGGCCAGGGGCCAGTCGATGCGATCGCCCACGGACAGGCCCAGCAGCGCGGTGCCGATCGGGGTCAGGATCGAGATGCCGTCATCGAGTTCGGCCATGTCTTTCGGGTACGCCAGGGTCAGGCACAGTTGCTGCGGTGGCTGTTCGATGTCGAACCGCACCTGCGAGCGCATGGTGACCACGTTCGGTGGCATTTGCTCCGGCTCCACGACCCTGGCGCGGCCCAGTTCCGCCAGCAGGCGGGCGTTGGCATTGGCGGTGGCGATGGGCAAGGCGTCGAACAACGCTTCCAGGCGTTCGATGTCGAGCGACGAGACGGTAATCTGAGGATGCATGATGGCTCCAGTTTATTAAGGGGCGTGCGTGGGTGATCCGGTGGACCTGTGTCCACGGGCGGTCTTGCGGTCGAGCGGGGGCGGTGAGGTGGCTCGGCAGGCAGGTGAACCGGAAGGTTCTTGCTTACCGAGCGACGAAAAGGCGGGCGAGGTCCCTGGCCGGCACGGCAAAGCGTGCGGCCGCAGGCAACGCATTCCGGGACGGAGACGTGCGGTTGCAGTGGACAGGGAGGCGCGGGGTGTTCATGGGAAGAGTATATACCGTTTCCCGCCCCGGATGAACCGGGACGGGATCTGCCGCAAACCTTAGTTGGCTGCGGCGCTGGCAGGTGCAGCCGCCGGTGCGTTCTTCACGTACTTGTCGAACCAGCGCAGCATTTCATATACCAGCTGTTCGTTCGACTCGCGCGCTGCGTACCAGTGCGGCTCGTGCGGCAGCATCACCAGGCGGGTGACGCCTCCGTTGCCGCGGATCGCCTCGTACAGCTTGGTCGATTGCAGCGGCGTGGTGCCCGGGTTGGCGTCGTCGCCGCCGTGCACGATCAACAGTGGCGTCTTGAGCTTGTCGGCGTAGAAGAAGGTCGAAACCTTGGTGTATACGTCCGGCGCTTCCCATACCGAGCGGCGCTCGTTCTGGAAGCCGAATGGCGTGAGCGACTTGTTGTACGAGCCGCTGGTGGCCGCGCCGGCGCGGAACAGGTCCGAGTGCGCCAGCAGGTTGGCGGTCATCAGGGCGCCGTGGCTATGGCCGGTCACGCCCACGCGGGCCGGATCGGTCACGCCCAGGCGCACCGCTTCGTCCACCGCCGCCTTGGCGTTGGCTACCAGCTGCTCGGTGTACGTGTCGTACGCCTTGCGCGGGTCGCCCACGATCGGGAAGGCAGCGCTGTCGATGATGGCGTAGCCCGACAGCAGCAGCAGGCGGTACTGGCGCAGGCGGGTGAACGTCGCTTGCGAACCGGTGGTCTGGCCGGCCTGCGAGGCGTCAGCGTAGTCGAGCGGGTAGGCGTTGAGGATGGTCGGCAGGCGCGTGCCTTCCTTGTAGCCGGGCGGCGTGTACAGCGTGAACGACAGATCGACGCCATCGGCGCGCTTGTACTTCACCAGGCGCTTCTGGATCTCGCGCACTTGTGGCGCGGTGTCCTTCAGGTGCGTCAGTGGTGCGCTCGACGAATCGAACGCCGCTTCGCCCTTGGCCGCGCCGGCCGCTGGTGCGCCCACGGTGCGCAGCAGCGCGTTCGGGGTGTCGGTAGTGGACTGGTACCAGGTCAGCAGGCGACGGGTATCGTTGCCGGCAAAGCCGATGAACTGTTCATACGAGGTTTTACCGCTGCGGAACAGGCGCTCCGACTGCTGCGTGCCCAGGCTGAATTTGTCGAGGAACGGACGGTCGCCATCGGGCGACGAGCCCATGCCCGACAGGTAGATGGTGTCGCCGTCCTGGCGGATGACCCACGAACCGTTGGCCAGCTGGCGGCGTACCGGGTTGCCCGGATTCGCATATTTTTCGTCGGCCGACATATCCCACACCAGGCGGCGCGAGTTTTTCGCGTCATCGACGTTGAGCTGCCAGGTGCGGCGCCATTTGCGGTTGACGTCGTAGTCGCTCAGCAGCGCGGTGCCGGCGTTTTCGCTCCAGGACAGGCCGGCGTAACGCTGCTCGGTGCGGGTGATTTCCACCGGCGCGCCGGTGAACGGCGCCTTCAGTATGACCAGCTTGTCGCGCTCGGCCGCTTTCACTTTCGGATCGCCGCCATCGAGCGCCTCGGCCCACACCAGCGTGGCCGCGTCGGTCGGACGCCAGGTGAAGTTGCGCGGGCCGGTCGGCACGCCGCGATTCGGTACGCGGTCGGCCAGCGGCAGCGCGGCGATTTCACGCACGACCGGGTTGGCGCCCGGTTTCACGCTGCGCAGGTCCCACAGGTCGATCTGCTTGGGGAAGCGGTCGAAGGTGGTCACGTACGAGTACGGCGGACGGATTTCGGTGACCACCACGTGGCGGCTGTCCGGCGCCACGCTCAGCTCTTCGTACAGGCCCGGTTTGCCGACATTGGTAATCTTGCCGGTGGCGGCATCGACCAGCGCCAGTTGCGAGGTGCCGTAGTAGTTGAACAGCGATTCGTCGTAGCGGTTGCGCAGCGTGTCGCGGTTTTCATAGGTGCTGCTCTGGCCGGTGCCGCCGATCGATTCCTGGATGCCGGGGCCGGCCGAGCCGGGAGCTTCCACCGGCGGGGCCTTGTTGCCGGTGACCAGTTTGACCAGCAGGGTTTTCTGGTCGGGCATCCATTGCACCTGGTCGCCGAACATCTGGTTCAGGCGTACGCCAGGCAGGCGGCGCACGGCGCCGGTTTTGGCGTCGCCCACCCACAGCTCGACCGCTGCGGTGGTGATGTTTTCAAACGCAAAGCGCTGGCCGTCGGCGCTCCAGACCGGGCGGCGCGGGCAGGCGTCGGCCGGCAGCTTGACGGCGGTTTGCTTGCCGTCGGTAACCTGCACCAGGTCGATCGCGCTCACGCACGGTGGAATCCCGTACCCGCCCGGGGTATCGTGCTGGCTGTGGTTGCCCGGCTCGATACGCACGCCGGCCAGGCGCAGGAACGGCGTGGCCACCTTGGCGATCGACGGGAAGTCCTGCATGGTGACGAGCATCAGCTTGTCGCGGGTGGGGCTCAGCGATGGCACCGGCGGTGGCGGCGCGCGCATGACGTCGAGGATTTCCTTCGGCGGCTGGTTGTAAGCCGACGCGGTGGCAGCGCTGGCTGGCGTTGCGGTGGTGGGCGCTGCCAGCGCGCCCGAGGTCATGCCGACTGCGAGCGTGGTGCTCACGAGGCCGCGCAACAAGTGTTTACCCTGCATGGTGTTTCTCCATTTTTTATCGAACTTATTTAACGAACTGAATCGTCGAACTGCCTCGATGCGCCGGCAGGATCGCCGCCCGCGCATGTGCAGCGGAACATTAGGCCATGAAAATATTTCATCGGCAATATCAAAGCTCCGTGAGAAATCTTTTGCTACAAATCTCTTCTTCGAGGTAGCACGCCAGCAACGCTTTATCGCCCTACATCTGCCGGGTGACTAAAAGTGTGCAAGCTTGTGATTATTTGGCGCGGTAATGATCACCGTCGGCACAGCAGCCCTATACTCGCTTTAATACTAATATTTCAGCGAGACACGTTCCATGACGACCTTCATTACGTCGCGCCGGCAGTTCATGCAGTCGGCCGCCAGTGCCGCCGTGGTGTCCACTTTGCCGTCGCTGGCGCTGGCCGCCACCGCCAACGATGGCAGCAAGCCGCGGCCGGTGGCCGACACCGTGCTGCGCTGGCTGGACGGCGTGGCGCCGGCCCGGTTTGACGGCGCCACGCTGGGCGTGCCGTGGCCGCGCGGCACCCTGCGCGTACCCGCCAAGGGAGTGTTGCAACTGCGCCTGGCGGGCGCCGGCGCACCGGCCGTGCAATCGTGGCCGCTGGCGTACTGGCCCGATGGTTCGTTGAAATGGACCGCGCACGCGGTGGCGGCCAGTGCGCAAAGTGCCGGCGGCTCCGCTACCGCGAGTGTGGGTGCTGGTACTGCGGCGGCCGGCGTTCCGGCGGCCGGCGCACCGGCGGCCGGCAGTGCTGCCGAGGCCTGGCGCCTGGAGGCCGGCGCACCGGCAGCGGTTGCCGGCGCGGTAGCGGTCAGGCAGACCACCGCCCTGATCACCGTCACCGTCGGCCCCACCGTGTGGACCGTGCCGACCAGTGGCGAACACCTGATCGCCTCCGCCACCCGGGCCGGACGCACTATCGTGCAGGACGTGAAACTGCTGGCGCTGCGCCAGGACGGGCCGGAACCCGACGAAACCGGAACGGTAACCCGCCAGCGTTATACCAGCCGCGTGGAGCAGGTGACGGTCGAGCAGACCGGCCCCGTGCGCGCCACGCTCAAGCTCGACGGCAAACACAGTGGCAACGGGCGCGACTGGCTGCCATTCTCGGTCCGCCTGTATTTTTATGCCGGCGCCGAGAACGTGCGCATCGTCCACACCTTCATCTTCGACGGCAACGCCAAGCAGGATTTCATCGCCGGCCTGGCTGTCACCGCCAGGGTGCCGATGACGGACCCGGCATACGACCGCCACATCCGCTACGCCGGTGAGGGCATCGGCGTATGGGGCGAGGCCGTGCGGCCCGTCACCGGCCTGCGCCGCGATCCCGGCGATACGTTCCGCGCCGCGCAGGTGGCCGGCCAGGCATTGCCGCCGCTGGCCGGCATGGCCAAGCCGGTGCAGGACGGCATGCAGTGGATCCCGCAGTGGAACGATTTTTCGTTCACGCAGCTCAGCGCCGACGGTTTCATCCTGCGCAAGCGCACGGCTGCCGGCCAGGCCTGGATCGATGTCAATGGCGGCACGTGCAGCAAGGGCCTGGCCTACGTGGGCGGCGCTTCTGGCGGCGTGGCGCTGGGCCTGCGCGACTTCTGGCAGCGCGCCACCACCCGCCTCGATGTACGCAACGCTGCCGGCGACATGGCCGACATCACCGCCTGGCTGTACTCGCCGTCGGCGCCAGCGCTCGACATGCGGCCGTACCGCGCCGTCAACGGCATGGACACGCACGACAAGCAGATCGCCGGCCTGAACATCATCTACGAGGATTACGAAGAAGGCTGGGACTCGGCCACCGGCGTGGCCCGCACCAGTGAGCTGCAACTGTGGGCCTTGAGCACCACGCCATCGCACGATGCGTTTTCGCACATGGCTGAGCAGGTGGCCAATCCGGCGCGCCTGGTGCTGGCGCCCGAGCGCATCCACCAGTGCGCCGTGTTCGGCGACTGGGACGTGGTCGATACCGGCACGCCGGGCCGGCGCCTGCTCGAAGACAAGCTGTCCGCGCAACTGGACCAGTACCTGCGCGAAGTGGAGCAGCACCGCTGGTACGGCTTCTGGAATTACGGCGACGTGATGCACGCCTACGACAACGACCGCCACATGTGGCGCTACGATATCGGCGGCTACGCCTGGGACAACTCGGAACTGTCCACCGACCTGTGGCTGTGGTACAGCTACCTGCGCACCGGCCGCGCCGACCTGTTCCGCATGGCCGAGGCGATGACGCGCCACACCGGCGAGGTCGATGTGTATCACCTGGGGCCCTTCAAGGGTTTCGGCACGCGCCACGGCGTGCAGCACTGGTCCGATTCGTCGAAGCAGCCGCGGGTATCGAATGCCGCCTATCGCCGCATCTATTATTTCCTCACCGCCGACGAACGCGCCGGTGACCTGATGCGCGAACTGCTCGATTCCGACGCCGACCTGCACAAGGTCGATATCTCGCGCAAGCTGGCGCCCAATGCCGCCCGCGCCGCACCGGACGGCATGATCAATGCGTCGTTCGGCACCGTGTGGGGTTCGCTGATCGCGGCCTGGCTGGCCGAGTGGGAGCGCACCGGCGACACGCGCTGGCGCGACAAGATCGTCAACGGCATGCAGACCATCGGCGGCCTCAAACGCGGCTGGTTCGCCTCGGCCGCGCCGTACGACCCGAAGACCGGCAAGTTCGGCGGCGCCGGCGACTATGTCCAGTTCTCGAATCTGAACGGCGTGTTCGGCGTGGTGGAAATGAATTCGGAACTGCTGGCGCTGGTGGACGTGCCGGCCTACCGCAAGACCTGGCTCGCCTACTGCCGCGCCTACAACGCGCCGAAAGAAGACCTGGTGGCGCTGCTGGGCCGAGATCCGGGCGGACGTGGCATGACCAACACCAATTCGCGCATGACCGCCTACGCCGCCTACCACGAACGTGACCGCGCGCTGGCGCTGCGCACCTGGCGCGAATTCTTCGGCAACGACTTCGCCAGGAACGCCCCCCGCGACGCGACGCGCCGCATCGACGGCACCGCCACCCTGCGCCCGCTCAACGAGCAGCCCGACATCAGCACCAACGGCTCGGCGCAATGGGGGCTGGCGGCGATCCAGAACATGGCGCTGGTCGGCGATAGCCTCGACGAAGCGGCCCGCGCGGCCGGCCTGTTACGCTAACGATTAACGAGATTTATTTGACGACCATGAGAAAAATCCTTATCACTCTGTGCCTGGTACTCCACTTCGGACCGGCCGCTGCTGCGGCCACCGCAACGCCGTCAACCACCCACGCCGACCTGCGCCCGGCCGTGCTGCTGACCTCCTCGCAGTCGCGCGACAGCCAGGATTTATCGGGCCAGTGGACCTATTCGAAAGACCTGTATCGCACCGGTCTGAACGACATCAACGGCTGGGTGGCCAAGTCGCGCATGCAGCGCTACCGCGACATCGACATCGCCGCCCAGGAAGCCAAGGGCGGCGTCGAGTTCTTCGAATTCGACCTCGATCGCAGCGCGCAGATGAACATTCCCGGCGCCTGGAACGCGGCCACGCCCACCTTGCGCTACTACGATGGCCTGGTCTGGTTCCAGCGCAAGTTCAATGCGCGCAAGGAGCAGGGCAAGCGCGCCTTCCTGCGCTTCGAGGCGGTCAACTACCGCGCTTACGTGTACCTGAACGGCAAGGAAATCGGCCGCCACGAAGGCGGCTTCACGCCGTTCGTGCTGGAAGTGACCGACGCCCTGCGCGCCGGCGACAACCGCCTGACCGTCGGCGTCGATTCCACCCACGACGCGCAAACCATTCCCACCCCGATCACCGACTGGGACCTGTACGGCGGCATCACGCGCCCGGTACGCCTGATCACCACGCCCGCCACCTTTATCGACGACGCCACCGTGAGCCTGGGCCTGGACGGCCGCATCACCGGCGCCGTGCAGCTGCAAGGCGCGCAAGCGGCCGGGCAGGTGGTCAAAGTGGCGATCGGCGACCTGGCCACCGCCAGCGCCACCACCGACGCCACCGGCCGCGCCGTATTCGCGCTGGCCGCGCCGGGCAAGCTGCAACGCTGGTCGCCCGACAGTCCGAAGCTGTACGACGTGCGCTTTTCCACCGCGACCGATGCCATCCGCGACCGTATCGGTTTCCGCACCATCGCCGTCAAGGGCAACGAGATTCTGCTCAACGGCAAACCAATCTTCCTGCGCGGTATCTCGCTGCACGAAGAGGAGTTCGGATCGAACCCAGCGCGCAACATGACCGAACAGGCGTCGCGCGCGCTCCTCAACGAGATCAAGCACGGCTTGAATGGCAACTACGTGCGCCTGTCGCACTACCCGCACTCGGAAACCACGCTGCGCCTGGCCGACGAAATCGGCTTGCTGGTCTGGAGCGAAATTCCCGTGTACTGGACCGTCGATTGGGAAAACCCGGCCGTGCTGCACAAGGCCCTGGTGATGCAGGCCGAAACGATTTACCGCGACCGCAACCGCGCCGCTGTCGTGATGTGGAGCGTGGGTAACGAGACCCCGGTATCGCCCGCACGCACCGCCTTCCACAGCGCCATGGCAGATAACGTGCGCGCGCTCGATCCAACGCGCCTGGTCAGCGCGGCGCTGCTGGTCGAGCGCCACAAGGTGAACGGTGTAGAAGTCACGGAAATCCAGGACCCGCTGGCCGACAAGCTCGACGTGCTGGCCGTAAACACCTACGTCGGCTGGTACGGCGGCGACACGCTCGATGCGTTGCCCAACCTGAAATGGAAGCTGCCCACCGACCGGCCGCTGATCCTGTCCGAATTCGGCGCCGACGCGCTGGCCGGCTACCGCAACGACGGCATGAAGAAATTCACCGAGGAGTACCAGGCCGAGTACTACCGCCAGACCCTGGCGCTGGCCGAAAAGCTGCCGTCCCTGCGCGGGCTGTCGCCGTGGATCCTGAAAGACTTCCAGTCGCCACGGCGCGAACACCCGGTGTTCCAGAACGGCTGGAACCGCAAGGGCCTGATGTCGGAAACCGGCGTGCGCAAGCAGGCGTTTGGCGTGCTGGCCGATTACTACAACCGCAAGGCAGGTACCAAATAATTATTTGGACACCATCTGCCGTACCTTGCGCCGCAACTCCTTCTCGCGCCGGTCTTCGGCGATCCAGTCCTCGCGCATGGCGCGGTACAGCGATACCGCCATCATGACGATCACCAGCGAGAAGGGCAGCGCGAACAGGATGGTGGCCGTTTGCACCGCCTTCAGGCCGCCGGCGAGCAGCAGGCTGATGGCGATGCCCGCCACCAGCACGCCCCACATCACCTTGCTGCGGGCGGTGGGGTTCGGGTTCCCCCTGGCGCTCATCATGCCAAGCACCAGCACCGCCGAGTCGCCGGAGGTGACAAAGAAAATCACCACCAGCGCGGTGGCCACCACCGACATGATGGCGCCGAACGGCATGGCGTTAAACATGGTAAACAGCGCGGTGGACATATCGTCCTTGACAGCTTCTGCCAGCGGCACATGCTGCCAGATTTCCATGTACAGCGCGGTGCCGCCGAAGATCGAGAACCAGATGAACGCGGCCAGCGACGGCGCCAGCACGGTGCCGAGGATGAATTCGCGGATGGTGCGCCCGCGCGAGACGCGCGCGATGAACAACCCAACGAACGGCGACCACGAAATCCACCAGGCCCAGTAAAAGATGGTCCAGGTGCCGACCCAGGTGCTGTCGCGGAACGGCGTGGCGCGCAAGCTCATGCGCACGATATCGTTGACGTAACTTCCCAGCGAGTTGGTGAGCGTGTCGATGATGGCCACGGTGGGACCGAGGATGAACACGGCCAGCGCCAGCACGCCAGCCATGATCATGTTGGCATTGGAGAGCAGCTTGACCCCCTTTTCCACGCCGCTCACCGCCGAGGCGATGAACATGCACGACGTGACGATGATGATCAGCACCTGGTTGCCATCGCTGATGTCGATGCCGAAGACCGCGTGCATGCCGCTGTTGATCTGCAGCGCCCCCACGCCCAGCGACGCGGCCACGCCGAATGCCGTGGCCACCACGGCGATGCCGTTGACCAGCGGCGAGAGCTGCTGCACGAAGCGCCACGGAAGCGCCTCGGTGACGGTGCTGATCAACGCGGTGCCGTTGCGGCGGTACTGGAAAAAGGCGATCGACAGCGCGACGATGGCGTACACGGCCCACGGGTGCACGCCCCAGTGGAAGAACACGTAGCGCATGGCGGCGTTGGCCGCTTCCGGGGTGCCGGATACCACGCCCGGCGGCGCCGAGCTGTAATGCGAGATCGGCTCGGCCACGCCCCAGAACACCAGGCCGATGCCCATGCCGGCAGCAAACAGCATCGAGAACCAGCTGACCACGGAAAACTCGGGTTCTTCATCTTCGCCACCGAGTTTGAGGTTGCCATAGCGGCTGAAGGCGGTGCACACGGCGAAAATCACCAGGCCCAGCACCACCCATAAATACAGCCAGCCGAAGTTGCGGGTGACGGCAGCGAGCAGGGTGTCGAACACCGCCGCCATGTGGTCGGGGGCGAGCACGCCCCACAGCACCACGCACAGGATAAATCCTGCGGAAAACAAGGTTTGCATGCGTTTCTCCGTGGAGCACCGGCATCCACGGCGGATGCCTCTCCAGTTATTCTACATGCAACAAATTTCCCTTGCTTTTCCGCATGAATTAACTGTTTCGTAACTATTTATTTCAGCGCTTCCACCAGCCCCGGTGCAAACTCGGCGCCATATTTCACCTGCGCGGTGGACGCCTTGATGGTGCCGCCGATCGGCTCGGCGCGCCCGCCCAGGCACTTGCCGAGGAAGTTTTCGGTCACCGCGTTGAAGGCGATATTGTTGACCGGCCGGGCAAAGCCGTGGCCTTCGTCCGGGAACTCCACGTACGTCACCGGAATGTTCTTGGCCTTCATCGCATCGACGATCTGCACCGACTCGCGCACATTCACACGCGGGTCGTTGGCGCCCTGGCCGATCAGCAGCGGACGCTGGATGTCGGCGGCGAAGTTGAGCGGCGAGCGTTCCTTGAGCAGTGCGCGGCCTTCCTCGGTGGTGGGGTCGCCCATGCGCTTGTAGAACTGCTGCTTGCCCGCTTCCCAGTACGGCGGGATGGTTTGCAGCAGCGTAAACAGGTTCGACGGCCCCACGATATCGACACCGCAGGCAAACGTGGTGGGCGTGAACGCCAGCCCGGCCAGCGTGGCATAGCCGCCGTACGATCCGCCCATGATGGCCACCTTGTCGCTGGTGGTGATGCCGCTCTTGACCGCCCAGTCCACCGCGTCGATCAGGTCGTCGTGCATCTTGCGGCCCCATTGCAGGTCGGCCGCCGAGATGAAATTCTTGCCGAAGCCGGTCGAGCCGCGGTAGTTCACCGACAGCACCGCGTAGCCGCGATTGGCCAGCCACTGGTGGTAGCTGTTGTAGCCGTAGCGGTCGCGCGCCCACGGGCCGCCGTGCACCATCAGCACCAGCGGCACCGGCTTGCCGGCGCGGCCGGTGCCGTTGGCATCGACCGACTTGGGCAGGGTCAGGTACGACACCAGCGTCAGGCCGTCGCGCGCCTTGATTTCCTGCGGATGCATGGCGGCCAGCGGCGCGCCTTCGAGTTCGGGCCGGCTCACGTACAACTTGCTGAGCTTCTTGGCCTTGCGGTCGTACAGCCAGGTGGACGAGGGCGCGGTGACCGGATCGACCGTGATCAGCCACTTGTCGTCGGCCTCGTTGCGCGAGCTGACGAAGAACTGGCCCTCGATGTTTTTCTTCAGGTACGCCAGGTCGGCCTTCAGTGCGTCGGTGAGCGGCACGTATTCCTGTTTCAGGTAATCGACGCCGTAGGCCAGCACGCGGCCGGTGCGCTTGTCGAGCAGGGCGTTGGAGATGTCGGCGCGCGGATCTTCGGCCACCACGGTGGTCTTGCCGCTGGCAACGTCCTGGGCCAGCAGCGCCGACGTATTGCGGTTGCGCGAGTCGGTCCAGTACAAGGTCTTGCCATCGGTAGTAAAGCCCAGCGGCGCCGTGGTCTGCGAATCGTCGAGTCCCACTTCGGTCACCGGCGTGGTCTCGATCTTGCCATCGACGATGCGGTAATAGGTGGCGCCGCCGTCGGCGCGCGCCTTGATGGTCAGGCGCAGCTTGAGCTGTTCGTCGGCCAGGAAGCCGGCGTAGCCGTCGTTCTGCTGCACCAGCGTCAGCTTGCCGGTTTTCAGGTCGAGGCTGTGGACGTCGTGCCACTTCGGATCGCGGTTGTTGATGCCGATCAGGATGCGGTCCTTGACCTTGCTGCTGATGTTGACGATCTGCACCCGGGTTTTCTCGAACGGCGTGTAGTTGGTCTGCTTGCCCGAGACGACATCGACGCCATACAACAGGAAGTTTTCATCGCCGCCCTTGTCCTGGATGAACAGCACCGTGTTCGAATCCGGCGCCCAGAAGCTGCTGCGAATCGGCCGCGATTTTTCGTCGGTGAGCGGCTTCGCCTTCGTTAAATCACTGCTGGGAGCCACCCACACATTGAGCACGCCGTCGCGCGGTGCGATCCACGAGAGCCACTTGCCGTCCGGGCTGATGTTGGCGCCGGACTTGCTGGCGTTGCCGAAGATTTTGGCGCGTTCGATCAGCGGAACCTCGGATGCTGCAGTGGTGGTCTGGGCATGGGCGGGCAGGGCGCTGGCCAGCAGCATGGTAGGAAGCAGAACTGGGAGCAGCGCAGGCAGGACTTTCAGGGCGATACGATTCATGGATACCTCGTCGAAGTGATGAAACGGTCAAACATGCCAGGTTTGCATGTGCCGATGATGGTAGCGGCAATCGCCCGTTTCGGGGAATTGATGCGATGGACGGCAGACGGCGCGGCATGAATGGCAGAAATTCGGGAACGCGATAGCGTTGTTGCGATGCAAAATAATCACCGGGATTGACTCCGCATTCATTGCGCCATGTAAATTAAATGGTTAACATCGTTTGCGTGACACCACTGGTTGTCGTGTGCTGTCACTGCTAGTCTCTGCTCCGAAATTCGCCGGAGATTCACCATAAAACCAGATCGTGCAGGGAGAAGGTATGCGTATCCAGGATCTAAAAATTGGCACCCGGCTGGGTTTGTGCTTTGCGGCAGTGTTGTTGATGATGGCCGTGCAGTCGGTGGTGTCGATCGCCCAGATCTCCGGCATCGGCAACCGCAGCGAACAGATCGTCCACGAAGACATGGCCAAGGCCGACGCCGTGGCGCTGATCGACGCCACCACCCGCGCCAACGCGCGCTACACGATGGAACTGTTCATGGCGCCGGACCAGGCTTACGCCGACCGCGTGCGCGGCCAGATCGACGCCAACAAGAAGACCATCACCGATGCCGTGGCCGTGCTCGACGCCATGATCACGCGCCCGGAAGGCAAGGCCCTGCTGGCGCAGTTCAAGAACGACCGCGCCATCTATGTGCAGGCATTTTCCAAAGTGAGCGCCTTGCTGGCCGAGGGCAAGCGTGACGAGGCGACCGAGGCGCTGCTGGGCACTACGCTGCCCGCACTCGACGCCCTGCAAGCGACCATCGGCGGGCTGGCCAAGCTGCAAAAGGCGATTGCGGCCAGCGCCATGGACGACATCGCTGCGCGCATCGCGTCCACCCGCCTGACCACCATCCTGTTGTCCGTGCTGGCTCTGGTGTGCGGCAGCGCCGGCGCCTGGCTGATCACGCGTTCGGTCACCCGCCCCATCGGCGCGGCCGTCACGCTGGCCGAGGCGGTGGCTGCCGGTGACCTGCGCACGCGCCATTACCAGCCCACGCGCGACGAAACCGGCCAGCTGCTGCACGCGCTGCACACCATGAGCGGCAGCCTGCAGCAGATTGTCGGCCGCGTGCGCGGCGGCACCGAGACCATCGCCTCGGCGTCGTCGCAGATCGCCAGCGGCAACCAGGATCTGTCGGCCCGCACCGAGCAGCAGGCCAGCGTGCTGGAAGAAACCGCGTCGTCGATGGAAGAACTCACGTCCACCGTGCGCCACAATGCCGACAACGCCCAGGAGGCGCGCCGCAAGGCGCAGACCGCGTCCGACGTGGCGGTGAAGGGAGGCGCCGTGGTCGCCAGCGTGGTCGATACCATGCAATCGATCCGCACGTCGTCGGGCAAGGTGGCCGACATCATCAGCGTGATCGACGGCATCGCCTTCCAGACCAACATCCTGGCCCTGAACGCGGCCGTGGAAGCGGCGCGCGCCGGCGAGCAGGGACGCGGCTTTGCCGTGGTGGCCACCGAGGTTCGCAACCTGGCGCACCGGTCGGCCGCCGCCGCCAAGGAAATCACCACGCTGATCAACGCCTCGGTGCAGCAGGTGGGTGAGGGCAGCGCGCTGGTGGAACAAGCCGGCCAGACCATGACCGAAGTGGTGGACAGCATCCGCGATGTCACCGTCATCATGGCCGACATCGCCGCCGCCAGCGCCGAGCAGGGCCAGGGCATCGAACAGATCAACCAGGCCGTCACCGAGATGGACACCGTCACCCAGCAAAACGCCGCGCTGGTGGAAGAAGCGGCAGCCGCCGCCGAATCGATGCAGGAACAGGCGCGCGAGCTGGCGCAGATCGTCAGCCAGTTCCAGCTCGACGATGCTGGCCGGCCGGCTGGCACGGGTGGTGGGCGTGGTGCGGTAGGTGGCGCCAGGAGCGCGGGCCGCGTGGCCGCATCGTCGCGGGTAGCGCTGCCGGCCTGACCGTGCGCAGTGGTGCTTTCCCTGCCAAACGGTAAGCTTGGCGGTGAAGTACATAGGCTAGACTCGGGTGGTACGTTTTCCACGTGACGGAGAGTCCACCCGATGAAAAACATCACCCTGCGCCAGTTCCGCATCTTCGAGAGCGTGGCGCGCAACCTGAGCTTTTCGCGCGCGGCCGAAGACCTGCACCTGACCCAGCCCGCCGTCTCGATGCAGATCAAGCAGATGGAAGGCCTGGCCGGACTGCCGCTGTTTCGCCAGACCGGCAAGCGCATTGCGCTCACCGACGGCGGCCGCGTGGTGCTGCGCCACTGCCAGGTGATCCTGGCCGACCTGCGCGCGGCCGAGCAATCGCTGGCCAGCCTGCTGAACGTTGCTGCCGAACAACCGCGCCAGCGCCTGCGCGTGGGCCTGATCACGTCGGGCAGTTGCTGCTTCCCGCACCTGATCCGCGCCTTCCTGCAGGGCCATGACCACATCGACCTCGACATGGCCGTGCGCAGCCGCGACCAGCTGGTTGCCATGCTGCGCTGCGATACGCTCGACCTGGCGGTGATGCTGCATCCGCCCGAACTGCGCGGGGTCGATGCCACGCCGTTTGCCGACAATCCGTTCGTGCTGGTGGCGCCACCCGATCACCGGCTGACCGGCGCGGCGCAGGTGCCGGTCGCGCACCTGGCGCACGAATGCCTGATCGTGCGTGAGCACGGTACCGATACCCGCCAGGTGGCCGACGACACCCTGCTGGGCCGCGCCGCCATCGGTTTTGACACCGCACCGCGCTTCATGGAACTCGGTTGCAGCGAGGCGATCCGCCAGTCGGTCATTGCCGGCATGGGCATCGGCCTGCTGTCCGCGCGCGAAGTGCAGGCCGATGTGCGCAGTGGCCAGTTGTGCGTGCTCGATGTGCAGGGCTTTCCGGTGATGCAGCAGTGGCATGCAGTGCACCGTGGCGAACATGGGCTGCCGCGCGCGGCGCGCGACTTTTACCGGTTCCTGCTCGACGAGGGCGCGGCGCGACTCGATCATTTGTCACTCACCCCACCAATGCCTGCCACAGCAGCGCCACATTAAGCAGCACCATGGCGGCGGCAGCCACCGCCGCCATCACGGTCAGCCTGCGGCTGGCCGTAAAACCCTGCATTACCGAGCGGCGCGACGACAGCACCACCAGCGCGATCAGCGGCACCGGCAGCACCAGGCTCAACAAGATCTGGCTGTCGATCATGGCCGTCATCGGATTCATGGTGGCGCATACGATAAACGCCGGCACCATCGTCGCCAGGCGCCGCGCCATCAATGGGATTTTAAAACCGACGAAGCCCTGCATGATGTTCTGGCCGGCCATGGTGCCCACCACCGAGCTCGATATGCCCGACGCCAGCAGCGAAATCAGGAACAGCACGCCGGCGCCCGCGCCCAGCGCCGGCACCAGCGTGTGGTAGGCGGTGGCGATATCGGCCAGGCCAGGTGCGGTCTCGCTGAAGGCGGCGGCAGCCATCGCCACCATCGCCATGTTGACCAGCGCGGCCAGTCCCAGCGCGACCGCCACCTCGCGGTTGGAGAACGACACGAGCTGGCGGCGCTGGGCGTCGTTGCGGGCCGGCGCGCGGTGCTGCGTCAGGCCCGAATGCAGGTAAATCGAATGCGGCATGATGGTCGCGCCGACGATGCCCACGGCCAGCATCAGCGCATCCTTGCCGTGCAGTTGCGGCACGAAGGTGTGGAACAGCGCCGCGTGCCAGTCGGGCGGCACGATCACCAGCTCGGCCAGGTAACTGAGGCCGATCACCGCCACCAGCGCGGCGATCACGATTTCCAGCGGCCGGAAACCCTGCGCGTCGAGCGACAGGATGGCAAACGTCACCACGCCCGTGACCACCAGCCCCCAGCCCAGCGGCACGTCGAACAGCAGCGAGATGCCGATGGCGCCGCCCATGAACTCGGCCAGGTCGGTAGCGATGGCGCCGATTTCGGCGGCAATCCACATCGCCACCACCAGCGGCCGCGAAAACTCGTCGCGGCACACCTCGGCCAGGCTGCGGCCGGTGACGATGCCCAGCTTGGCCGACATGGCCTGGAACAGCATCGCCACCAGGCTGGCAAGCAGCACCACCCACAGCAGCTGGTAGCCGTAGGTGGAGCCGGCCTGCAGGTTGGTGGCGAAATTACCGGGGTCCATGTACGCCACCGACGCCACCACCGCCGGTCCGGCAAACGCCAGCATCGAGCGCAGGCCGCGCCGCTGGTGGTCGAGGGCGTCGCGCATGGTGACGACGGTGTTGACAGTGGCGGCGGTGTTCATGGTGGCTGTCTCCTTACATCACGCGATGACGTCGCGGCGGTTCTTGAGTTTGTGGATGACGTCGAGCGTGGCGTCGTCCACCCGCAAGTGCTCCTTGACCAGCTGGCGCGGCGTGTTGGCCAGCCACTGCGACAGCGAGACTTCCGCGAAGTGGTCGGACTTGAACAGTTCGAGGAAAATCAGGTCCGAGGTGCCGGTGTTCTTGATGTAGTGGCCCAGGCTTTTCTGCACGTAGCCGACGTCGCCGGGGTTGAAGTCCACCGTTTGCGCCACCGGCCCGGTATTGAACACCGTCATGCGCCCGGAGCCCTTGATGAAGTACTGCCATTCGTCGGCGTCCGGATGCCAGTGCATTTCGCGCAGTCCGCCCGGGCGCAAGGTCACCAGCGCCGCCGCCACGGTTTTCGACACCGGAAAATTGTTGCTGTCGACAATGCGCACTTCGCCGCCCGGCTGGGTCAGCGTAGGTTTCATGGCGCCCATGCGGAAGATGAACGGGTGGTCGGGGCGGCCGAGGCTGGAGGCCGCGTACAGCTGGTCGGCCCTGAGCGGACCGGCCTGCGCGCCCTGGTAAATCCACAGCTGCTCGAGCGGGATGTTCCTGAATTTATCGGCCGGTACGCCGAAGTTCTGCGCCAGGATGTCGGGCGGCGTGTGGGCCAGCCAGTCGCTGAGCATGAGGGTGTTGAATTCCCCGGAGGCGCCGTCGTCGAAGGCGATCACGAACTCGCCGCCGTTCGCGCCAATGCCTTGCAGTGAATGCGGCAGGCCGGGCGGGAAGTACCAGATGTCGCCCATCTCCACGTCGGCCACCTCGGAGCGGCCCTGGCTGTCGATGGTGGTGATGCGGATGCCGCCCACGGTGACGATGGCCCACTCGGCCTGCTGGTGCCAGTGCAGCTCGCGCACGCCGCCCGGTCCCAGGCGCATGTTGACGCCGGCGATGTCCTTCGAAATCGGGAACGCCTTGGTGGTCACCTCGCGCGCCCAGCCGCCATCCTGTATGCGCTTGTGCGCCATGTTGAACGAGTTCCAGGGGATCTGCATGCCGCCCACGTCGGTCGCCGGTGGATTGGCAAACGACGGCAGCACATCGCGCAGCGCCGGATTTTGCGGACCGGGATCGGCATTGGCGAGCGCCGACGAATTGATGGCGCCTTGCAGCGGCCGATTCGGATTGCCGAATTCGGCAGCCTTGGCAGCGGCAGCAGCGCCCAGCGCCACCGCACCAGCGGCCGCACCGGCCAGGATTCCGCGACGATTGAGGTCGGTCATACTAATTCTCCTTGAAGAGTTTCCGCTGTTCGGACGGACAGCGGTTCAACGCAGGAGCGGCTGCACGGGTGGTAAATTTCGGCAGGCACTCCGATGAAGAAATAGTAGGGCGCGATGCGCGGGAAGGATATTCAGGATTTCTTTGGGTGATCTATAAGCGGGGCTGATGCACGGGTGGTATGCGTAGGCGATCTGCCGGGGGGGGGCGACCAATCGTCGCAATCCCATGCTGACCGAACATGCGGTGCATATGCTGCCTTATCGGGGCTTGGGTACAGGAATCCCACGCGCTTTGCAGGACTGGCCTTCCATCGATCTGATCGATGACGTGGAAGCGAACCAGTTCGTGGTGCGTACCGGGCGGCAGTTTGTCGAAGAGGCCACCCCCCAATTCCCCCCCCAAGTCACCCCTGAAGTCAGCCGGCTACTTGAGGTCATGCACGGTGAAATGAAACGTACCGACATTCAAAGCGCACTGGGTTTAAAAGACCATAAACATTTCCGTTCCAATTATCTGCAGCCAGCCTTGGATGGTGGATTGATTGAAATGACTGTGCCGGACAAACCGCAGAGCCGGCCGCAGAGATACCGGTTCATCCTGCACGATCCATTTGCTTGAGAGCGGCGCTGCGGTTTGTACTTCATCAGGCGCCTAGCATCGCCATGGCGCCTGCCTGCCGCGCGGGGCGGGATGGCTGCGTGCGTGCTTGACGCGCGTTATAGATGGCCACTGGCGCGGCGTTGGCCGGGGTCAGCTGGAACACGCTGACCGCGTGCGCCAGCGCTGCCGCCTGTTCCTGCATGGCGTTCGAGGCGGCTGCCGCTTCTTCCACCAGCGCGGCGTTTTGCTGCGTGACTTGGTCCATCTGGGTGATGGCGTCGTTGACCTGCTCGATGCCCTGGCGCTGTTCGGCGCTGGCGGCGGCGATATCGCTGATGATGTGGTTGACCCGCTGCACGCTGTCCACCACTTCCTGCATGGTCGCACCGGCGCGGTCCACCAGTTTGCTGCCCACTTCAACCTTGCTGACCGAATCGTCGATCAGCACCTTGATTTCCTTGGCCGCGCTGGCCGAGCGTTGCGCCAGGTTGCGCACCTCGGTGGCGACGACCGCGAAGCCGCGTCCCTGTTCACCGGCACGTGCCGCTTCCACCGCTGCATTCAGGGCCAGGATATTGGTCTGGAACGCGATGCTGTCGATCACGCCGATGATGTCGACGATCTTGTGCGCCGAATCGTTGATCGAGCCCATCGTCGTCACCACTTCCGCCACCATGGCGCCGCCGCGCACGGCCACGCTGGAGGCCGAGCTGGCCAGGTCGCGCGCCTCGCTGGCGTTGTCGGCATTCTGCTTGACGGTGGCGGTCAGTTCTTCCATCGACGAGGCCGTTTCTTCCAGCGAGCCGGCTTGCTGCTCGGTGCGCGAGGACAGGTCCATATTGCCGGCAGAAATTTCGGCCGAGGCGGTGGCGATGGTGTCGGTACCGCTGCGCACCTCCTGCACGATGTTGTAAAGCGCCGCATTCATGTCGCTGAGCGCCTGCATCAGTTCGCCCGTTTCATCCTTGCTGGTCACGACCATTTTGCTGCTGAGGTCGCCCTTGGCAACGCGCTGGGCCAGCGCCACCGCGCCTTGCAGCGGCACCGTGATGTTGCGCGTTAGCAGGTATGCCAGCACGGCAGCGATCGATGCCGCCAGGATGCCGCCGCCGATCAAGAGGATGTCGGTGCGGGTGCGCTGGGCGGCGAGGTCGGCCGAGCGTTGTGTCAACAGTACCTGCTCGCCGTCCCGGATCACGGCAAGTTGGGCACGCATGGCATCCATGGCCGCTTTGCCCTTGTTCGACTGCGCCAGTTGCACTACCGCCGCCATGGTCTCGGGCTGGTCGCCACCGCTGCGGCGCAGTGCGATGGCAGGCTCCACCGCCTCGCGCAGCCACTGTTGTTCAGCCGCCGCCAGGTCCTTCAGCCGCTGCTGCTGGGTCGGGTTGTCGCTGGTCAGTTCGACGATCCTGGCGAGGTGGCTGGTGAAGGCGGCCCTGCCGGCGTGAAAGGGTTCGAGCGATGCTTCGTTGCCGGTAAGCGAAAAGCCGCGCTGGCCGGTTTCCATGTTGATCAGGTTTTCCTGCAGCGCGTTGGCTTCGGCCAGCACCTCGTAGGTGTGCACGTTCCAGCTGTTGGCCGTGCCGAGGCGGCTGAAATTGACCTCGGCCACAACGACCAGTGTCGCCAGCATGGCAACGATCACACCGAACGCCATGTAGAGGCGCACACCGATTTTCAGATTGGACAAACGCATGGGAGCTCCTGGGGGAAGTAGGGGGAAACGATTGAAGCGGATTTGCTGTACAACTCGCGAGAGCATATTAAAAAGAAACAAAAATTTCTATGTGGATATATTTTAGAAAGGTTTCGCCACGATGTTTGTGCGATAGTGCACGCAGACCAATACATCGATGCCGACATCGATCCGGCCTGCCTCGCGTGGCTGAGCGGAACAAATCTTCATCTGCCAGGTCTTAAGATTTCAGGTGGCGTTAGCGTCACCGACGTATGGTCATGCCTTCCGGACCTGGCGCAGTGAAGCGCTGTGGGAGGAGGCGGAAGATATCCCGTCAAGGAGGATCAAGATGGAGACGAACGACGCGTTCAGCACCATTGCGACGGACCTGGAACGCAGCTGCGCGCTCGAGCCGATTCACTTGCTCGGCACGGTGCAGTCTTACGGGTTCCTGATGGTCATCGACATCGCCACCGGTCGCATCGTGCAGGTATCGGAAGGGGTATTGCGTCACTGGCCTGGACTGCACAGCGCCAGCGCGTTGCTCGGCGGCGCGCTGGCAGACTGGGTGGCCACCGTGAACCGTGGCCATCCGCTGGCGCTCGACACGCTGCCCTCAGCGGGTGCCATCATGCAGCCCTGGCGGCTGCGGTTCGAACAAACCCGGGCTCCCGCCGCGCCGCATTCGCCCGCGCGGTGGGAATGCCTTGCACACCGGTCCGCAGAGCTGGCCGTGCTCGAATGGTTGCCGGTCGAGCGCACTTTCGGCAGCACGGGACGTCAAAACCGCATGCTTGACGATTTTGCGGACCTGATCGCGCGCCTGCGCCATGCCGAGGAGCTGGCCCCGTTCTTCGACGAGTGTGCGCAGGTGGTGCAGGAATTCACCAACTTCGACCGGGTGATGATTTACCGTTTCCTGGCCGATGGCTGCGGCGAGGTGGTGGCCGAGCGGACCTCGGAACGGTGCGAGCAGAAATACCTGGGTCTGCGCTTTCCCGCGTCCGATATTCCCGCCCAGGCGCGCCGGCTTTACCTGGCGAACACGCTACGGGTGCTGGCCGATGTACAAGCGCCGGTCGACGCGCTGGTGCCGCCGGTGCTGGCCGACGGCAGGGTGCTCGACCAGAGCTACTGCATGTTGCGCGGCATGTCCCAGGCGCATCTCTCGTATCTGCACAATATGGGCGTGCGCGCCTCGCTGAGCGTGTCGCTGGTGTGCGACAGCAAGCTGTGGGGACTGATCGCCTGCCATCACCAGGAACCGAAGACGCCGCCGCACCAGATCCGCGAAGCCGTGCGCCAGGTCTGCGAATTGCTGGCCGAGGTGGCCAATATGCGCATCGAGGCGCTGTCCAACCTCGATGTCATGGGACGGCGCCTGGCGCTCGACAGCCTGCTGAACCAGTTCCACCAGGCCCTGGTCATGAACGGCGAAATCGCCGCCGTCATCGACCGCTGGCTGCCCAGGCTGTTGCAGGCATTTAATGCGAGCAATCTGGGTGTGCGCATCGGCGGGTTCGACTACGCCGGTGGTACCGGCATCCAGCACTGCGACGCAGCGCATATCCTCGACGAAGTTGCTGCGCTGGTGGACATCCGCAACCAAAATCCGACAGCGCTGATGTGGGATGCGCTGCGTGCCGGCGGAAAGCCCGGGCTCGCCTCACTGCCCGACGCCGCCGGCCTGCTGCTGGCGCAACGACACGAGGAACAGATCAGCTTTTGCTTTTTGAGCCGGCCCGAGGAGGTACACCAGGTGCGCTGGGGAGGGCAGCCGACCAAGGCGGACATGGTCACGCTGCCCGACGGCCAGATCATCCTGGAGCCGCGCCGATCGTTTGCAGCGTGGCAGGAAACCGTGCGCGGTCATTCGGCGCCCTGGACCCAGACCGAGGCCGAGGCACTGCAAAACCTGCTGAGAATCCTGAGCGATGCGCAAAAGTTGTACCACAACCGTCAACTCCAGCAGACTTTGCACTGGAGAGCCCACCATGACCACCTCACCGGCCTGCATAACCGGCTGGCCATGGAAGACGCGCTGTCGCGCCGTCTGGCACTCGGGCAATTCGACTGTGCGCTGATGCTGCTCGACCTCGACCACTTCAAGAAGATCAACGACACCTATGGCCATGACACCGGCGACCAGGTGTTGCAGCAATTGAGCTTGCGCTTGACGGCCGTGACCAGGGAGTTCGATCTGCTGGCGCGCCTGGGCGGCGATGAATTCATGTTGTTGCCACAGATACCGCATCCCAGTCCCGCCACCGCGCTGACCTTTGCCGAGCGCCTGCACCAGGCGGTCGCCGCTCCGTTCGACGTGGACGGCCAGCAATTGCGCCTGGGGATATCGGTCGGCATCGCCATTCCACCGGGTCATGGCCGGACCGTCACCGACCTGCTCAAGCACGCCGACCTGGCCCTCTACCATGCCAAGTCGCTGGGACGCGCGCGCAGCTCGGTGTTCGAACTGGCCATGGCGTCGGAGCACCTCGACTACGTCATGCTCGAGCGCGACTTGTCCGAGGCGGTGGAGCGGGACCAGTTCTCGCTTGTCTATCAGCCCAAGGTCGACCTGTCCACCCGCAAGGTGATCGGCCTGGAGGCGCTATTGCGGTGGAACCATCCGACCCGCGGACAAAATAGCCCGAGCGCGTTCATTGCCATCGCCGAACGCAGCAACGAGATCACGCGCATTGACCGCTGGGTCATGCGCAGTGCCATCGCCGACCGCGCGCACTGGCAGCAGGAAGGCATGCCGCTGCTGCCAATCGCCATCAACCTGTCGCTGGCCGACATCCTGTCCCCCGACCTGATGGCTTACCTGACCGACCTGTTCCAGGAGTACCAGGTGACGCCCGACGCCCTGGAAATCGAGGTGACGGAGTCCTGCATCATGCGCGAGCTGGCGCGTACCCAGACGGTGCTGCAAGAGTTGAATGCGCTGGGTATCCACACCTCGCTGGACGACTTCGGTACTGGCTACTCCTCGCTGAGCTATCTGCGGCAACTGCCGTTGCAGTGCCTGAAGATCGATCAGTCATTTATTCAAAGTATGTTGGAAAATCCAAACGCGGAGAAGTTGACTCAAGCCATTATTGCCATGGGCGCCGCACTGCAGATGCGCATCGTCGGCGAAGGGGTCGAAACCAGGGAGCAAATGAACTGGCTGCTTGCCAATGGCTGCGGTATCGGGCAAGGATACTTTTTCAGCCCGCCCGTGCAGGCGACCGATGTGCACCATGTGATCGAGCGGCTCGAGTTGCGCTTGGCGCACTGAGCGTTGTTCTTGGTGGCCCGGGGCGGAATCGAACCACCGACACAAGGATTTTCAATCCTCTGCTCTACCAACTGAGCTACCAGGCCAAGGCGCGCAATTATAGCAGCCCGATTTGAAAATGCCAAATGTTTGCTGGCGGTGGCCAGATTTCCTGTCGGCCCACCGCTCGACTTTGCTATGCTACCGGCTTGACGCTGGCGCAGCCGGCAATCCCCCCACACGGAGCAAAGGACATGGTTTCCTTACAAGAGCAGTTTTTAAAAGCGGGCCTGATCGACAAGACCAAGGCCAAACTGGCCAACCAGGAAAAGAGCAAGCAGAAGAAAGTCGAGCGCCGCACCGGCGAACAGTCGGTCGATGAAGCCCGCCTGGCGGCGCAGGAAATCCAGCGCAAGAACGCCGAAAAGGCGCGCGAAGCGAATGCCTTGCGCGATGCGGCCGCCCAGCAGAAAGCCATCATGGCGCAGATCGTGCAGATGGTGCAGCAGAACCGCCAGGACAAGACCAAGAACGGCAAGGACGACATCGCCTACAACTTCACCCACGGCACCAAGATCGAACGGATCTACGTGTCGCCGGCGGTGCGCGAGCACCTGGTGGCGGGGCGGCTGGTGATCGTGGTGCTGGGCGCGACGGTGGAACTGGTGCCGCGCGTAATCGCCGACAAGATCGAAGAACGCGATGCGTCGCTGGTCGTGCGCGTCAAGCAGTCCGCTGCGGTGGTGGAAGAGGACGATCCGTACGCGGCGTTTCAGATTCCCGATGATTTGATGTGGTGAAAAAAAAGGCGGAACCGAGGTTCCGCCATTTTTTTACTCCCTGGTTTTGAGCGTGCGCTCGAACAGCTGGTAAATCCGGCGGTACTGGTCATACCAGCTTTCCGCATGCACGTACGCGTGGCGTTCCAGCGGGTACGAGGCCAGTTCCCAGTTGTCCTTTTTCAGTTCGATGAAGCGCTGCGCCATGCGCACCGAGTCCTGGTAGAACACGTTGTCGTCCACCATGCCGTGGGCGATCAGGATGTGGCCCTTGAGCTTGTCGGCGTATTCGATCGGCGACGAGACCTTGTACGCTTGCGGGTCCAGCTCCGGCGTGTTGAGGATGTTGGACGTGTACTCGTGGTTGTACGTGGTCCAGTCGGTGACGGGACGCAGCGCGGCGCCGGCCTTGAACTGGTCTGGTGCGCGCAGCAGCGCCATGAAGGTCATGAAGCCGCCGTAGCTGCCGCCGTAGATGCCGACGTTTTTCGCGTCGCCCTGGTGGTTGGCCACCAGCCAGTTCAGGCCGTCGATATAGTCTTCCAGTTCCGGGTGGCCCATCTGGCGGTAGATCGCCGTGCGCCAGTTGCGGCCGTAGCCGAGCGAAGCGCGGTAATCCATGTCCAGCACGATGTAGCCTTGCTGTACCAGCAGGTTGTGGAACATCTGCTCGCGGAAGTACACGGGGAAGCGCTGGGTCACGTTTTGCAGGTAGCCGGCGCCGTGCACGAACATCACGACCGGGTATTTTTTACCGGGTTCCAGGGTGGCCGGGCGGTACAGCTTGGCCCATACCGGATCGGCGCCATGCGTCGATGGCACGGCCACGATTTGCGGTGCGATCCAGTTGCGGGCCTTGTAGTCGGCGCTGCGGGTGTCGGTCAGCTGGGTGGCCGCGCCGCCGGTGGCAGGCACGGTGGCGATTTGCGCCGGCATGTACGAGGTCGAGTAGCGCACCAGCAGCTTGCGGCCGTCCGGCGACACCGTGAAGCTCTCCACGCCGCCAAGCGTGGTCAGTTCCTTTACCTTGGCGTCGGTCGTATTGCTGGCGCAGACTTCATAGGTGCCCGGCAGTTTCGGATTGCACAGGAAGTAGGCAATCTTGCCGTCGGCCGACCAGGTGACGTCGCTCGCTTCCCATTTGCCCGAGGTGATCGCGCGCGGCGCCGCATCGGGCGTCCGGGCATTTTTCAGGTAGAGGTGGGCGTAGCCGCTTTCCTCGGACTGGAACCACAGCGTGCTGTTGTCCGGCTGCCAGCCGAAGTCGTTGCCACGATTATTCACCCAGGCCTGGTCGCTCAAGCGGTGCAGCGGTTGCAGCTTGGCGTCGGTCAGGTCGACGGTGGCGATCCAGCGGTCCTTGTTGTCGACCGATTGTGCCATCACGGCCACGCGCGCGCCGTCGTCGCTCCAGCGGATCGATTCGGCGCTGCGTTCGAAACGTACCGGGCGGTTGCCCTTGAGCGCGGCCAGCTTTTGCGCTGCGCGCATGTCGGCCAGCGGATCGGTGGCGATGCCGGGCAGGGTGTCAAAGGACAGGTCGGTCACTTTGCCGGTGGCGATTTCCAGCAGTTTCAACTGGTGCGGCACGGGGCCGGCGTCGCTCACGCGCGGGCGTTCGTCGTCGGCTTCCTCGTAACCGGATTCGGTTACGTAGCGCGGCATCTTGCCCACGCGGCGCTTGTCGGCATCCTTGGCGCTGGTGACCACCAGCAGGTAGCGCCCATCCGGCGACAATGCGCTCGACGCGATCACGACCTTCTCGCCCAGGTACACCGGTTTCGGCGCGCGGGTGGCGTCGGCGCTGCGCTCTGCATCGCGCTGGGCGCGGGTGGCGTCGCGCTCTTCCTTGACGCGGGCCAGGGTGGAGATCAGGCGCAGTTGCAGGTCGCGCAGCGAATCGGCCTCGGGCTTGGCATCCGGGTCCTTGGCGGTGCGCAGCACGGCCACCGGCGTCACCAGACGCTCGCTGCGACTCCAGCTGAACCAGTCGTTACCGATGCGGAATTGCACCTGCTTGCCGTCGGCCGCGTACTGCGGATCGGCAGCGGCAGCGGTGCCGCGCACGATTTGCGTCAGCGCGCCGGACTTCAGATCGCGCTCGAACAGGTCGCCGTTGCGCAGCACGATGGCGCGCGTGTGCTCGCGGTTGTACACCGGGTTGGCGGTGTCGAGGTTGGCCAGTTGCTTGTCATCGACCTGTTTGGCGGCGCCGCCGTTGACCAGGAACGTGTCGCGCAGCGGCGAGCCGGCGCGCTTTTGCTTGTAATAGACCTGGCGGCTGTCCCAGCCCCACCAGGCCGATTCGACGGGTGTGCCGATCCAGTCAGGATTGGCCATGGCCTGGTCCAGCGTGATCGGGGCGGGGGAAGTGGCAGCAGCGACGGCGTGGCCGCTGGCAAGCGCGGTGGCCAGGATGGCGGCCAGCGTTGAAGTAGGCAAGACAAAACGCATGGATGGTTCGCTTTGAAGTTGGGTGGACGGAAGCGCCGGTCGCGGGGTAACCGACCGGCGCCATATTCTAGCCTAACCGTTTAGACCGATCGTCCTGCCGCGATATCAGCGCTGGTCCGAGTTGCGCGCCAGCTTGTCGTTCTGGCCACTTTGCGAGGCCGGTCCACCGCGCCGCGAGGCGAGGCGCAGCGCCAGCAGCAGGACCAGGCCGGCCACGAGATACGTGCCGACCAGCGCCGCCAGCATGGCGGCGGTATCGCCCCAGGCCAGCAGGCGGGCGCCCAGCGCGGGGCCGAAAGCGCCGCCCAGCACACCCATGCTGGTGACAACAGCGATACCGATTGCCATCTGCCCGCGCGTGAGCAGGTCGGTGGCGATCGCCAGCAGCAGCGGCGTGGCCGAGGCGATGCCGATGGTGGCCAGCGCCAGTCCTGCCAGCGACCAGGCCAGCATGCCGTCGGCAGCGATCGCCAGTCCCAGGCCGCCGGCCGCCAGCACGGTGCTGGCGACAAAGTGGCCACGCCGCTCGCGCCTGCGGTCGGAGTCGTAGCCGATAGCCAGCATGCCGACGATGCCGGCCAGTCCGGGCACCAGCGACAGCAGCGCCAGTTGCGCTGGATCGCTGGCGGTCCAGCGCTGCAGCAGCGCCGGCGACCAGTGGACGATGGCAAAGCCGGCGCCGGTGAGCAGCAGGTTGGCCCCGCCCAGCAGCAGCATGGTGCGGTCGCGCAGCAGGTCCCACAGCACGGCCAGCGCCGACGGTGCATCGGGATCGTCCATGTCAACATCCTTGTCGCTGCCGCCGTGGCGGCGCGCCTCGTCGCGGGCCAGGTCTTGCGCCACCATTTGCTGCTCGAAGCTGGACAGCCAGTCGGCATCACCGGGCCGGTCGTCGAGATACCACCAGGCGAATATGCCCAGCACCAGCGGCGGCGCGGCCTGGGCCAGCAGCAGCCACTGCCAGCCATCGAACAGGTCCAGCGGCGTGAGCGCCTGCAGCATGGCGCTCGACAGCGGCGTGGCCAGCATGACGGCCGCCAGCGTGCTGGAGGCAAACACGGCGATGGCGCGCGCGCGCCGTCCGGACGGGAACCACCAGGTGAGGTAAAGAATCACGCCGGGGAAGAAGCCGGCCTCGAACACGCCCAGCAAAAAGCGGATCAGGTAGAACTCGATCGGAGAGCGCACGAACGCGCTGGCGGCGGAGCATGCCGCCCAGCCCAGCATCATGCGCAGCAGCATCTTGCGCGTGCCCAGGTGTTCGAGCAGCAGGTTGCTCGGCACGGCGAACACGCAGTAGCCGATGAAAAATGCGGCCATGCCCCAGCTGTGCACATGCTCGCGGAAGGCCAGGCTGGCGCCGATGTGGCGCGCGACGAAATCGACGTTGACGCGGTCGAGATAAGCGACCGCGCAGCACAGCATGAGCAGTGGCAGCAGGCGCCAGCTGATCTTGCGATAAATCGCATCCATGCCGGCCGCGCCGCGCAGGTGCAGAAGGGTGGCGCCTTGACTCATGGTGAGGTGGCAAGCTTGGTGGGCATGAGTCGATATTAGCCTTGCCTAATTTCTTAGGCAAGCATTCCCGGCGCTACCTTGCTGAAAACAACAACGTCAGATGCGGATATCCACCGGGCGGCCGGCGTAGGTGGCGGCATGGCGCGGACGCAGCGATGGCTGGTTGGCGGCGCCGCTGTCTTCCTGCGCCAGCAATTCGCGGCCGATCTCGAACCACTCGGCGCTGGAAATGACTTTTTGCGCCAGCGGCAGCAAGTCCTGTTCTTCGCGGTCGAGCCGCTTGAGCAGGTTGTAGCAATACAGGTCGATGGTACGGCACAGGAACTGGCACTGGCTGGCGCTGCGCCGCATGGCCCGCCGCATGCACTTGTTGACGGCGTTGAGGGTGGCGCTGCCGTGGCGGCTCAACGATTCGAGATCGTTGATCAGCGCATCGCAGTTGCGGTCGGTGGCGCGCGCGGCCGCGCAGACGGCCGGCATCAGGCACGCTTCGACCTTGCGCTGGTGGCGCGCCTCGGCAAACGAGGTCAGTTGCTTGAGTTGCGATTCGATGGTGGCAGGATCGATTTCCTGCGGACGGCGCCGGACCGATTGCACGGTTTGCAGCAGGCGCGAAATGAATTGGCGTTCTTTCTTTTGTTCTACCGACAGCGAAAGAATGACATAGGTGGCAGTAAGCATAGCGTTTCCCGTTTCTGACTGGATCGTAAGACGAGGCTGCGCGGGTGGCGTTCAGAGGAAGCGTCCAGCGCGGCGGTCGGATAACCTTAGCGCCGGGTTGGCCTCGTTCAACGCCGATTTACACTTGTTCACAACTGTTCAGACTGCAATGTTGTGTGCTGTTCATTTACCGGCTGGGACAGCGCGTTGTTCACATGACATGCCGGTGGTAGTCATGGAAGGTTGAACTGGTGAGTGGGAAATTATGCGCCCATTTTTAGCGCTGTGGAACCGGTAAAACGCTTGTCATCGAAATATATTTTCCCGGTCAGTTCAAGTCCTTAAGTAGCGTAAAGTAACATTTGCCCTTTGCACTATCTGATCTTGGTATGATGTTCGACGACCGGCCACCAGCCGGTACTTTTTGTTAACAGTCGGAGATCCCCGAATGAGATTACCTGTGCTGATGCTGGGCGCCGCCGTTGCGGCCTCGAGCGCCATCGCCGCGCCACGCGGCTTTACCGTAGAAGACATGGTCAAGATGGAGCGCGTGGGCGCGCCCGTGTTGTCGCCCGACGCCACCCGCGTGGTGTACACCGTGCGCACCACCGACATGGACAAGAACCGGGGCAACACCCAGCTCTACCTGCTTGATCTGCGCAGCCCCAAGGCGGCGCCGGTGCGCCTGACGCAAGCGGACGCCAGCAGCAGCGAGCCTACCTGGTCGCCCAAGGGCGACGCCATTTATTTCCTGTCCGGCCGCAGTGGTTCGTCGCAGGTCTGGCGCCTGCCGCTGGCCGGTGGCGAAGCCGCCAAGGTCACCAGCCTGCCGCTCGACGTCGAGAACTTCCGCCTGTCGCCGCAGGGTGACCGCCTGGCGCTGAGCGTGGCAGTGTTCCGCGACTGCGTGGACCTGGCCTGCACCAAAAAACGTCTCGACGAGCAGGGCAAGAACAAGGCCAGCGGCAAGGTGTACGACAAGCTGTTCGTGCGCCACTGGGACACCTGGGCCGACGGCCGCACCAACGTGCTGTACGCGGCACCGATCGACACCGCCGGCAAGGTCAGCGCCGAACCGGTAGCCCTGTCGGGCACGCTCGATGGCGACGTACCGTCGAAGCCGTTCGGCGACAACGGCGAGTATCACTTCAGCCCGGACGGCAAGACCGTGGTGTTCTCCGCCCGCATCGCCGGCAAGACCGAAGCGTGGTCGACCAACTTCGACGTGTACACGGTGCCTGCCACCGGCGGCGAGCCGAAGAACCTGACCGCCGACAACCAGGCCTGGGACACCAAGGCGATCTATTCGCCGGACGGCCGCACGCTGGCCTACCTGGCGATGGACAAGCCGACCTTTGAGGCGGACCGCTTCCACCTGGTGCTGATCGACGTGGCCACCGGCAAGAAGCGCACCGTTGCCGACAACTGGGACCGCTCGATCGCCGACTACCGCTGGACGCCGGACAGCAAGACCATCCTGGCCACTGCCGACGACATCGGCCAGCACCCGCTGTTTGCCATCGACGCCGCCAGCGGCAAGGTGCGCAAGCTGACCGGCAACGGTTACGTCAGCGGCTTCGACGTGGTCAAGGATACGGTCGTCATCGCCCAGGCCAACCTGGCATCAAGCGCGCAGCTGTACCAGTTCAAGCTGGGCGGCTCGGGCGAGAAAGCTGCGCAACTGACCAACGTCAATGAAGCCGCGCTGGCCGACGTGAAATTCGGCGAGTACGAGCAGTTCTCGTTCGCCGGCGCCAATGGCGAAACGGTTTACGGTCACGTGATGAAACCGTGGGATGCGAAACCGGGCGTGAAATACCCGATCGCGTTCCTGGTGCACGGCGGCCCGCAAGGCAGCTTCGGCAACTCGTGGAGCTACCGCTGGAATCCGCAGGTGTACGCCGGTGCCGGCTACGCCACCGTGTTCATCGACTTCCACGGTTCGACCGGCTACGGCCAGAAGTTCACCGACTCGATCAGCGGCGACTGGGGCGGCAAGCCGCTGGAAGACCTGCAAAAAGGTCTGGCGGCAGCCGTGCAGAAATTCCCGTGGCTCGACCGCGAGAAGAGCTGCGCGCTGGGCGCGTCGTACGGCGGCTTCATGATGAACTGGATCGAGGGCCACTGGTCCGACGGCTTCAAGTGCATCGTCAACCACGACGGCGTGTTCGACACGCGCGGCATGGCGTATTCGACCGAAGAGCTGTGGTTCACCGAATGGGAAAGCGGCGGCACCTACTACGACAACCCGGAAGCGCACGAAAAATTCAACCCGGCGCTGTTCGTGAAAAACTGGAAAACCCCGATGCTGGTGGTGCAGGGCGACCTCGACTTCCGCATCCCGACCGCGCAAGGCCTCGGTACGTTCACCGCGCTGCAACGGCGTGGCATCCCGAGCAAATTGCTGATGTTCCCGGATGAGAACCACTGGGTACTGAAGCCGGCCAACTCGGTGCTGTGGCACCACGAGGTGATCGGCTGGCTCGACACCTACCTGAAAAAATAATCGTTAGCTTGCAGCTGACGCCACGCCCGCCACTGCGCGGGCGTTTCCACATCAAGGACCACCATGAAAAAACATCTGATCGCCGCCGCCCTGGTGCTGGCCTTTGGCGCCGCCCATCCTGCGTTTGCCGCCACCCCGGCCCCGCGCGCCGAAAACGCCTACCTGTCGCAGGAAGACGCCATGGCCCGCTCGGCCCGCGTTTCGAACGTCGATTACACGCTGCAATTCACGCTGACCGGCAAGGAAACCTTTGCCGGCACCACCACGCTGGAATTCGACCTGAAAGACACCGACCAGCCGCTGACCATCGACCTCGACAAGGCCACCATCGGCCAGCTTGTCGTCAACGGCAAGGCCGTCGCGCCGCAGTACAACCAGTGGTTCATCACCATCGCGCCGCAAGACCTGAAAGTGGGCCGCAACAGCGTCACCATCGCCTACGAGCGCCTGCACAGCACCAACGGCGAGGGCTTGCACCGCATGGTCGATCCGGTCGATGGCCGCGTGTACACGTATTCGCACTTCGAGCCGGCTGCCGCGCACCAGATGTTCGCGCTGTTCGACCAGCCCGACCTGAAAGGCACCTACCAGGTTACTGTCACCACGCCGGCCGACTGGGTGGCGGTGTCCACCATGCGCGAGAGCGGCGTCAAGGACGTGGCTGGTGCGAAAGAATGGACCTTCCCGCGCACCAAGAAACTGAGCCCGTACAACTTCTCGATGCACGCCGGTCCGTACCAGGTCTGGGAAGACAACAGCGGCCCGTACCCGATGCGCCTGTTCGCGCGGCAGTCGGTGGCAGCGCAAGTGTCGCCCAAGGACTGGTTCACGTACACGTCGCAGGGCCTGAAATTCTTCGACGAGTACTTCGGTGTGCCGTACCAGTTTGCCAAGTACGACCAGCTCCTGGTGCCGGACTTCCTGTACGGCGCCATGGAAAACGCCGGCGCCATTACCTTTGCCGAAGGGCGCTTTCTGCACAAGGAAACCATGACCGCCGCCCAGCGCCAGAGCCTGGCGTCGGTGATCATGCACGAGATGGCGCACCAGTGGTTCGGCGACCTGGTCACCATGAAGTGGTGGAACGGCCTGTGGTTGAACGAAAGCTTCGCGTCCTTCATGGGCACGCTGGGTACGGCCGAAGCCACCGAGTTCAAGAACGCCTGGCAGAGTTTTTATTCGAGCGGCAAGCAGGCTGCGTACGTCATGGACGAGCGCGTGACCACGCACCCGATCGAAACGCCGGTGCCTTCGACCGCCAACGCCTTCGACAATATCGACGCCATCACCTACTCGAAGGGCGCCTCCACCCTGATGCAGCTGCGCCACCTGCTGGGTGCGGAAGTGTTCCGCAAGGGCGTGCATAACTACCTGGTCAAGTACTCGTACCAGAATGCCGAACTGAAAGACTTCATCGGCAGCCTGGGCGAGGCCGCCAACCGCGACCTGAGCGGCTGGACAAAGGAATGGTTGTACGAGCCGGGCGTCAACACCATCCAGGCGTCGCTCAGCTGCGCCGGCGGCAAGGTCAACAGTTTTAAATTGCTGCAAAGCGCGCCGAGCAAGGACATGCCGACCCTGCGCGAACAGCGCGTGCAAGTGGCGCTGTTCAAGCAGGGCAAGGATGGCATGGCGCTGAGCCAGAACGTCGCGGTTACCTACAAGGGCGCCGAGACGCCAGTGCCGGAGCTGGTGGGCGCGGCCTGCCCGGACCTGGTCTATCCGAACTACCAGGACTGGGGTTTTGCCAAGGTGACGCTGGACCAGAAATCGTTCGCCACCGCGCAGGCGGCGCTGGGCAAGGTGGACGATCCGCTGCTGCGCGCGATGCTGTGGCAAAGCCTGTGGGATAGCGTGCGCGATGGCAAACTGCCGCTCAACAGTTTCCTGAAAACCGTGCTGGCCAACGCGCCGGCCGAGAAGGATTACACGCTGCTCGGCGATATCGTCGGCAAGATCGGTCAATCGAAGTATTACCTCGACAAGATGGGCCCGTCCGCCGCCAGGTACCGCAGCAAGGTGGGCGTGCAGCTGGAAGACATGGCGTTCAAGGCCACGGTCGCGGCCAGCGGCGACAGCAACTTCCAGCGCCGCTGGTTCACCACCTATGTCAACCTGGCCAGCAGCCCGGCCGCGCTCAAGCGCCTGGCCGACATTCTCGATGGCAAGCTGGTGGTGCCGGGCCTGAACGTGAGCCAGGACGCGCGCTGGGACATCGTTGCCCGCCTGAACCGTTACGACGTGCGTGGCAGCGCCGCGCTGTTGAGCGTCGAACAGGCGCGCGACAAGTCCGACAGCGGCCAGGCCGCCGCGCTGGCCGCCACCGTGGCCCGCCCGGACGCCAAGGTCAAGGCCGAATGGCTGGCCACCATCGGCGACCTGCAGACCAAGCTGCCGTTCTCGCGCATCCGCACCGCCATGTTCGGACTGTATCCGGCCGAGCAGGGCGCGCTGGCCGAGCAGAGCGCCGGTGCGCGCCTGGACGGCCTGGCGCAGGTGGATCAAGCGGCCGGCCCGGTCTACATGCGCGCCTACGCGGCAGCCCTGATACCGGCCGCGTGCACGCCGGCCAGCGTGGCACGCTTGCAAGCCGCGGTGGCAGCGCAGACCGGCTTGTCGGCCGGCACCCGCCGTGCGCTGCTGGTCACGCACCAAGAAGATGAACGCTGCGTTGCTATCAAGAAAGCGATGACAGAATAATCTATTCCCTGTTAGCAGTAGGGCTAAAGCCGGCGCTTGCGCCGGCTTTTTTTATGCATGTCATCAAACCGTCATGAACCGCGACGATGGCATGGCATTGCCCGGGTAAAGGCCGAGGATGGGGTGATATTTTCGAAAAGAACGTTAAATTTCTATGTGGGAATTTTGTTTGCATACAACGTAAAGTGTGCTCATCTGAGCGAAGTATGGCGTCTGGAAAATCTCATACTTTCATAGAGGAATCGGTATATTGTTCAGTCTTTATCAATATAAAAAGAATAATAAATTGTAATAATATGTTACTGCACCGAGAGTTGTTTGTTTATATTCATTGTTACTTTCCAAAAAAGTAGAACATGGGGCCGACAGGCAACCAGCCCGGCGACCCGCGCTCACCACTTAACCACAAGGGCAACAGAAAATGACATTCTTCCAATCGAAACTGCGCCAATTGACTGCCGCCACCGTGGGCGCGCTTGCCGTGATGTCCGCCACGCCGGCGCTGGCCGGGGTGATCGATTTCGAGTCGGTCGCGCCGAATATCTATGGCGGCACCGAAGTCATCACCCAATCCGGCTACAACCTGACCGTGATCGATACTCCTGCCGCCGGTCCTGGCGGCACCGGTTTTGCCGGCGCCATCGGCGATGGCAGCGATCCGTTCCTGTGCACGGTGGCCGCTTGTCCCACTGGCAACGCCAGCCAGTTCTATCTCGGCGTCAACGATGGCAGCCTCAAGGTCACCCGCACCGACAACCGCCTGTTCCAGCTCACGGGCCTCGACTACGCTTTCCTGGCGCCCGTGGGTGGCCTCGGGGGCTATACCTACGGCCAGCTGACCCTGGTCGGCGAGTTGTCCAACGGTACCAACGTGTCGTATGCCTACGATTTCCCGGTGCTTAACGGCCAAGGCTATTCGCCGTTCCAAACCTTGTCGTTGACTGCTTTCGGCGGCAACTATTTCAGCAGCGTGACCATCGGTTCGTGCCTGTTCGACGGTAACGGCGGTTGCACCAGCCCGCTGGCCGGCGCCGAGAACCAGTCGCAGTTCGCCATCGACAACCTGCGTGTGGCGCCCGTGCCCGAGCCGGAAACCTACGCCCTGATGGGCCTGGGCCTGGGCCTGGTGGGCTGGATGTCCCGCCGCCGCGCGCGTGCTGCCCGCACCAACACTGTTGTCAATACCATCGCCGCCTGATCGAGGAACCTTTTCATGAAACTTCGTCCTATCTGCTCCGCCATCGTCCTGCTGGCTGCACTATCCGGCGCCGCCCATGCCGAACAGCTGCGCCGCTCCTACATCGTGCAACTGGTTGACAAGCCGGTCGCCACCTACACCGGCCAGGTCGCCGGCCTGGCTGCCACCCAGCCGGCAGCCGGCCAGCGCCTCAATGTCGATGCGGGCAATGTACAGGCTTATATCAGCTACCTCGACGCCAAACAGAACGACGTCATCAAAACCGTCAGTGCTGCCGAGATCACCCACAAGTACGACGTGGTGTTCAACGGTTTTGCCGCGCTGCTGACCGACGCCGAAGTGCGCGCCCTGAAGAAAAACGCCGGCGTGGCCGCCATCACGGCCGACTCCGAAATGATCCTCGACACCAGCTACACCCCGACCTTCCTGGGCCTGGACCAGCCGGGCGGCCTGTGGTCGCAACTGGGCGGCCAGAAGCTCGCCGGTGAAGACATCATCGTCGGCATCGTCGATAGCGGCATCTGGCCGGAAAATCCCAGCTACGCCGACCGCGTGGACGAGAACGGCAATCCCACCCACAGCGGCGGTACGCTGGCCTACGATGCGCCGCCTGCCAGCTGGAAGGGCGGTTGCGATACCGGCGAAGGCTTTACCGCCGCCAACTGCAACAACAAGCTGATCGGCGCGCGTGCCTACAAGACCGCCAGCCAGCAACTGCACTGGACCGAATTTGCCTCGCCGCGCGACTCGATCGGCGGCTCGGTCGGCGAGGGCGGCCACGGCAGCCACACGTCCACCACGGCCGCCGGCAATGGCGGCACCAACGCCATCATCAACGGCGTCAACCTGGGCAAGATTTCCGGCATGGCGCCGCGCGCCCGCATTGCCTCGTACAAGGTGTGCTGGACCGACCCCACCCGCCGCAACGGCTGCGCCACGTCCAATAGCGTTTCTGCCATCAACCAGGCCGTCAAGGACGGCGTCAACGTGATCAACTTCTCGATCGGCCCGTCGTCCGGCGGCGGTGCCTTCGATGAGGCCACCGAGCAGGCCTTCCTGGGGGCGGCGGCAGCCGGCGTGTTCGTTGCCGCTTCGGCCGGCAACTCGGGCCCGACCGCCACCGCGCCGGCGCCGGSGAGCCACATCAGCCCGTGGCTCTCCACGGTCGGCAACTCCACCCACAACCGCCTGTACGTCGGCGACGTGATCCTGCCCACCGGCGTCAAGCTGACCGGCGCCTCAAGCAACGCCAACACGCCGAACTCGCCGCTGATCCTGTCCAAAGATGCGGGCCTGCCCAGCGTCACGCCGGCCCAGCAGCTCGCGCTGGCCCAGTGCTTCGGCGCGGCTGACAGCGTGGCGGCCCTGCTCGACCCGGTTAAGGTGACCGGCAAGATCCTGGTTTGCGACCGTGGCAACAACGTCCTGGTCAACAAGAGCGCCAACGCCAAGACCGCCGGTGCGGTGGGCGCGATCATCGCCAACGTCGAAAACGGTGCAGTCACCATCCTGAACCAGGCGCACTCGCTGTCCACCGTGCACATCACCAAGGAAAACGGCGCCATCCTCAAGAGCTATATGGCGGGCAATACCGGCGCCACGGCGGCGCTGGGCAATCTGAAACCCACCGTCGATACCACCGTGGTCGCGCCGGTGATGAGCGGCTCGTCCTCGCGCGGCCCGAACGTGGCCAACGCCAATATCCTGAAACCGGACATGACCGCACCAGGCACCGACATCCTGGCCGCGCTCACGCCCGACCTGACCCAGGCCCAGCGCGACGCGATTGCTGCCGGCAACCCGGCGCAAACGGTCGAGTTCGGCTTCCTGTCGGGCACCTCGATGGCGTCGCCGCACGTGGCTGGCGTGGCCGCGCTGCTCAAGCAGCGCCATCCGACCTGGAGCCCGGCTGCCATCAAGTCGGCGCTGATGACCACCGCCTATAGCACCTTCAACGACGGCCAGAGCGCCAAAGTGCCATGGGACACCTCGGCCACCTACGCGGGCAACCGCGCGTTCGGCCAGGGCGCCGGCCACATTGCGCCGACGACGGCTGCCGATCCCGGCCTGGTGTACGACATCGCGCCGGTCGAGTACGCGCGCTTCCTGTGCGGCCAGGGCCTGGTGTACAGCGCGGCGCAGTGCACCGCGTTCGGTGGCGGCATTGCAGCCTACAACCTGAACCTGGCGTCGCTCACCGCCTCCAACGTGCTGGGCGCGCAAACGCTCACCCGCACCGTGACCAACGTGGGCGACACCACCGCCACCTATAACGCCACGGCCACGCTGCCGGGCTTCACGGTGGCGATCTCGCCGGCCTCGCTGACGCTGGCGCCGGGCGCCAAGGCCACCTTCACGGCCCGCCTCACCCGCACCACCGCAGCGCGCGATACCTGGTCCTACGGTTCGCTGGTCTGGAGCGACGGCGTGCACACGGTACGCAGCCCGCTGACCGCACGCGGCACCGGCATTGCTGCAGCTGCCAACGTGTACAGCGAAAACACGTCGGGCGCCAAGGTGCTGACCGTGGGCACCGGTTTTGCCGGCGCCTTCAGCACCGCCAAGGGCTTGCTGCCGGCAACGCAAACCACCCGCACCATCGGCCAGGCCGGCGGCGCGGACAATGCGACGCTGTGCCTGAACGGCGCCTCGGCCGGCGTGAACGTGCATAACTTCACCGTGCCGGCTGGCACGCTGGTGGCGCGCTTCGCACTGTTCGACTCGGACAACACCGGCACGGGCGCCGGCGACTCCGACCTCGACCTGATCCTGTTGCGCGGCACCACCCTGGTGGGCCAGAGCGGCGAGCTGACGTCGAACGAGCGCATCGAGCTGGTGTCGCCGGCGGCAGGCAACTACACACTGTGCGTGATCGGTTACGCCCCGGCCGGCGGCCAGGCCACCTACAAGCTGTCGAGCTGGCTGGTACAGCCAACCTCGACCGCTGGTAACTTCAAGGTGATGTCGCCAAGCTCGGCCACCCTGGGTGGCACGGCATCGGTCGGCATGAGCTGGAGCAACCTGGACGTGGGCAAACGCTACGTCGGTGCGGTGGACTACCTGGTAGGCGGTGTCAGGCAGGGCACCACGGTGATCGATGTGGATACCACCGATCCGCTGCCGTTGTTCAAGAGCTCGTCCGACAAGGGCAAGCTGGCTTACTAAACAGTAATTGCTTCATTAAAAAGCCTGCGGCAGCCATTCGGCGCCGCGGGCTTTTTTCCGTTGGCACGCCAAGGCGGGGGGGCGGCCTCTCCCGGTCCCGGCCCCCAATCCGGGGCGGCGCCGGTACGTGGCGGACGCGGGCTTAGCGCACGTTGGGCTGGCTGCCGGCGCTGGCCGGATTGAGCACGCAGCGGTTGGCGCGGCAACTGGCGCCGGGGTCCGATACCACCGAGCAGGTGGACATCATCGCTTCGCGCGCATCCTGGGCGCGCAGCGCGGCGGCGTGGCGTTCCACCAGTTGTTGAAGGGTTGCACCATCGTCCTGCTTGCTGGACCACGGCAGGTAGCTCTGCGGCCCGCCGCACGCCTTGGCGCCCACGCCGATCGTGTGGCATTGACTGTCGTTGTCGCACACCGGGTTGGCGGTGGCGGCCTGGATTTGCTGCCACAGGCTGCTGGCTGCGGCTGGCGCTGCAGGGGTGGCAGGAGCGGCAGGAGCGGCAGGCGGCGCAGGCGGTGGTGGACTGGCGCAGGCGCTGGTCATCAGCAACAGCAGGCCGGCCGCAGCCAGGCGCGTGGAGAGCGGAAGGGACGAGGACAGTTTCATGGGGGTGCTCCGGTGGGCAAACTACAGCGGCTCGGTCAGGCGCGCCTTGCGGGCCGCGCCATCCGGGCCGAACAAAATAACGAACTCGGCATACGCCGGCTGGCCGTCGCTGCCCTTGGCGGCCGCCTGCGGGTAGCGGTAGCGCCACACTTGCATGCCGGTGTCGAATTGCAGCGCTGTGGCCGGCCCCAGCCTGGCGCGCACGGCCGCCGTGGTGTCGTAGCCGGGGGCCAGCGTGGTGGTGGGCGGATCGTCCATGTACTCGAAGGCCAGCAGGGTGTCGTCGGGCCACGACTTGTCCCACAGCGGCGCGTAAAAGCTGCGGTCGAGCAGGACCTGGCAGTCGCAGTAGGGGAGCGACTCCGGGGTTTGCGTGCCGCCCGCGTACAGCAGGTCGAACGGCAGGGCGGCGCTGCGCGCACCATGGCGCGCGGTCACGCCGAAAATCGGGCGCTCGGCAAAGAACACGTAGTTGCCGTCGGGAGCGCCGCAGATGCTGTCGGCATCGGTCAGCAGGTCGCCCAGCCAGGCGAACATCTCCGAATTGTTCGACAGCAGGCCGGCAGCCACGCCCACCTGGCATTCCAGGCGCAGGTCGCCCAGGCGGCGCATTCCGGCCGGTACGCCGGGACTGCGCACCTGGGCGCGCCAGGTGAGGGTGCTGGTCTTGCGGCTGGCCACGAGGGCGGCGTCCTGCGCCAGTGCGCGGGCGTCGCGCGGCAGCGTGAAGGTGTGATCGGGCGCGACCGTGACCGGCAGCGAGACGCTGTCGCCAGCCACCCGCAAAGTGATGCCGTCGAGTTCGGTGGTGGACAGGCGCGGCAGCAGCTGGAAGCGCAAGGTGGCCTGCGGCGCCAGTGCATGCAGGCGTTCGAAGCGGTCCATGCCGGCGATCATCTTGCGGTAGGACTTGTCCACCGGGTCGCGGGTGGTGGCGATGGTGACGCGCGCGGGGGCATCCGGCGCGGCCGGGGGCGCGGGCGTGTCCGAAGGGGCGGCGACGGCAGACGTAGCAGGTGTAGCAGCTATTGCTGCGGGTGCAGGAGTGACTTGAGCGGCAGCGTGGCGCGCTTGGCAGCAGGCTGCCAGCAGCACCGCGGCCACCAGCCCGGGTGTCAGGCGGCGGCTGGTCATCATGGTGTCCTCGGCATGCTGGATAAAACCACGATGGTAGGGCACCATGGGCCACAGCGGCGCACGGTTCTAGTGCAGGATGTCGATGCGGGTCTTGCGCCCGCCGCGATAGGTGTACAGCGTGACCGCCGGGTTGGCCAGGTCGCCGTAGCGGTCGAAGCCGATGGCGCCGGTCACGCCCTGGTACTTGATGTTGGCCAGTTCGGGCAGGTACTGTTTCGGCACGGCGGTGCCGGCCGCCTGCATCGACTTGGCCAGCAGCATCACGGCATCGTAGGCGTATGGCGCGTAGGTTTGCAGTGTCAGCTTGTAGCGCTGCTGGTAGCGGTCCACGAAGGCGCGGTAGCCGGCGTCGTAGTTGCCGGTCACGCCGCCGGCCACGGCGCAGGTGACCTGGTTGTCGGCCAGCGCATCCCCGGCCAGTTGCGGCAGGCGTTCGGCGCAGATGCCATCGCCGCTCAGCAGCCGCACGTCCAGGCCCAGGGTTTTCATCTGCTTGAGCATGGGACCGGCTACCGCATCCATGCCGCCGAAGAAGATCAGGTCGGGCTGGCGCGCCTTGATCTGGGTGAGGATGGCGTTGAAGTCGGTGGCGCGGTCGGTGGTGTACTGGCGGCTGACGGCGTCCGCCGCCGTGCCCTGCGCGCGCACGCCCTTGAGGAAGGCGTCGGCCAGGCCCTGGCCGAACGCGGTGCGGTCGTCGATCACGGCGATGCGGCGGGCCTTGAGCGTGTGCACCGCGTAGCGGCCCAGCACTTCACCGATCTTGTTATCGTTGGCCACCAGCCGGAACGCGGTCTGGAAACCCTGGCGCGTGTACAGCGGCGTGGTGGCGGCCGGCGTGATCTGCGGAATGCCGGCAGCCGCATAGATGCGCGAGGCCGGCACGCTGGTGCCGGAATTGAGGTGGCCGACCACGCCGGCCACCTCGGCATCGACCAGCTTTTGCGCCACGGCCGTGCCCTGCTTGGGATCGCCGGCGTCGTCCTCGACCTGTAACACGAACTGCACGTTGCGCCCGCCGATCTGCGGGCCGGTGGCGTTGAGGTCGTCGATTGCCATGCGGGCACCGTTTTCGATGTCCTTGCCGAGGTGGGCGCTGGCGCCGGACAAGGGCGCGACAACGCCGATGCGGACCTGATTGACGGGGGGATTTTGTGCGTAGGCGTTGAGGCTGGCGAGCAGGAGCAGAATGGGCAGGCGCATGGGAGTCCTGTGACGGTCTATGGATTCCCGCCTGCGCGGGAATGACGGATTGATCTGTGCGTTGTTGTTTTGTCGCGGCGGTGGAGCACTGATTATTGCACGGCTGGAGTTGTACACCGATGAGCCCGTTGCTTTTACGACTACAATATCTCCAGATCAATACCCAATGGAGTCGGCATGTCGTTCCTGATTGTTCTTGCAGCGTTGGCCTTTTTGATGCTGGCCGCGTATCGCGGCTACAGCGTGATCCTGTTTGCGCCGATTGCCGCCCTCGGCGCGGTATTGCTGACCGATCCGGGCGCGGTGGCGCCGGTGTTTTCCGGCATCTTCATGGAAAAGCTGGTCGGCTTCGTCAAACTGTATTTCCCGGTATTTTTACTGGGCGCCGTGTTCGGCAAGCTGATCGAAATTTCCGGCTTTTCCGAATCCATCGTGGTGGCGGCAATCCGCTACATCGGCCGCACCCGCGCCAATGCCGTGATCGTGCTGGTGTGCGCGCTGCTCACTTACGGCGGCGTGTCGCTGTTCGTGGTGGTGTTCGCGGTGTACCCGTTCGCTGCCGAGCTCTACCGGCAAAGCAATATCCCCAAGCGACTGATGCCCGGGGCGATTGCGCTCGGGGCGTTTTCGTTCACCATGGACACCTTGCCCGGCACCCCGCAAATTCAGAACATTATCCCCACCACGTTTTTCAAAACCACCGGCTGGGCCGCGCCATGGCTCGGTGTGATCGGCAGTGTCGCCATGCTGACGGCCGGCCTGATTTACCTGGAATGGCGCCGCCGCACCGTGATGGCCACCGGCGAAGGCTATGGCGGCAGTGCCGCCGAAGCCAATGCAGAGAACCAGCCCAAGGCACCCCGCAGCGGCCTGCCACACCCGCTGCTGTCGATCGCGCCGCTGGTGCTGGTCGGCGTGGTCAACTACGCACTGACCAAGATGATCCCGCACTGGTACGGCGACAACTACGCGCTCACGGCCGACGCCTTGCCCGGCCTGCACAGCGCCATCAACCTGCCCATCAAGGGCGTGATCGGCATATGGGCCGTGGAAGGCGCGCTGCTGCTGGGCATCGTATTCGTGGTGGTGACCGCGTTCGGCCGCGTGCGCGCCGCGTTTGCCGAAGGCACCAAGGCTGCTGTCGGCGGCGCGTTATTGGCGGCGATGAATACCGCGTCCGAGTACGGCTTCGGCGGCGTGATCGCGGCGTTGCCGGGTTTCCTGGCAGTGAGCAGTGCGCTCAAAAGCGTGCCCGATCCGCTGATCAACGCGGCCGTCTCCGTGACCACGCTGGCCGGTATCACCGGCTCGGCCTCGGGCGGCATGAGCATTGCGCTCGCTGCCATGTCGGACCAGTTCATTCGCGCAGCAGAAAGCGCGCAGATTCCGCTCGAAGTGCTGCACCGCGTGGTGTCGATGGCCAGCGGCGGCATGGATACCTTGCCGCACAACGGCGCCGTGATCACCCTGCTGGCGGTGACGGGCCTGACGCACAAGCAGTCGTACGGCGAGATCTTCGGCATCACCGTGATCAAGACGCTGGCGGTGTTTTTCGTGATTGCGGTGTATTACCTGACCGGGCTGGTGTAAGCGGATATTGCAGCTGGCAGCGCGCGCAGTAAAAGCTGCGCCGCGCAGTCTTGCCCAGGTGCCCGCGCAAGAACGAGATATTGCAGCGTGGGCAGATTTTCCTGGTGTGCGCCAGCCAGTGCTGCTTGAGCGTTGCCTCTTTTTTCCATGCCAGAAAATCGAAGCTGTACGCGCGTGCCTGCGCCACCAGTGCGCGCAGCTTCGCTGCCGGGATATCGCCCATCTTGGAGAGTGGGTGGAGGCGCACCCGGAACAGCACCTCGTTCTTGATGATGTTGCCCACGCCGGCAAAGATAGTCTGATCGAGCAGGGCGTCACACGCCAGCAGGTCGGGCTGGGCGCGCAGTTTTTTCAGTGCCAGTGCTGGCGACCAGGCGTCGCTCATGACGTCGCCGCGCCAGTCGTACTCGCTGTCCAGGTCGTCGGAGAGCGTCTTGATCGAGCACGTATAAAAATGCAGCGCGCTGTCGTCGTCGAAGAACAGGCTCAGGCGCGGCTTGGCGCGGCCGGCCTCCTTGGTTTCGTTGATCAGGTACGTGCCGAACATCAGCAGGTGGATGCGCAGCGCGCGGTCGGCCAGGCGTATCAAGAAATGCTTGCCGAAGGTGCGCAGCGCCAGGATGGGCTGGCCGGCCAGCTCGTCCGTCGCGACATCCTTGCTGCTGCCTTGCGCGCGCACGATGGTGCGGCCTTCAAAGTCTGCGACCTGTTCGCGCAGGATGACGATCGATGGTCCTTCGGGCATGGGGGGTCTCCACTGGCGGTATGCCGTCGAGTGTGGACCGCGCGCGCCACGCGGGCTGTACGCTGGGTCACCTATGCCGATTCGCCCTGCCATTGCGACCACAAGTAAATCATGTCATATTCGTTGTTCGTTGCAAACTACCGAGGAGCCAGATTTGAAACACACGCTGATTATCGCCGCACTGCTGTCAGCAGGCGTCGTCCATGCCGCCACCGGTCCCGAGTTCGACGCCAAACGCCTGTCGCAGGACGTCAAGGTGCTTTCGTCCGACAAGTTCGAAGGACGCGGCCCCAACACCGCCGGCGAGACGCTCACCGTCGACTACCTGGTGCAGCAATTCAAGGCGGCCGGCCTGCAGCCTGGCGGCGACCCCGTCAAGGGCAAACCGGGCGAGCGCAGCTGGACGCAGGACGTGCCGCTGGGCCGCTTCGAGATCAAGGGGCCGGTTGCGCTGTCGGTGCGCGACGCCAAGGGTACCCATGCGCTCAAGCAGGGCGACGACCTGGCCGTGCGCGCGTCGATGAGCGGCAGCAAGCTGGTGGACTTCAAGGATGCGCCGCTGGTGTTCGTGGGCTATGGCGTGACCGCGCCCGAACGCAAGTGGGACGACTTCAAAGGCGTGGATTTGAAGGGCAAGCTGGCCGTGGTGCTGATCAACGATCCCGATTTTGAAACCGGCCAGGGTGAATTCGGGGGCAAGTCCATGACCTATTACGGCCGCTGGACCTACAAGTTCGAGGAAATGGCGCGCCGCGGCGCGCTGGGCACCATCATCGTCCACGAAACCGCACCGGCTTCGTACGGCTGGGCCACGGTGAAAAACTCCAACACCAACGTCATGTACGACATCGTGCGCAAGAATCCGGCCGAAGCCCATGCACCGGTGGAAGCGTGGATACAGCGCGACCTGGCGGCGGACCTGTTCAAGCGCGGCGGCCAGGATTTCGAGGCGCTGAAAAAACTGGCGCAAACGCGCGATTTCAAACCGGTGCAACTGAAGGACGTCACGCTGTCGGGCAAGTACGCGGTGGACGCGCAAGTGATCACGTCGAAAAACGTGGCCGCGCGCGTGGTGGGCGCCAGCCGTCCCGACGACACCGTGATCTACAGCGGCCACTGGGACCACCTGGGCGTGGGCCTGCCCGATGCGAAAGGCGACAAGATCTACAACGGCGCGGTGGACAACGGCACCGGACTGGCCGCCATGCTGGAACTGGCGCGCGCCTATGGCAAGGCGCCGAAACCGGCGCGCAGCGTGCTGTTCCTGGCGGTGACGGCAGAAGAAAAGGGCTTGCTCGGCTCCGAGTACTACGCGTCGTACCCGCTGTACCCGCTGGCCACCACGGTCGGCGTGATCAATATGGATGCGCTCAGCCCCTACGGCGTCTCGCGCAACTTCACCATCTCCGGCAGCGCCAAGCTCGACTTGCTCGACCAGCTGGTGGCCAAGGCCAGGCAGTGGAACCTGGCGTATTCGCCCGATCCGAAACCGGAAGCCGGCTACTTCTTCCGCTCCGACCACTTCCCGTTCGCCAAGCGCGGCGTGCCGGCGTTCTCTTACGGTTCGGGTAACGACTGGGTGGACGGCGGCATTGCAGCCGGCAAGAAGAACGAGCAGGCCTACACCACCGACAACTACCACCAGCCGTCGGACGAGTGGAGCGCCAAGTGGCAATTTACCGGCATGGCGCACGACCTGGGCATGTTGTACTCGCTGGGGCGCGATCTGGCCGATGGCAAGTCGTGGCCCAACTGGGCCAGCGATGCCGAGTTCCGCGCGGCGCGCGATAAGAGCGCGGCAGATAGAAAATAATCGGGCTATCGTTTATATTATTTCTAACTTTTTCTCATTTGCAATAAAATAAAAGCGCGCCGGCACTGATGCCGGTGCGCTTTTTCTTTCAGGAGCCAGTGCATGACCATTTCGCTTCGCCGCACCATCCTTGCGGCGTCCATCGCCGTTTTCTCCGCTGCTTCGGCCTATGCGGCCGACGTCAAGCCGATGGCCAAGGCCGATATCGCCATCCCCGATATCGCGTACAAAAAATTCGTGCTCAAGAACGGGCTGACCCTGCTGGTGCATGAAGACCACAAGACGCCGGTGGTGGCGATCAATACCTGGTACCACGTCGGCTCCAAGAATGAAAAGCCGGGCAAGACCGGCTTCGCCCACCTGTTCGAACACCTGATGTTCAGCGGCAGCGACAATTTTAACCAGACCTACCTGAACGCCCTGCAGCGCATCGGCGCGACCGACCTCAACGGCACCACCAATCCCGACCGCACCAATTACTTCCAGAACGTGCCGACCTCGATGCTGGACTACGCGCTGTTTGCCGAGAGCGACCGCATGGGCCACCTGCTCGGCGTGCTCGACCAGAGGAAGCTCGATCTGCAACGCGGCGTGGTGCAAAACGAGAAACGCCAGGGCGAGAACCAGCCGTACGGCGTGACGCGCCAGCTGCTCACCGAGAATACCTGGCCGGCCGGCCACCCGTACTCGTGGACCACGATCGGCTCGATGGCCGACCTCGATGCGGCCACCATGGCCGACGTGACCGACTGGTTCAAGACCAACTACGGTCCGAACAACACCACGCTGGTGCTGTCGGGCGACATCACGCCGGAAGCAGCGCTCCAGAAGGTCGAGCAGTACTACGGCGATATCCCGGCCGGCCCGCCGCTGGCCAAGCACACCGAGTGGATCGCCAAGCGCACCGGCACCCACCGCAGCACGGTGCAGGACCGCGTGCCGCAGGCGCGCATCTACCGCGTGTGGAACGTGCCCGGCGCCAAGAGCGCCACGGAACCGCTGCTGGACCTGGGCGCCTATGTGCTGGGCGAAGGCAAGACCTCGCGCCTGTACAAGCGCCTGGTGTACAAGGAACAACTGGCGACCAGCGTAGCCACCAGCAATGCGTCATCCGAGATTGCCGGCCAGTTCTACATGGTGCTCACGGCCCGTCCCGGCGCCGACTCGCAAAAAATGGAACGCCAGGCCGACGAGGAATTGCAGGCGCTGCTCAAAAACGGCCCCACCGCTGCCGAGCTGGAGATTGCCAAGACCAAGATCCTGGCGCAATACACGCGCATCGTCGAACGCGTGGGCGGCTTCGGCGGCAAGAGCGATTTGCTGGCCAGCTGCCAGACCTACACCGGCAATCCCGACTGCTACAAGGACTACCTGAAGGCGGTCAAGGCGGCCACGCCCGCATCCGTCAAGCAGGCCATGAACGCCTGGCTGGCCGATGGCGACTTCGTGCTCGACGTGCAGCCGTTCCCGACCAACTACACCACCACCGCCAGGTTCGACCGCAGCAAGCCGCCAGCGCTGGGCAAGGCCGAATCGTTGAACTTGCCGGCGATGCAAAAGGCGACCTTGTCGAACGGCCTGAAAGTGGTGCTGGCCGAGCGCCATGCGGCGCCGGTGGTCAACCTGTCGCTGATTGTCGATGCCGGCTATTCGTCCGACTCGCACGAGCTGCCCGGCGTGGCCAGCCTGACCCTGGCGATGCTGGACGAAGGCACGCAAAAGCGCAACGCCGCGAAAATCAGCGAGGAAGTCGAATCGCTGGGCGCGCAGATTTCCAGCAACAACAACCTCGACGGTTCGTTCGTGCAGCTCAACGCGCTCAAGGCCACCTTGCCGCAAGCGCTGAACGTGTACGCCGACGTGGTGCTGCACCCGGCCTTCGAACAGAAGGAACTGGATCGCCTGCGCAAGGACCAGCTCGCCGCCATCGCGCGTGAAAAGACCAATCCGTCGGCCATGGCGCTGCGCGTGATTCCGGGCCTGATCTATGGCAAGGAACACGCCTATGGCTTGCCGCTGTCGGGCAGCGGCAACGAACAATCGGTGCTGCGTATCACCCGCGACGACCTGGTCAAGTATCACCAGAGCTGGTTCAAACCGAACAACGCCACCTTGCTGGTGGTGGGCGACACCACCCTGGCCGAAGTCGTACCGCAGCTGGAAAAAGCATTTGGCGGCTGGAAGGCTGGCGACGTGCCGAAGAAAAACATCGCGCAAGTGGCGCAACCGGAGAAAACCAGCGTGTACCTGATGGACAAGCCGGGCGCGCAGCAGAGCACGATTTACGCGGTGCAACTGGCGCCGCCGCGCAACGCGCCGGAAGCGGTGCAACTGGGCGTCGTCAACAACATTTTTGGCGGCAACTTCGGTTCGCGCATCAATATGAACCTGCGCGAGGACAAGCACTGGTCATACGGCGTGCGTTCGAGCGTGTTGCCGGCGCGCAGCCAGGGCCTGTACCTGAGCACGTCGCCGGTGCAAGCCGACAAGACCAAGGAGGCGTTGCAGGAGCTGGTGCGCGAGTATGGCAACATTGCCGGCGCCAAGCCGATCACCGAGGCCGAATTGAAGGAAGCGCAAGACAACTCGACCTTGTCGCTGCCGGGTTCGTTCGAGACCGCCGGCCAGCTGGGCGGTGCGTACAGCACCATCCTGCAATACCAGCTGCCGGAAGACTACTACAACACTTTCACCAACAAGATCACGTCCATGACGCCGGCCGACGCCAACGCATTGGCCAAGCGCGTGATCGAGCCGGGCAAGCTGGTGTGGGTCGTGGTGGGCGATGTGAAAAAGATCGAAGCCGGCGTGCGCGAGCTCAACCTGGGCGAAGTGCGCAAGGTGGATGCGGACGGCAACGTCCAGTAAGAAATATTGCCATTGAGACCACTGCGTTACGCAGGACGTTTGTAACGTAGTGTATCTCACATGAAAGCAGGTTCAATTACGTTTGTGTAATGGTCATTGCACGGATGTGATTGAACCTGTTTGTTTATGTGTTTGCAATGAGACACTCTTTGAGCAGGATGACTTGCGCCTGGGCTTCGATATCCTGACGAATCACGTTGCGCAGTTCACGGCGCTTGCGGGCGCGGCTGCGGTGCTTGGCAGGAATCGACTCGATCGGCTTGTCCGTAAACGGCAGGCCCACATGGTAAAACCGGCGCGGCGCTTCCACGCCCACCATCGGCATCCAGAACGCGTCGTAGTCGAAGGCGGTGCGTTGTCCGTCGGTCGGCAGCGCACTTTGCGCGCGGCCCCGGCCCATGCCCACCATGGTCTTGATACCCATTTCGTTTGCCAGCGTTTGCGCCGCGAATAACAGCATGTGCGCCGGCGAGACGTTGTTGCAGGCTTCGGTCGCCTGGCGGATCTGGGCGATCTTGCCGGCAATGCCCTGGATGCCCGAGACCAGCAACACCTGGCTGTCCGCTACGCCTGCCAGCGCACCCGGCGCAATGGAAAACGTCACAATACAGATATTTTCGCCATCCAGGTCCAGTGTCAGGCACAGGTCGCCGTCGTGGTTGTAGTTGTAAGGGTAGCGCAGCGCGATATCGTAGCGGCTGTCTTCGTGGGTATGGCGCCACAGGCCGAAGCCGCTGCTGCGCGACTTGCGCAGGAAGTCGGGCAGGAAATGCCGGGCCATGCTCTGGTGATGGTTGACCGCGACGGCCAGGCGCTCGGGAATGGAAAAGCTGGAACCGAGGTAATACTTGCGCAGGTAGCGGTAGCGGATGCCGGTATAGAAATCCTGCTGGTTGAGCAGGCCCAGGTCACCCAGCAGGCGCGACAGATGGAAGTGCCGGCGCAGGTGCAGCAGGTTGCGCGGCAGGCTGACAGCCTTGGACAGCGTTCGGCGAGCCATGTTGCGGCGTCCTGCAACGCCGGCAAGAACTGGTGCGCCAGGCAGCGTACCGTGGTTGGTAGATGCTTCCATTTATTTCACCCTAGACAATGTTAATGTTGTTTTGATCATTTATGCCTGCCCATTCTAGGGTCGGCTTATGTCAATAACATTACCTATTTGTAAGGATGATTTTGAGCGGGCAAGCCGCTCGGGGCGTAACTCAGGCCGCCGCTTCTTCCTTGATAAAGCGCGATTCGGCGGACCACATGGCGCAGGCGCGCGCCAGCAGGGTGGCTTCGGCATCGGCCAGCACGCCGTCGGCGTCGGCAATCGCCCACATGGCCCGCAACAGGCGGCGGCGCAGGTCGGGGTCGGTGACTTCGCCGAGCAGGCTGTCGATGGTGGCCGGCGCCAGTTCCACATGGCCCTGCTTGACCGAGCTGGTAAGCAAGTCGTTGCACAGGTCTTCCAGCAGGCCGTGGAAGGTGTCGATATCGATGTCGATGTGCTCGAGCAGGCGGGTGCGGGTGAGGGCGCGCAGTTCGGACGGCGCCAGTGCGCCATCGACCACCATGGCCAGGGCCACGATACGGCCAGCGGCGCTGGCAGTGTTTTCTTCATAATGTCGCATAGTCTTTTCCTTTTGGTTTGCCGGGCAAGCTGGTTTGCCCGGCATGTTTCAATGGTTACTTCTTACGAGTGGCGTACAGGCTGGCGATGACGCTACCAGCGATCAGCGATGCCACCACGGTCAGCGAAATGTGCACCGGAATGTGGATCCATGGCAGCAGCAGCATTTTCAGACCGATGAAGCAGAGCACCAGGGCCAGGCCATATTTGAGCAGGTGGAAACGGTCAGCCACGTCTGCCAGCAGGAAGTACAGCGCCCGCAAGCCCAAAATCGCAAACATATTCGACGTGAACACGATGAACGGATCGGAGGTGATCGCGAAGATCGCCGGGATCGAATCCACTGCGAAGATCAGGTCGGTCACTTCGATCAGGATCAGCACCAGGAACAGCGTGGTCACGTAGCGCTTGCCATCCTTGCTGACGATGAACTTCTCGCCGTGGTCGCCTTCCGACACCGGCAACACCTTGCGTGCCCACTTGAGCACGGGATTGTTTTTCACGTCCGGTTCTTCATCGACCGCCTTGAGCATTTTCAGGCCGGTGAACAGCAGGAACGCGCCGAACAGGTACAGTATCCACTTGAACTCGTTGACCACCCAGGCGCCTGCCAGGATCATCACGGCCCGCATCACGATCGCACCGAGCACGCCGTAGATCAGCACGCGGCGCTGGTATTCGGGCTTGACGCCGAACGCGGTAAAGATCAGCAGGAAGATAAACACGTTATCGACCGACAGCGCTTTCTCGATCAGGTAGCCGGACAGGAACTCGAGCGACTTTTGCTCGGCGATCTCCGGGCCCACCGTGCCTTTCAGGTAATACCAGAGGCCCGCATTGAACAGCAGCGCCAGGCTGAACCAGCCCAGCGACCACGCGCCCGCTTCCTTGATCGATACCTTGTGCGCCTTGTTGCCGCCGAAGACCCACAGGTCCAGCGCCAGCATCACCAGCACGAACGCCACGAACCCGGCCCACATGGGTGCCGTGGCAATATTTTCTAATCCGGTCATTGACGGTCCTCCTTGCATGAAAATAGATGAATGTTTTCGATTAACCCGAAGCCATCATAAGAGCGCACGATTGTTCGTGCAATTCGAATATACTTTATGAATTGATCGAAAATATCGATGTATCGAAAAATCGGAGGAATCTATGGCGACGGTATCGGCACTCAACTACAAGCATTTACGCTATTTCTGGATGGTGGCGCGCAGCGGCAGCATCGCCAAGGCGGCTGAGCAGCTGCACCTGACGCCGCAGTCGATCTCGGGCCAGTTGACGGAATTTGCTGACACGCTGGGCGTGGAATTGTTTCGCCGCGTGGGCCGGCGGCTGGAACTGACCGAAACCGGCAACCGCGTGCTGCGCCACGCCGAAGACATCTTCAGCGCCGGTGACGCCCTGCTCGACGTGGTGCGCGACCAGTCGGCCACCAAGGTGGGCAGCTTCCGGGTGGGAGTGTCCGATTCGGTCTCGAAAGCCGTGGCGTGCCGCCTGGTGGCGCCGGCGCTGTCGCTGGCCGAACCCACCAGGCTGATTTGCCGCGAGGGGCGACTGGCGGCGCTGCTGGCCGACATGGCCATCCACCGGCTCGACATGATCATCGCCGACCGCCCCATGCCCAGCCACCTGAGCGTGCGCGGCTACAACCACTTGCTGGGCGAGAGCGAACTGGGCGTGTTCGCGGCGCCGTCGCTGGCGGCCACGCTGACGGGCGAGTTTCCCGCCTGCCTGAACCATATGCCGCTGCTGCTGCCGGGCGAGGATTTTGCCGTACGCGCCAAGCTGATGCAGTGGCTGCACACCCACGTGCCGCGCCTGCACGTGGTGGGCGAGTTCGACGACAGCGCCATGATCAAGGCCTTCGGCGAGTCGGGCGCGGGGCTGTTCTTCGCCCCGGTCGCCATTGCCGAGACCCTGACCGATGCGTTCAACGGCCAGTCCGGCATGGTGCTGGTGGGGACCATCCCGGCACTGCGCGAGCAGGTGTATGCGATCACGACCGAGCGCCGCCTGAGCCACCCGGCCACGCAGGCGATCAGCCAGGCGGCGCGGCAGACGCTCACCGCCTGAGTAAACGAGCCGGGCGCACATGTCGCGCCAGCGTCATCTTTCTGATCAAGCATCGACCGGTTGCCCAACAGAACCGTACGACACGCCACTCAAGTTGATGTGTACCATCAAGGCAGTTTCTCAACGTTGTTTGATGAACACATAGCTGCAACTGCTGGCCCCGTACCACTCGTCAGCCGGAAAGCGTGTCTCGTTATGGCAGTTTTTAACTGTACCAAGAGCGCTTTCGTCGTGCATAACTTTTAAAAATGTGAGGATTTTATGAACATTGGAATCATTGGTGCCGGTCATATCGGCAGCGCGCTGGCAGTACGACTGGTCAGCCTGGGACACTCGGTGCATATCGCCAACTCTCGCGGGCCAGAAACGCTGCAAGACGTGGCACAGAAAACGGGCGCGAAGCCGGTGACGATTCAGGAAGCAGCCCGGCATGGCGACATTATCGTGGTCACCATTCCACTCAAGAATATTCCCAAGTTACCCAAAGACCTGTTCGCCGGCACTGCCGCCGATGTGCCAGTCATCGACACGAGCAACTATTACCCCATCCTGCGCGACGGCCACATGCCGGAATTGGAATCCGGTACCCTCACGGAAAGCGAATGGGTGCAGCAACATCTTGGCCGTCCGGTCATCAAGGTGTTCAACAACATTTTCGCCGAACATATTCGAACCAAGGGTTTGCCCCAGGGTGCTGCCGGCCGTATTGCACTGCCGGTCGCCGGCGACGACGCCGGGGCCAAGCAGAAAGTGATGGCGCTGGTCGAAGAACTGGGCTTTGATGCCGTCGATGACGGCAGCCTGCACGAATCCTGGCGTCAGCAACCGGGTACGCCATGTTACGGGGCCGATCTGCCGGCCGATCAACTGCGCGAGCTGTTCGACAAGCTGGGACCACAACGCAGCGAAGCGCAACACGCCGAGTACCTGGCAAACCACGCCAGGCTCCAGCGCGAAATGGCCGAAAAGGGTTCCACCTGAAGCAAGGTGTCGCAGCCTGGGCATCCGCTCTCAGCGGATGCTGGCACATTGCAAAATTCGAAGTACAGCGTTCCGGTCGATCCGGGAAGCGTTTCGTTTAAATCACAGCGCCTTCGAACACAGCCGGAAATCCGGATCCTCCTCGTACGGCCGGATCTGGAATCCCAAACTGGCCATCAATTTCAGCATGCCGCTGTTCTTGACCAGCACCAGGCCGTTGAGCTCCTTGAGTCCCTTATCGCGCGCCACGTCCATGATCGCCAGCATCAGCCGCGTGCCCAGGCCCTGGCCGCTGAAGCGGTCGTCCACTACCAGCGAAAATTCGCCGCTGCTGTCGTCCGGGTTGGCGATGTAGCGCGAGACGCCCAGTATCCGTTCGGCTTCGACGAAGCCGCCATCGGCGCCCGGCGTGCGCAGCGTTTGCACGGCGACCAGCGCCATTTCGCGGTCGTAGTCGATCAGCGTGTACTTGGCCAGCATCGGCACCGACAATTCGCGCAGCGATGATGCGAAGCGGTAGTAGCGCGACTTTTCCGACAGACCGCGCACGAACTCCTGCAGCATGAAGGCGTCGTCCGGCTGCACCGGCCGCAGCGTATATAAACCGCTGCCGCGCAGCGGCCATTGCTGGGTGTAGGCGGCCGGGTAGGGCAGGATGGCCAGGTGGTCGTACTTGTGCGACGACGGTGGCGCGGCATCGATGACGATGCGCGCATCGACTGCCAGCGCGCCGTATTCATCGACGATGAGCGGGTTGATATCGACCTCGCGCAGCTGCGGCAGCTCGCACACCATTTCCGATACGCGCAGCAGGATATGTTCGATCGCCTCGCGCTGCGCCGGCGGTGCGCCGCGCCATTCGCCCAGGGTATCGGCGGCGCGCACGCGGCCGATCAGGCGCTGCGCCAGGAACTGGTTCAAGGGCGGCAGCTCGGTGGCGCGGTCGGCGATCAGTTCGATCATGGTGCCACCGGCTCCAAAGCTGATCGCGGGTCCGAACAGGCGGTCGGTGGATACGCCGATGAACAGCTCACGGCCATGGCGCTTGCCGGCCATTTTTTGCAAAGTGACGCCGTTGATGGTGGCGTCGGGACGCAGGCGGCGCACGGTGGCCAGCATGTCGTCGTAAGTGTCGCGCACGCCGGCGGCGGTGAGCACGTTGAGCGCCACGCCCTGCACGTCGGATTTATGGCTGATGTCGGGCGAGTCGATCTTCATCGCCACCGGGTACCCGAGCTGGCTGGCGATCAGCACCGCTTCGGTGGCGCTGCGCGCGAGCATGGTGGGCGTGATCGGGATGTGGAAGGCGGCCAGCAAGGCTTTCGATTCCATTTCGGTCAGCACCTTGCGGCGCTCGGCCAGCACGCTTTCGATGAGCAGGCGCGCGCCGTCGAGGTCGGGGTCCGCCAGTTGCGACAGCGGTGGCGGGGTTTGATGCAGCAGTTGCTGGTTCTGGTAGAACGACGCGATGTTGGAAAAACCATCGACCGCCGCTTCGGGCGTGCGGAACGTGGCCAGGCCGGCCGTATTGATCACCTGGCGCGCTTCGATCACCTGGCTGTCGCCCATCCAGCAGGTAAGCAGCGGCTTGCCCAGGCCGGCGTTGAGGGCGCTGACGGCGCGCGCCACGCCGGCCGGATCGCCACCGAGCTTGGGCGAGTAGATGACCAGGATGCCATCGACCTGGCTGTCGCGCGCGCAGGCCAGCACCGCTTCGCGGTAGGCGTCGGCGCTGGCGTCTTCGCCCAGGTCGAGCAGGTTCGATAGCGTGGCGTGTTCCGGCACTAGCGGGCGCAGCGCATCGACGCTGGTGGTGGACAGGTGCGCCAGTTGCAGGCCCAGTTCGTGGATCCAGTCGGCCGCCAGCACGCCGGGGCCGCCGCCGTTGGTGACCACGGCCAGCCGTGGCCCCACCGGCCGGTAACGCGACGCCAGGCACTTGGCGGCCGAGAACAGCTGGACGAACGATTTCACACGTACCGCGCCGGTGCGGCGCAGCGCCGCATCGAACACCACGTCGCTGAGCACCATCGCACCCGAGTGGGTCAATGCCGCCTGCGAAGCGGCGGTGGCGTTGCCGGCCTTGAGCACGATCACCGGCTTGGTATTGGCCGCGCCACGCAGCGCCGACAGGAAGCGGCGCGCATTGGTGAGCCCCTCCATGCAGATGACGATGCTGTGGGTGGCCGGATCGGTGGCAAGAAAATCCAGCGTTTGCGCCAGGTCTACCGCCGTGCTGGGGCCGAGCGAAACGACTGCAGACAACCCCACGGCGTTCTTGTCGGCCCAGTCGAGAATGGCGGTGGTGAGCGCGCCCGATTGCGAGATCAGCGCCAGGCTGCCGGGACGGGCCAGCGGGCCGGCCACGCTGGCGTTCAGGTGCAGGCGCGGGCGCTGGTAGCCGAGGCAATTGGGGCCGAGCAGGTGGATCTCGTGGCGCTTGGCGATGGCGACCAGCGCCGTGGCCAGCGCCGGATCGACGCTCGACGACAGGATCAACGCCGCGCGGCACTGGATGCGGCCGGCCACCTCGAGCGCAAACGCCAGCTGGTCGTGCGGCAGCGCGATCACGGCCAGGTCGGCGCGCGACTGCGCCAGGTCGGCCAGGGTGCCCGTCATGCCGATGTCGAGATAGCTGACCGGGCCGGTGAAGCCGCCTTGTTCCAGCTGCGCGCGGATGCTGCGGCCGTACGTGGTCTGGCTGTCCGGCTGGTCATCGCGGCCGGCAAAGACGACGATGGACTTGGGAGCGAACAGCGGGGTAAGGTAGTGGTTATCCATGCGGCGATGATAGCGCAAAAGCCCATAAAAAAACGCCACCCGGTGGGTGGCGAAATCGCTGCGGAGAGGAACTCGCCGGGTACCCCGGCACTACCAGGGAATTATTTTGGCATCAACACGGTGTCGATCACGTGGATCACGCCGTTGTCGGCCGCGATGTCGGTCTTGGTCACGTGGGCCTTGTCGACCATCACCTTGTCGCCCTTGACGGCCACTTTGACGGAGGCGCCTTCGACGGTTTTGACGTCACCGGACTTCACATCGGCTGCCATCACCTTGCCCGGCACCACGTGGTAGGTCAGCACCTTGGTCAGGGCGGCCTTGTCTTTCAGAAGTGCGTCCAGTTTGGCTTTAGGGATCTTGGCGAACGCCGCATCGGTTGGCGCGAACACGGTGAACGGGCCCGGACCTTTCAGGGTGCTTTCCAGGCCGGCCGCCTGCACTGCCGTGACCAGGGTGTTGAAGGAACCGGCCGCTTTCGCGGTATCGACGATGTCTGCTGCCTGGGCGGCGCCGAATGCCATGGTGAACGCTGCTGCCATCAAAAATTTCTTCATTTTCCTGCTCCTTGGAGTGGTGGTTGAACCGGTCTTTGAACCGGCATGTGTGTCAATTTATCCATCAAACTGTGGCATGTATACCGTGCGCAGGGTGATGATGTGTAGATATCGGTTCAAAGGCGGTTCGACGACTGTTGCAAACTCATCCCATTGCCGATGGGAAAAATGGGTCTTTTCGTTTATATTGGCCGTCTCACCTTATTCGGAGCAAGTCATGGCAAGTGCAGGCATCACCTTCGACGCCGTCGCGGCAGCGGCAGCCGGTTTGCAGGGCAACGGTCAGCCGGTCACCATCGAGACCGTCAGCGCCGCGCTGGGCGAGCCGGCGTCGATCGGCCTGCACAAGCACCTGGCGGCCTGGCGCAGTGCGCAAGCGCAATCTGCGCCGGTGCCCGCGCCCGAAATGCCGGCCGAGCTGGTGGCCGCGCTGGCCGGTTGGGCCAAGCAATACGCGGACGAGGCGGGCGCCGCCAACCGCGCCGGGCTGGAGCAAACCGGCGGCGACCTCGATGCCTTGCTCGACGCCAGCGCCCAGCTCGAAGCCGAGCGCGACACGGTCACCGCCGCCCGCGACGAGGCGCTGGAAATCCTCGCCGAGCGTGACGAACAGATCGAACGCCTGCAGGCTGAACTGCGCAACGCGCGCCAGATCGCCACCGATGCCCTGGTAGGTAAAGCCAAGGACCACCTGGCCATCGAAGGCAAGGACAGCCAGCTGGCCGACCTGCGCGCGCAACTCGAGCGCAACGTGGCCGCTGCCGCCGCCGATTCCGACCGCCGCCTGGTAGCCGAAATGGAACTGGTGGGCGCGATCACCGCACGCGACAACTTCGCTGCCGAGATCCAGGAACTGCGCGCACGGCTCGACGCCCGCCAGGTGCGCGGCATAGGTTAAGACTCACTTCATCTTCGATCCGCACACTCGCTTCCATGCGCATCCTGTTAGTCGAAGACGACACCTCCCTTGGCGAAACCATCCTGGCCTGGCTGCGGCTCGACCAGCACGCGGTCGACTGGGTGCGCCGGGGCGACTCGGCGCAAACTGCGCTCATGACGCACCGCTACGACTGCGTGCTGCTCGACCGTGGCCTGCCCGGCATGACCGGCGACGCCCTGCTGGCCGAGCTGCGCGGCGCCGGCAACCGCGTGCCGGTGATCCTGATCACCGCCTTCAACGCCCTGGCCGACCGCGTCGAGGGACTGGACCTGGGCGCCGACGACTACCTGGTCAAACCGTTCGAGCTCGAGGAAATGTCGGCCCGCATCCGTGCCGCCGTGCGGCGCGGCGCCGACCAGGTCAGCAACGCGCTGGTGCACGACGACCTGGCGCTCAACCTGGAAACCAAGCAGGCCAGCCTGGCCGGCCAGCCGGTGGCGCTCACCGCGCGCGAATACAACGTGCTGTACGCGCTGATGCTGCGCAAAAACAGCATCGTCTCGCGCGCCCAGATCGAGGAAACCCTGTACGGCTGGGGCGACGAGGTGGAGAGCAACGCCATCGAGGTCTATATCCACAACCTGCGCAAGAAACTCGGCGGCGAGCAGATCGTCACCGTGCGCGGGCTTGGCTACCGGCTCAAGCACGATGGCGACTGAACCGCTGGCGCGCCCCTGGTCGCTGCGCCGCCGCCTGCTGGCCGCCATCGTCGCTGCCAGCACCGTGCTGTGGCTGGCCAGCCTGGGCATCGTCACTTATATCGCCTGGCACGAAACCAACGAAGTTTTTGACGACGCGCTCGAGGAATCGGGCTACATGCTGCTGGCCGCCACCACCGACTGGAACGAGCGCGGTCTGCTGTCGCGCGCGCGTGCAGGCGGCACCAGCGAGCGCAAGGTCGATATGCAGTACCAGATCGTGGTCGATGGCCGCGTCCTGCAACGCACCAGCGGCGCGCCGGCCACACCGTTCGTGGCCGGCTTCGACGACGACCACGGCTTTGCCGACCCGCGCCTGGGCAAGCAGCGCTGGCGCGTGTTCGTGGTGCGCGATGACGAACGTCGCTTCGAGGTACAGGTGGGACAATTGCACAAGAAGCGGCTCGACATCCTGGAAGAGCTGGCCGAACACCTGTGGCTGCCTGTCGCCGGTTTTCTGGCCTTGCTGGCGGTGGTGTGCTGGCTGCTGATCCACCGCGTGCTCAAGCCATTGCGCCAGACCGCTTCCGCGATTGCCGCCAAGACGCCGCACGACCTGGCGCTGGTGGCAACCGCTGGCCAGCCGCGCGAACTGCTGCCCATCGTGCAGGCGCTCAACGGCGTGCTGGGCCGGCTCGATGCCGCCTTGCAGGCCGAACGCCGCTTTACCGCCGACGCCGCGCACGAGCTGCGCACGCCGCTGGCCGGCCTGCACATGCACGTGCAGCTGTTGCAGCGCCAGCACCCGGATGCCGCGCTGGCGGCGCCGTTCAAAAAGCTGCGCGACGATATCGCTCGCGTGACGGCGCTGGTGGACAGCCTGCTGGCGCTGGCGCGGCTCGACCCGGTCATGCGCGAACAACTGGCGACCGAGGCAGTGCCGCTGGCGCCGCTGTGCGAACAACTGCGCGCCACGCTGGCCGATACCGCCGCCCGGCGTGGCCTCACGCTGGTGCTGCGCTGCGCCGACGCAGTGGCGCAGGCCAATCCGGCCATGCTGCAAATCGCCGTGCGCAATGTGCTCGATAACGCGGTGCGCTATTGCCCGGACGGCGCCCGCATCGAGCTCGATGCCGTGCAGGCGGCCGGGCGTATCGTCATCACGGTGCGCGATAACGGTCCCGGCGTGGATACGGCCAGCCGCCAGCGCCTGTCCGAACGGTTCTTCCGCGTGCTCGGGCACGCAGCAGGGCAGGGCGGCAGCGGGCTCGGACTGTCGATCGTGCAGCGCATCGTCGAGCTGCATGGCGGCACGCTGGGCTTCGGAGCCGGCCTGGATGGACGTGGCCTCGGGGTGACGTTCGATGTGCCGGCACATTAAAAGAACCTCGAAAACCTACTGCGCGGTCCGCTATCGCCGTTCCGTTGCTCAGCGTACCTCCGTACGCTTCCGCTACTCGCGACGATAACGAACCGCTCGCTACGGTTTTTCGAGGTTCCGTTAAGATACGGTTAATGTCCAGTCGGTGTAATGCGTCCAAGCCCACCACGAAAGGACCACACCATGAAACGCTTCATTCAAGTTACCTGCCTGACCGCACTGCTCGCCGGTTCGACCTTCGCCATCGCCCAGTCCGGCGGTTACACCGGCCCGACATCGAAGCCTGCCGCTACCGGGTACACCGGCCCGTCCAGCGTAGCGATGACCACCGCCAAGGAATTGCTGGCCAACGGCAAGGACGACCAGTACGCCAAGCTCAAGGGCAAACTGACCAGCCACAAGGGCGGCGAAGACTACGAGTTCACCGATGCCAGCGGCAAGATCACGGTGGAAATTGACGCCAAGCACTTCCCGCAGGGTGTCAACATCGACCAGAACACGGTGGTCGAACTGACCGGCGAGTTCGACAAGGAAACCTTTGGCGAATCGATCTTCGACGTCAAACAGGTCAAGATTGCTCAATAATTGCCAAGAATTTGAGCGGGAACAGTCTCATTTTGACATCAAAAACCGGAGCGACCGTGCGTTCCGGTTTTTTTTCGCACCCCGCAAAGGCCCGGTATTGCACGAAAACAGTGCGAAAGACCCTATTGACATAGTAGTTTCGGTATCGGTGCGCGCAAAAAATTGATTGGTTCAGAAAATGCGCGCTCTCTAAGATGGCACCGGTTGCATTGGGTCATCGGTCCAGTGCACCAACAAAAAAATAGAACACTGGAGAGAGATATCATGAGCGCACACCCAACCGGGCGTCACGCAGCGTCCCCACGCATGCAAATCAAACTGACCGTTGCCATCCTGGCCGGCGCCGGCATCCTGAGCAGCGCGTCGGTCTGGGCGCAGAACGCCCAGGTCGTCGCCGAGCAAGAGGCCGCCGCACCGGTGAGCGCGGTGACCTCGGTCACCGTTACCGGCGTGCGCCGCGCGGCGCAGAGCGCCCAGAACATCAAGAAAAATGCCGACGACGTGATCGACTCCATCGTCGCCGAAGAAGCCGGTAAATTCCCCGACAAAAACGTCGCCGAAATTCTTGGCCGCGTGACCGGCGTGCAGGTCCTGCGCGCGGGCGGCGAGGCCAGCTCCGTGATCATCCGTGGCTTGCCCGGCCTGACCACGCTGCTCAACGGCCGCGAAGTCTATACGTCCAATGGCCGTAACCTGTACCTGGCCGACATTCCCACCACCATGCTCTCGCGCATCGACGTCTACAAGACGCAAAGCGCCGACATGGTGGAGGGCGGCACCGCCGGCGTGATCGACGTGCGTACCGCGCGCCCGTTCGACTTTGCCGGCTTCTCGGGCAACCTGGCTGCGCGCGTGGAAGACCGCGACAAATCGAACACCCGCGACCCGCAGGTATCGGGCATGGTCTCGAACCGCTGGAAAACCGCGTACGGCGACTTCGGCGCGCTGTTCGGCCTGTCGTACCAGCTGGGCCGCTACCATGACGAAGCGACGTGGAGTTCGCCACCATCGAATACCGTGACCAGCGACCCCACCATCACCGGTCCGTTCGACGTGGGACACACCAACGGCCGGGGCGAACGCACCCGCTACACCGGCAACTGGGCGTTCCAGTGGCGGCCATCGAACACCGTTGAACTGTACGCGGAAGGCTGGTCCACCCGCATCGATCACGACATGGAACGCCAGTTCATGATCAGCGGCCTGGGCTGGAATGCCGACAGCAAGTACACGCTGTTCCCTGGCACCAAGCAGGTCGATACCGTAACCTCGACCGGCAACCTGAACGCGCTGAGCTCGAACCAGACGCCGCAGGACGATTCGGAAACCCACCAGGCCGCCATTGGCGGACGCTGGAACGTGTCGCCGTCGCTCAAGGTCAGCAGCGAATTCGTACACACCTACAGCAAGTGGAAGCAGGACATGCCGATCATGGAGATGAACGCGCATCCCACCACGATCACGGCCAGCACCTACAAGGACGGCGGCGCCTATTACAACTACCCTGGCTACAACATGCTGGATCCGAACAACTACACGCTCGGCGCCTTCATCGATAACTGGCAGCGCTCGGGCGGCAGTTCGAACGACTGGCGCGGCGACGTCACCTGGAACGCCGGCGAAGAGCACTTCTTCCGCGAGTTCTCGGGTGGCGTACGCCTGGCCAAGCGCAAATCGTCATACCAGCACGAGAGCAACAACTTCCTGGACGTGCCAAGAGCAGGCACTCCGCCAGTCTCAACCTTGCCAGCCGTTTCATCGTTGCCAGGACTGACCTGCCCGTCGATGCCGCTGGCCAACGACTACGGTATGAACCGCTGGCTGGTGATCTGTGAGCAGTACCAGCACGCCAACATCGACGCCTGGCGCAAGCTGTACGGCCGCGAACAGGCCGGCCGGAGCCCTGCCGATCCGTACTCGCTCTACACCAACAGCGAAGACACCAGCGCGTTCTACGGCAAGACCCGCTTCGGCTTCGACGCCGGCCCGGTACCGATCGAAGGTACGCTGGGTGTACGCGTGGTCAAGACCGACCTCGACGTGAATGGCTTCAGCAACATCGGCGGCAAACAGGTGGCCGTACACCGCAACGTGTCGGACACTGACGTGCTGCCCAACCTGACTCTCAAGGCCAGCCTGACCGACAAACTGATTGCCCGCTTCAACGCCGGCAAGGCGATCCAGCGTCCCAACTTCGGCGATTTCAACCCCGGCGTCTCGCTGGGCACGATCAAGGATAGCCAGGGCAATCTCGCCGGCAGCGGCGGCAACCCGGACCTCAAACCGGTGACCGGCAAGAACGCCGACATCGCGCTGGAATGGTACTTTGCGCCGACCGGCAGCCTGACCGCCACCGTGTTCAAGCACAAGTTCGAGAACTACATCATCCCCGCGACGGACCTGGAGATGATCGACGGCCAGCCATATCTGATGACCCGTCCGCGTAACGTCAACAAGGGCCAGCTCGAGGGTGTGGAATTCGGCTACCGCCAGTTCTTCGATTTCCTGCCTGGCTGGCTGGGCGGCTTCGGCATGGAAGCGAACTACACGTACCTGAAGGGCCACCTGGTCGATCAGGGCGTGGAAAAGCCGTTCCAGGGCCTGTCCAAAAACTCGTACAACATCGTTGGCCTGTATGAACGCGGACAGTGGTCGGCACGCCTGGCCTACAACTGGCGTAGCAAGTTTGTCGATGTTTTCAACTATCGCAACCTGCCGGCCCCGGTGGGCCCGCTGGACCTGATCGTCGATCCGATCAAGACCGCCGATGCGTCGATCTCGTACCGCGTGACCGACAACCTGGGCTTCACGCTGGACGTGGAAAACCTGCTGAACCGCACGTACCACGACTACCATGGTATCGCCAGCAACCCGCGCGACATCCGCCGTTATGACCGCGTGGTCGGCCTGACCATGCGCCTGAAGTTCTAAGCAGTCATCAGCGTCAAACCAGCGCACTGTGCGGCCTCCAGCCCACAGTGCGTTTTAATTTGCTTGCCACTCATCCACTTTTAAATGATAATAGTTCTCATTTAATTCTGGATGGGCAGGGCCGATAGTGGATGTCAGTGTAGAAAGTTTGTATCGCGAACACCGGCCGTGGCTAACCGGCTGGCTGCGCGCGCGCCTTGGACACTGCTCCGACCGCGCTGCTGACTTCGCGCAAGATACTTTCGTGCGCATCCTGCAATCGGGCGCCTGCGTGGCCGACGTGACGCAGCCGCGTTCGTACCTGGCCACCATCGCGCGCGGCCTGATGATCGATCATTTCCGCCGCCACGACATCGAGCAGGCCTACCTGGCCGAGCTGGCGCTGGTGCCGCCCGCGCTGCAACCATCGCTCGAAGAACGCGCCATCCTGCTTGAAACCCTGCTCACCATCGACCGCCTGCTGGCCGACCTGGGCCCCAAGGTGCGCCAGGCGTTCCTGCTGGCGCAGGTGGAGGGGCTGGACCAGGCCACCATCGCCGCGCAGCTCGGAGTGTCGGTAAGCAGTGTCAAAAAATATATGCAGCAGGCGGTGGTGCAATGCCTGAAGTGCCTGTGATGACATCAGCGCCGTCCGCCGCCGCTGCTGCCGACTTGCCGCTGGAAGCGGCGGCCGACTGGTTCCTGCTGCTGGCCGAGGATGACTCGTCCGAGAACCGCCGGCGCTGGCAGCGCTGGCACGACGCCGATCCGTCCAATCGCTGGGCGTGGGAAAAAGTGGAAAAGCTGCAAAGCCTGCTGGCGGCGGCGCCGCGCCAGGCGCCGCATGTATTCCAGCAGACCGACCGCAAGCAGGCCGAGCGCCAGAGCCACAGCACCCGGCGCCAGGTTCTCGCCATGCTGGGCGTGATCGCCACCGGCGCCATCGGCTACCGGCTGGCATCCAGCTGGCAGGGCGCGGCGGATGTGCCGCACATCGAATGGATCGTCGCCGCCAAAGGCGAGCGGCGCGAAGTGGCCTTGCCTGACGGCGGCCGCTTGTGGCTCGCGTCCGGCACCCGGGTGGGAATTGCCTACGATGCCAATCACCGCGACCTGTACCTGACCGCCGGCGTGCTGCAACTGACCAGCGGGCGCGATCCGCAGGGCCGCACGCTGCGCATCCTGGCGCGCGATGGCGTGATCCGGCCGCTGGGCACGCGCCTGACCGTGAGCCTGTTCGATACCCACACCGTGCTGGCAGTGCAGCAAAGCGCGGCCGAGGCGCAACCGCTGTCCGGTTCGCGGGTGCGGGTGGAAGCGGGGCAGCGCGTGCTGTTTTCCAAAACCGCCAGCGGCCGCCCGGAAGCCGCACTGTTCCCGGAAGACGCCTGGACCCGGGGCCTGCTCACCGCGCTCAACATGCCGCTGACCGAATTTGCCGAGCGCTTCGCGCTGTACTCGGGGCAGCGCATCGAGGTGGCGCCGGCGCTGGCGGTGCGACGCGTCTCCGGCACCTTCCGCATCGACGCCGCCGAGCGCTCGCTGCACACCCTAGCCGACGGCCTCGGGCTGCGCCTGGACCAGGCCGGCGACGGCTGGCGCCTGCGGCCCAGATAGGCTTGCCCGAAGGGCGCAAAAAATATTTTGCAAAAAGACGGTACTTTTTGACTGGTGATCCGGCCTACAGGGAAGTCGATCACTTTTCCATCAAAAATGAACCTTGTCCTCCAGAGTGCCGTCACCGGCCGAGCGCGCAATCGTCAACTGCGTATCCGCCCCTTGCTGGCCGCCTTGCTCAGCGCCGGCATCCTGCTGCCGGCCACCGTGGCGATTGCTGCCGATGGCGATGCCTTGCGCAGCCAGCCCGCCAAAACCTATGCCATCGCCTCCGCGCCGCTGGCCGATGTGCTGAACCGCTACGCCGCCGAAGCGGGCGTGGTACTGGTGTTCGACGCCGGCCAGCTCGGCGGCGCCCAGTCGAAAGGCTTGCAGGGCAAGTACGATGTGCAGGGCGGCTTCCAGGCGCTGCTGGCCGGTACCAAATACGATGCGGTGATGAACAGGTCGGGCGGCTTCGTGCTGCGCGAACGCCCGGCCGCTGCCGCTGCGCGTGGCGACAAGGCGGCTGGCGCCGAACCCGAATCGACGCTGCAGCCGATTCACGTGCAGGCGTCCTCGCTGGGGACGGTGGAACGGCTCGACCGCGAAATGATCAGCAATGCCGCCGCCGTCAACGGCGACATGACCAGCATGTTGCGCATTAATCCGAACGTGCAGTTCGACGACGCGCTGCTGTCGTCGGCCACCGGCGGCGAGATTGCGCCGGCCGAGATCAGCATCCACGGCGCCAAGGCCTACCAGAACGAAATCCTGCTCGATGGCGTATCGATTTCCAATGATATCGACCCGGGCAACAAGATCACTACCACCAGTCCCGACCTGATACCGGGTTCGGCGCAATCGCTGGCGGTGGACGCCAGCATCCTGTGCGATATCGAGGTGCTCGATTCGAACGTTTCGGCCGAATATGGCCGTTTCGTCGGTGGCGTGGTCAAGTCGCGCATCTGCGCGGCGCGCAAGCAGTTCGGCGGCAAGGTCGCCATCGGCTATACCTCGTCGAGCTGGAGCAAGCTGCTGATCGATCCGGCGCGGGAACGGGAGTTCGAAGAGTCGTCGAACGCCGACCTGCAACCGCGTTTCAAGAAATGGACCTATAAAACCACGGCCCAAGCCCGGTTCGGCGACGCCTGGGGTATGTTGGTGAGCGGTGTGCGCCGCACTTCCGAAATTCCGCTCAACCGCTTTACCACTAGCAACGAAGGCACCACCGTCAGCCGCGAAGTGACGCAAAAGCGCGAGCAGGATACGCTGGTGGTCAAGGCCGACTACACGCCCGCGACCGGCATTCACAAGGGTGAAATGACGCTCGCTCATGCGCCGTCGAACAACAGCTATTTCATCGAAAACTACCGCGACAGCGACTACACCATCAAATCGGGCGGCCTCAATCTGAGCGGACGGATCGAATCGCGCTACGACCTGGCGACCGTGACCAACCAGCTATCCTGGTCGCGTAACAAGCAATCGCGTCGGGGCGAAGCGGACACCTATATGAACTGGCGCTGGTCGGCCGACAAGAACTGGGGCGACCCGACCCTCGGCATCAACCCGATGAGCGGCGAGGGCGCACAAGGCGATGTGGACCAGGAAATCAAGACCGCCGAATACAAGCTGCGCGCCGCCTTCACGCCTTTCAACACCGGACCGGTCAGGCACCGCGTGGCCAGCGGCCTGGAGCTGCGCAACCAGGAAGGCACGTATGCGCGCCTGAAAACCCAGTACAACTATTCCACCGTCTCGAGCCTGCCGGCCACCGGCATCATGGCGCGCTGCCTGGGCACCGATGGCATTACCGATACCGTGGCTTGCTCCGCCGCGCCCAGCCGGCAAGGCGTGGGACAGTACTTCCGCACCGAGATTGTCTATAACGTCGGCACCATCGACGTCAAAGCCCATTCGTCTTCCGCCTATCTCGAAGACGAAGCCACGTGGGGCGACTTTTCGCTGCGGGCCGGCGTGCGCGGCGACCGCGATTCACTGATCGGCAAGACCAATATTGCACCGCGCGTCAAACTGGGCTGGCAGGCCAGCGACGTGCTGGCGCTGGACCTGGGCGCCAACCGTTATTACGGCCGTAACCTGTTTGCTTTTGCCATGCAGGAAAAGGTTAATGCGTTCAAGACCCAGCGCACCCGCAGTTCGTCGTCGCTGGTCTGGGGCGCGCCGACCACCACCAAGCCGTCGAACCGCCTCGAGGACATGGATTCGCCGTACGACGATGAACTGACTGCCGGCCTGACTTACGAGTCGGATTTGCTGGCCGGGCCGCTGAGCGTGCGCTATACCCACCGCGACGGCAACGACCAGATCGTGCGGGTGTCGAGAACCAACCAGTCCGACTGCGCCAACAACAGCTGCTTCATCTTCACCAACAACGGCCAGAGCACCACCAGGGACATCACGGTCAGCTGGTCGAACGCGCGCGCATTCAAGATACTCAAGAGCGCCAACCGGTTCTGGGTGGCTGTCAACAAGAGCGATACGAAGGCCAACTACTCGACCTATGCGGCCAGCTACAGCACCGCCATGCTCAACGACGCAATGGTGATGTATGACGGCACCGTGATGCGCTATTCGGATATCCCGGCAGCCAACTACAACCGTCCCTGGACCGCCCGGCTGGGCGCCATGACCACCTTGCCGGCGCAGCACCTGACCATCAACAACATGCTGCGCGTGCGCGGCGGTTTCGAGCAGATACTGCAACGCGGTTCGGCGGTGGTCGATGGCGTGAGCCTGGTCAATTTCGAGCGCACCAATATGCCGCGCTCGGTGGCGCTGGATACCGTGATCCGCTGGACGCCACGGATCTACAAGCGGCAGGAACTCGAAGTGAAACTGACCATCGAAAATATTACCAATCACAAGAACATGATCGCGGTAAACGATACCTATGCGAGTTACGAACGCGGCCGCACCATCGCACTGGAGATTGGCTATGACTTCTAAATTCAAACTGTTTGCCGTCGTCGGCCTGTGGTTCACCATGTCGGCTGCCACGGCGGCCGAAGCCTTCCGCTGGGACGAACGCGTGCAGCGCGGCCAGCTCGATAACGGTTTTACGTATTACATCGTCGATGGCAAAAGCATGGGCGACACGGTCTCGCTGCAACTGGTGGTGCGCGCCGGTTCGCTCGACGAGCGCGACGACCAGTCGGGCGTGGCGCACATGGTCGAGCACATGGTGTTCAAGGCATCTGCCGCCCACCCCGAGGGCGTGGGCAAGTACATGGAAAGCCAGGGCTGGCGCATCGGCAAGCACTACAACGCGCAGACCAATTTCGAGCGCACCCTGTACCAGCTGATGGCCGATAAAAAACCGGACACGATCGCGGCTGGCGTGAACGCGCTGGCGCAAATCGCCGGCGGCGCACACATCCCGGCCGATGCGCTCGAGCGCGAACGCCAGGTGATCCTGGAAGAGTGGCGCGGCAAGCTCGGTGTGCGCGAGCGCATGGACCGCCAGCGCCGCGCCATGCTGCGCGAAGGCTCGCTGTATCCGCAGCGACCCACCATCGGCACCGAGGCGAGCATCCGCACGCAGCCGGCCGAATCGCTGCGCAAGTTTTACCAGGACTGGTACCGTCCCGGCAATATGGCGCTGGTGGTGGTGGGCGACGTCGATGCCAAGACCCTGCGTGCGCAAATCGCAGCCGCCTTCAACGGCTTGAAGCCGGCCGCGCTGCCCGCACGCAATGCCGCCGATCCGGTGTTGCGCGACCAGCTGCAAATCCTGCGCCTGCAGGATTCGGAAAGCGGCACCAGCCAGGTAGGCTTCGTCAACCGCTTTGCCGTGGACAAGCGCCAGGACGACCAAGGTTTGCGTGCACGGCTAGTGGACCGCGTGGCCGAACGTAGCCTGCGCGCGCTGGTGCGCCAGGCCGCAGAGAGCTTGCCGGCGGGCGTATCGTCACTTACCAGCAGCAAGGGCGAGCTCGGCGAAGCCACGGCGTCGCTGGGCTTTGCGTCCAGCGTGGCGGTTGGCAGCCACCAGGCCGGCCTGCGCCAAATCCTCGTGATACGCGAGCGCGTACGGCGTGATGGCCTGCGCGAGGACGACATCCGCAGCGAGATCGCCGAGATCCGCCGCCTCAATGCCAAGGGTCCGCAGCAGCAGGCCGCGCGCGATTTCCAGGGCTGGCAGCAAATGCTGGTCGGCGCGGTGCAGGCCGAACGCGTGCTGCAAGACCCGCAGCAAAAGCAGGCGCAGATCGCACGCATCGCCGATGCCATCACCCCGGCGGAAGTGAACGCGCGCGTGCGCCAGTGGATTGATGCCCCCGACCGCGCAGTGTTCATGCTGGCGCCGGGACTGAGCCCGCTCACCTTGCCGACAGCAGCAGAAGTGCTGGCGATGCAGAAGACGCTGGCGGCGGAACGGTTGCCGGCACTGGTGAAGGTGAACAAGGAGGCGCAGACCGCCTTGCCGGCAGTGGTGCTGCCAGAGATCGAATCGTCGGGCGCCGTGGTGCGCCAGGACGACCTGGGCGAGGGCGTGCAGCGCTGGAGCCTGGGCAATGGCGACGTGGTGGTTTGGCGTCACACCCCGAACGACACGGTGATGCGGTTTGCCGCCCAGTCGGGCGCAGGCTACCGGTTGCCGGGTGCGCCCGGATGGCAATGGCAGCTGGCTGCGCAACTGGGCAACGCCGCCGACCTCGAAGGCCAGGAGCGTGGCGAGATGGCGCGCTGGAGCGCGGCCAACAAGGTGCGGCTGTCGCAACAGCAGACCGAAACCCAGCTGACCTACACGGCGCAGGTGCCGGCGGCGCAGCTGGACGACTTGTTCCTGCTTTACGCAGCCGGCCAGGCACAGTCCGAGATAGCGCAGGCGGCCCTGAGCGACGCCGGCGAACAACTGGCGCGCGTGAGCGCACGCCGCCCCGACAGCGCCGGCGACCGCGCCAGCCGCGAGATGAGCCGCCTGCGCTATGGCGAACGGCTGCCGGCCGACGCCATGCCGGACGTGGCGGCGGTGCAGGAACTCGACAGCCAGGCCGGTTTGCAGCTGGTGCGGCGCCAGTGGCAGCAGCTGGGCGCGCTGCCGGTGACGTATTTCGTCAGTGGCCCGGCCGATACCGCCACCGTAAAAGCGCTGGTGGCACGCCGCCTGGCCGGTATTTCGCGCCAGGATGTATCAGCGTCTGCCACGGCGCTGCAGCAGGTGGGCGGCTACCGCGAGAGCCGGCTGGCGATCGGCATCGAGCCGCAGGGCAGCGTGCGTGCGCACGGCAGCCAGCCGCTGGCGTGGTCGCCGGAGCGGGCCATGCGCACGGCCATTGTTTCGCGCATCGTGTATCGCCAGCTGCGCACCGAGCTGCGCGAAAAAGAGGCGGGCATCTATCGCCTGACTTACAAGCTGAGCCTGGAGCCGCAGGGCCGCCTCACCAGCGAACTGTCGTTCACCGCCGCGCCGGAACGGCTCGATGCGCTGTGGGCGTCCGCCAGGGCGGTGCTGGAAAAATTGCCAGCGCGGATAGACACCGCCATGCTGGAAGAAGAAATCGGCCAGATGCGCAGCGACGAAAGCAAGCGCAAGACCGACGCCACGGCCCAGTTCAACCGCCTGCAACTGAGCTACGCGCGCTATGGCGACGCCCGGTACCTGAAAGACAGCCAGCAACTGGCCGTTGGCCTCACGCCCGAGAGCGTGCGCGCACTGGCGCAGGAGTTCAAACTGGCCGGCGACCTGGCGGTGGTGAAAGTGCTGCCGAAGGATGCGGCGCCGCAGTAGTCTGCCTGTGTGCGGCAAGGCGCGTCCGGTTGCATCGACGGGGCGCGCTTCTGCGCCAAATCATGGTCAAATCATCGTATTGCGTTGATACGGGAGCGGCCATGAAACACACATTCAAAGTCGGCGACAAGGTGCAATGGGAATCGTCGCAGGGCACGGTGCACGGCACCATCAAACAGAAACTGACCGCGCCGACGGACATCAAGGGCCACCACGTGGCGGCGTCGGCCGCGCACCCTGAATACCTGGTGGTGAGCGACAAGACCGGGGCAGAGGCGGCGCACAAGGCGCAGGCGTTGAAAAAGGTGTGAGGATGACGCTACCGCTGCCCGGCGATGGTGGCGTCCAATATGCCGATGATTGTATGTTGAAATTTCTCGGCTTCTTCCTGGTGTATTTGATGGCCTGAATGCTCGAACAGGAATAACTGCTTGTTCGGAGCGCGGAGCTTTTCAAAATACCCGGTCGTGATACCAGCGGAAGTCTGGATATCGTTCTTGCCGACGAAGAAATACACCGGGCACTGAACCGCTGGTAAAGTCTGGCGCAGATCGATGCGCATCACGTCGGTCCACACCGGCGTCCAGGTCTTCGCCCATTCGCCAAAAAAGGCTTTGAATTCCGGGTCGAATACGAATTTCTTACCTTCTTTGTAGAACAGCCATTTTCTGAGGTAAAACAGATCCTGCTCGGTAGCGAAGGGAGCGGCTACCTGAGCAAGTTCCTTGCTGGCGGCGGGATTATCCTTGAGATGAAGTTTGAGCGTTTGCAGCAGTTCATTTTCACTGTCCATCTGGCTGACGACGGGATTGACTGCAAGGTAGGCATGCAGCCATTCCGGGTGGTTTTTCACCATGTCGAAACCCAGTACGTTGCCCCAGGAACTGCCCAATAAATAGATCTTTTCCTGGTGCAGTGTTTTCCTGATGAATTCGACCACCTGGCGCGTATCTTCTGTCATTTGCGCCAACGTTGGCTGGTCTGGAGACGGGTTGAGCTTGAGCGTTTTTCCGGCATCGCGCTGATCCCATTGAATAATGGTGAACCTGCTTTTTAATATTGTGGTGAACGCATCGGCGTTCTTCATCATGGAGCTGCCGGGACCGCCGGACAGGAATAGCAGCACGGGCTTGCGCGCATCGTCCGTTTTGATCTCGATCGCCTGCTTGATGCCGCCGATGTCGGGCGTCAGCAATACGTCCATTTTTTCCGCCTTTACCGTTTCTTGCGCCAGGCAGGCAGCATTGATCAGGGCCAATATCAACATCAGCAGGTATTTTTTGATCACGGGGGGACCTTGTTAGCGGGACAGGCGGGGTGCCCGGCAGCCGGGAATATTATCAATATATCAGCAATTTCAAGTGGCAGCGGTCTTAGCAGGTGCGTCCGTCGAACAGCATAGGATGGCCCTGGGCGTTCGACCAGCCGGATACCCGGAACAGAATCATGCCTTGTTTGCCAGCCAGTGCGCCGCCATCGGCAGCCGGAATTTGCACGACCTCGGCTTTGCCCCAGCGTCGCTGCAAGAAGTCGATCAGGTCGCGCGCCCGGGACAGTATTTTTGGATTATCCGGACTCTAGTGCCGCGACATTGGAGAGTGTTCCATTGCTTCTGCGGGCGCGCCAGCCCGTCGACACCGCTCCGAACAATACTTCACCTGCACCCAATCACGCTCCCATTTCTTGCGCCACGTAAAAGGCAGCTGGCAATGCGCACACAGCTTGGTCGGCAGCTCCGATTTTTTGCGCATTTTCGCCATGCGATGTTCTCCTTAGTTGCTCTTGCCGAGCTCCTTCTCCAGGAAGGTTTCCAGGCCTTCCAGCGACTTGCCCCTGGTTTCCGGCAGACAGGTCGTGACAAAAATCAGCGATAGCACATTGATGCCGGCAAACACGAAGAACGTCGCGCTGCCGAACTGCGCCATGGCAATCGGGAACAGCAGCGCCACCAGGCCGTTGAATACCCATTGGCACGCCACGGCAGTGCCGGTCAACACGCCGCGCACATGCATCGGGAACAGCTCCGACATGAGCAGCCAGTACACGGGCGAAATGAGCATCTGCATGAACAGCAGGAAGCACAGGATGCAGGCCAGGGCAGCGTAGCTTTTGAGCAGGCCCTCGGGCATCAACAGCAGCACCGCACCGAGCGCGGCCTGGGTAGCGATCACGAAGCCGAGGCCCGTCATCAGCATTGGCCGGCGGCCATGTTTGCCGATCAGCCAGATGCCGATAAAGGTGGCGATCAGTGCGACCACGCCGTTGCCGATAGTGGCAGTCAACGCCGCATTGGTGCCGAGACCGGTTGACTTCAAGATGATCGGCGTGAAATACATGAAGGCGTTGACGCCGGTGAACTGGGCTACGAAGCCCAGGCCGATGCCGATCCACAGCAACTTGCGGATCCACGGTGTGCCCATCACGGCAGACCAGCCGGCCTGGTCGCGATCGATCTCGTTGAGCTTGACCATTTCGTCGAGCTCACGCTCGACTTGTTTTTCGCTCGAGCGTATCTGTTCCAGCACGGCGCGCGCCTCATCCATCCGGTTCTTGCTGGCCAGCCAGCGCGGCGAGGCCGGCACCATCAGCATGCCCAGTCCCAGCAGGATGGCCGGCACCGCTGCAATCGCCAGCATGTAGCGCCAGACGTCGGGCGAACCATAAAAGTGTGCGAGCGCTGCGTTGAGGATATATGCGATCAACTGGCCGCTGACGATCATCAGCTCGTTCTGGCTGACCAGCCGCGCGCGCCGGCTGGGGCCTGCCATCTCGGCAATGAACACCGGCACGGTGGACGAGGCGCCGCCCACGGCAAGGCCGAGCACGAAGCGCATTGCCACCATGATCGCGACCGACGGGGCAAATGTTGTGCCCAGTACGCCAATCAGGAACACCAATGACAAGCCCATCAGAGTGCTACGGCGGCCATATTTATCCGACAGCGTACCGGCCATCAGCGAACCGATGGCGGCACCAAACACCAGGGCAGATGTGACGATGCCGTCAGTGACCGGGGTCAGGCCCAGGCCGCCCTGTTCGAGCGGCGCGCTCATGAAGGGCAGGGCGCCGGAAATGACGCCGGTGTCGTAACCGAACGCCAGCGCGCCCATGGTAGCGGCGATGGCTACCTTGAAGACAAAGCGGCTTTCCTTGGTATCGGGCGGGACCGCCTTGGCGGGCGGTTCTGAATGGGAGGGCATGACTGAATCCTTAGCAATTTCTTAGCATCAATCTTGTGCAGATTAATTGAAATTGCTGAGGATGTAAGTTCGGTGGGAGACATATGGCAACTGCCAACGGTCGCTCAGGAACCTGTCAGTTCGCCGTATAGTGCCAGGTATTCCTGGCTCAGCTTGTGATTCCGGTCGAGGTGGATCATTGGCAGGTTGCGCTCGTGCGATTCGCGGATGCGGATTGAACTCGACAGCTTGTTGTCGAAGACGGGCAAGCCTTCTTCCGTGAGCTGCTCGACCATGCGGCGCGGCAAGCTGGCGCGCGGCTGGAACTGGTTGACCACGATGCCCTCGATGATGAGGTCGGCATTATGGTCGGCCTTGATTTCCTTGATGTTGTTGATCAGCGTGTATAAGGCTTGGCGTGAAAAATCGTCGCAATCGAACGGAATCAGGCAACTGTCCGCACCAATCAGGGCAGCCTGGCTGAAGAAATTATAGGCGGGCGGCGTATCGATAAAGATGTCGTCGTATTCCTTGCCCAGTTCCCGCAGCAAGTCGCGCAGCTTGTAGATCTTGTTGCGCGATTCGAGCTTCGACTGCAGATCGCCCAGTTCGGGGTGAGCGACGATGATGGACAGGTTCTCGAACGGCGTGGAATGAACGTAGTGGCCGGCCGGCTGGGCAAACTGGCTGAAGCTGAGCACCTGTTCGAAATAGTCTTTCAAAGTCGGCGTCGTCTCGTGCGCCACTGCGCCCAGCACGTAGCGGCTGGAATTGCATTGCGGGTCGATGTCGATCAGAAGCGTGCGCTTGCCTTGGCTGGCAGCGATCGCTGCCAGGTTTACCGCGATGGTCGATTTACCCACGCCGCCTTTTTGATTGAAGATCACCCGTTTCATCGCACGCCCATGTAGTGATGGAAATGCAACCATTCTAGATGAACTGGCGTGGGCAAGGGATATAAAGATGGCGCGGTCACGGATTAGCGGTCACTACCACGGCAGTTCGACGCCGTTGTACGACCGGAACGACCCGCTGTCGGCCGGGGTGAGCGCATCGAGCACATGCAGCATGTCGGTGGCGGCATCGTGCGCCGGGCGGCCGATGGCGTTACCGCGAAACGGCTGCGACAGATGCGAGTTGACGGTGCCCGGATGCAGCGCGACCAGCACGCTGTTCTTCTGCTGGCGCGCCACTTCGATGGCCGCCGTCCTGACCATCATGTTAAGGGCCGCCTTCGAGGCGCGGTAGCTGTACCAGCCGCCGAGCCGGTTGTCGCCGATGCTGCCGACCTTGGCCGACAGCATGGCCATGACGGCGCGCTGGCTATCGAGCAATGGTACGAAGTGGCGCAGCAGCAGCGCCGGGCCGAACACGTTGGCCGTGAACGTGGCCTGCATTTGCACGGTATTGAGGTCGGCGAGGCGTTTTTCCGGCATGAACGCGGGCGTGTGCAGCACGCCGGCGGCGTTGATGACCAGGTGCAGGCGCGGACCGGCCGCGCACTGCCGCGCGGCCTCGGCGACGCTATCCTCATCGGCAAAGTCGATTGGCGGTAATGAGTGGCGATGCAGTTCGCGCACCGATGCGCAGCGCGGCGAGGCGCGCAGCAGATCGACAAAGGCGGCGCCGATGGTGCCGGAGGCGCCGATTACCAGCGCGTGAAATTGGTCGGGAAGGCTGTCCATCATGGCGGGTTCCTTGTGCATCTCGAAAATGGTTCAGTGTTCAAAGCGTAAAGGGCAGGGTAGCAGTTGTTTCAACGTGTCGCCGATGAGCAGCAGGTTACCGGGCACGGGGAAAATGAATTGCCCCAAAAAAACGCCAACCGGCGATGGTTGGCGTTTTTTTCTAGCGGTTATCGAAGTCCTCCATCGGTCAGAGCCATGGCAGGCCTCCTTTCGGGGCAACTCTGACCCCGAAAGGGCCACTCGGGCTTGATGTTGCCCTGCCAGGTGCATGGCTGAAGGCGGACTCTGCTGGATTGTTTGGGACGTAAAAAAACCGCAGTCTCCCATGAAGAATGCGGTTTTTCAGACTGCTCAAGACGAACTGAGCGATGTTCTTGGTGGCCCGGGGCGGAATCGAACCACCGACACAAGGATTTTCAATCTTCAGGTCTCCGATGTCCGCACCGCGCGGTTCGATCAGATTTCGCTCGGTTTGATATGGGCTAGCGGCTGCAACAAAGCGTTATCGAATTCGGTCAGCGGTTCGTTTCGCAGGACCTTTTGCGGCCAATCGCGGTCTGCTAGCGCGCCTTTGCCAAGCGCAATGACGTCAACGGTGCCAGTGGCCAGCAGCGCGGCGGCTTTGGCCGGTTCCTCGAGCTGACCATTTGCAATGATCGGCAGGCCTGCGTAGCGTTTGGCCAGCTCGACCAGTGCAGGCCCGGTGCCAAAGCCTGGTTGGGTCGCATCGTACTCGGTGACATGAATATAGTCGAGGCCGGCTTTACCCAAATTTCCGAAAATCACGCTCGCATCGTCTACTCCGTTCCCCCATTTGTGTACGAAATCGTTGACCTTGCCCTGTGAAATGCGGATGCCAACTGGGAACTCCGGTCCGACAGCATGCCGTACCGCCTGGCTTACCTCGACCAGCAGCCGCACACGGTTTTCAGTGGCGCCGCCATAACGGTCCTCGCGCTGGTTGCTGTAGGCGGTCAGGAACTGGTCGAGAATATAGCCGTTGGCGCCATGGATTTCGATACCATCAAAGCCGACGGCCTTGGCACGGGCCGCGGCATCGGCGAAGTCTTGTATGAGTTGCGTAATCTCATCGGGCGTTATCTCCCGCGGAATTGGATAGGCTCCCTTACCGCGATAGAAGCTCATCTGTTCCCCGACCGGTTGCACGGCAGATGGCCCAATCGTTTCCGTGCTCCAGTGACTGCCCTGGCTCAGCGCGCCCGCATGCATCAGCTGGATAAAGATTTTTGCCCCTTCCGCATGCACGCCTTCGATCACCTTGCGCCACGCGCGTGCCTGGGCATCGTTCCCAATGCCGGGCTGGTATAGATAACCCTGGCTATGCCGTACATCCGGGTACACCCCCTCAGTAATCAAAAGACCGTAACCACCGCGCGCAAAGCGCGCGTAATAGCGCGTCATGTCGTCACTCGCCAAGCCTTCCGCTGATGCGCTAATACGGGTCATCGGCGCGACCGCGAGGCGGTTCTTCAATGCCAGCTTGCCTATGCTGGTCTCCGTGAATAGAATCGGGTTGCTGGTCATGTTTGGTTCCTTTAGAAAAGCATGGTTGCTACCTGTGCAGCAAAGCCAGGTCGTTCAAATCTCTTTAGTATTTTTTGCGAAGCTGCCTATTCGTGAGCAAGCGGGCGTGACAGTCAATCGACGATCTGTTGACACGTGTTTTTGGAGAAGTGCTTACTCGAAATTCCAGCATCTGAACCTTCCCGATGCTGGTTTGGTGATGAAATACCGTCGGCTTAAAGTTTGTGCAAATGCGCCAACTCAGCGAGGCCGCTGCTTCCATCCGCGTATGCGCGTTGAAAGCCGGGACGCGTCTTCCATCGTTGCCATATCGCGTCAAGATGTTCGAACCGCTCATCAAGAGGCGTGGCATTCACTGGAAATTTAGAAAAAGCGATCGCTGTACATAATGTAATGTCGGCGAATGTCGGTTCGTCGCCGCCAAGCATCCATGCACGGCCGTCGGATAAATGGCGATCTACCAGAGCGGCGTGTGCCAACGCCTCTTTGCGACAATGTTCGCCCCACTGGCGGTTCTGCGTCAGCTCGAGTTTCGGACCTAACCCTTCGTGCATGACGTGAAACATGGTCACAATACGGTACAGAATGTGCGTGAAGATCCGGTTTTCCCACATGGTGTCCATCCCCTGCTCTAGCGGCGACTGCCCCATGATTTTTCTACCGTCGTGCAGTTGGTCGAGGTAACGCGCGATCGCTGCTGCTTCTGACAGATAGTGCCCGTCGGATAACACCAAAGTGGGGGTTTCACCCCACGGATTCATCTTCAGGTGTGGCCACTTGCGTTGATCTCCGCCAGGCGACATATCGTAAATTGTTTCCTCAAATTGCTCCGCGATCCCTTTCTCATGCAGGAACAAGCGCAGGCGCTGGGGATTGGGAAACGCTGAGGGTGATGTATACAGTTTGAGCCGTTCAGTCATGGAAATCTTTCGTGTATTAAGAGCCTATTCCTATAGGCCGGAGTCGCTGCTGGCGCGCCTGACAAGCGGGTGCTGCGTTGCTCGTCGTTGCATGCCTAGCCGTGCGGCCCTCTCGCGCGATGAGTGAGCCTGTCATCCGGTTTGCCGGGGCTTCATAGCCCCCGGCCACTTTTTTGGCGCGCCTGTTCAGGCCGGAGCACCTATCTGACGACTCGGCTTGGCTTCGATGAACGCCGGATGGGTGTCGCAAGCTTCCATGATCCGGTCGATCGTCGGTATATCCGGGATCGTAATCTTAAAAATCCGCACCATTTCCACAATGCTGGCAAGACAGATGTCGGCCATCGTCGGCGTGTCGCCATGACAAAATACGCCTGTCTGCGGCTCGGCGGCAAGACGTTGTTCGAGCGCGGCCAAGCCGGTCCCAAACCACTGGATCTGCCATGCACGCCAAGCCGTGTCGTCCATTCCAGTGGCGGCAGTCAAGTATTTTTTGACGCGCCCCGTGATCAACGGATGGGTATCAGCAGCGAGCATTGCAGCGATTGAGCGGACTCGGGCGCGCCCATGCAGGTCCTGCGGCAGCAACGGGGGCGCCGGCTGGTATTCGTCCAGAAATTCCAGGATCGCCAGCGACTGTGTCAGCGGCGCATGGCCGATCTCAACCAAGGCTGGGATCGCGCCAAGGGGATTGATCTTCAAAAATTTCTCGTCGCGCTGCTCGCCGGCATCGATATTGACGATGCGTTCGTTCGCCGTCAGCCCCTTTAGATTGAGGGCGACGCGTACCCGGTAAGTGGCCGACGTGCGCCAGTAAGCATACAGCTCGAAAGTGGTTGGGGTGGTCATCGCTGATTTCCTTTGAGGTTAGACACACATTGTGGACTGATCGATCTATAATTATAGCCATGTCCAGACTTACACGCCGCTCCACACATAACCACACGCAACCGACCTCCCCAATGCTGGGGCGGCCACGCCAGTTCGTGCCTGCCGAAGCACTCAGGGATGCACTGGAGGTGTTTTGGGAAAAAGGGTACCAGGCAACCTCGCTTGACGATCTGACCGCTGCCATGCACTTGAGCCGGTCGAGTTTTTATGCCTGCTTCGGTTCCAAGCACGCCGTGTTGATGGCCGCTGTCGAACTCTATGCCGATGAGCTATTTGCCAGGCTCGAGGCCATGGCGTCGTCCATGCCTGCCCTCGAGGCCGTCCATGCCGTACTGGCCGCGATTGCCGCCGTCGATGCAGGCCGCCGTGGCTGTTTTTTTGTCAATTGTGTGACTGAACTTGCACCGCATGATGCGGCCCTGGCGGCCTTCGGTCAGCGTCACGTTGCCCGCATCGGCAAGCTGGTCGTCGGCCTGCTCGAGCGGGCCGGATTTACCCCGGAGCTGGCGCAAACGCGCGCCGCCGCCTTGTTGGCGCTGGTGATCGGCACCATCACGCTGCGCAAGGCCGGCCTGCCAGCACCGGAGCTACTGACAATCCTGAACCAGGCGCAGCTGTTGCTCGCCGATACCACTTCTTCTATTTAATGGAGCCACCCATGTCACCACGCCTGCCCACTGTCTTCCTTCCCGCCTTGCTGTGCGACGAAATGCTGTACCAGGATGTCATCGCCGCCCTCGGCGACGCTATCGAACCGCAAATCCTGATGTCGCCGCAAGCGCGCCTGTCCGATAGCGTCGCCGATATTCTTGCGCGCGCGCCGCGCACCTTTGCGCTGGTAGGCACCTCATACGGCGCCAATCTGGCGCTTGCAATTGCCGTTGCCGCACCGGAGCGTGTTTCCGCACTCTGGCTAATGGGCTGCAACGCCGGCGTCCCGGCCGCCGGCGGGCCCGATCTTGCCGCCGGACTCGAAGCGACGCCAGAGGCGATCATTGATTTTTTGGCGGGAATCGTCGTGCGCCCGGCTGATCACGCAGCAACGGCCGCCTTCAAAGCCATGGCGCACCGCGTCGGCGCGGCGGCTGGCGCGGCGCAGGCGCGTGCGCTGGCCAGCCGGGACGATATCTGGGCCAGGCTGGGCGAGCTGCGCATGCCTGCGCTGATCCTGTCTGGTGACGAAGATCCGATTGCACCGCCGGCGTGCGGGCAGCAGCTCGCTCAAGCGATGCCGCACGCGCGCTTCGAATTGCTGTCGCAATGCGGTCACTTGCCGGCGCTGGAGCAGCCGAAGCAGGCTGCCGCGTCGTTCCACGCTTTTATCGGCGAGGCTGCAATGCAGCGCGCACGATAGGGTGGGTAGGACGACTGGCAAGATCTTGTACCGAGGCTGCTGAAGGCGCCTCGGGTTACGCAGGCGGCAGGGCGATAGCTTCGGCCTGTGCTGCAATGTAAGCGGGAAAGTCGCAGTCCGGACTTCACCCATCGCTAATGGGTAAAGGTACCGGAAATAAACCGGACCCAAGGACCGTGGAGTCCACAAACGACAACGCCCACTTGCATGAGTGGGCGTTGCGTGAACGATGTTCTTGGTGGCCCGGGGCGGAATCGAACCACCGACACAAGGATTTTCAATCCTCTGCTCTACCAACTGAGCTACCAGGCCAAGGACCAGAATTATAGCAGGCTCCCATAAAAGCGCAAGCACCAAATTCTGTTGCCGACAAACGCTATAATGGTTGGATGAATAAATCCATGTCCCTGTCCGCCTCCGCCGCCGCCACCGCCTCCACGGTCAGCGCCGAGATTTGCATTGTTGGCAATGGTGCGATTGCCAAGACCACGGCACTGGGCCTGGCGAACGCCGGGCTCAAGGTTATTCTGCTGGGGCCGCCTGCGCCGCCGGTCGCGCCACCGGCCGAGGCAGGGTGGGACGCCCGCGTGTACGCTCTGAATCACACCGCGCACCGGCTGCTGTCGTCGCTCAAGGTATGGGGCGCGCTCGATGCCGCGCGCGTGACGCCGGTCGATGCGATGATCGTGCAGGGCGATGGCGCCGCTGCCGGGGCGCTCGCATTCGACGCGTATGGCGCCCATACCGACACGCTGGCGTGGATACTCGAAGAACGCAATCTGAACCAGGCGCTTGACGCCGCGCTGCGTTTTGCGCAAAACGTCACCATCGTCGGCGGCCGCGCCACGGCGCTGCTGCGCGGTGACGATCGTGCCACTGTCACGCTGGCCGATGGCGGCCGCCTCGAAGCGCAACTGGTGGTGGGCGCCGACGGCGCCGAATCGTGGGTGCGGGGCCAGTGCGATATCGGCCTCGATTACCGCAGCTACGGCCAGCGCGGCGTGGTGTCCAACTTCGCGTGCGAAAAGCCGCACCATGGCGCTGCGCACCAGTGGTTCACGGGCGAGCAGGGCATCGTGGCGCTGCTGCCGCTGCCCGGCAACCAGGTCTCGCTGGTGTGGTCCGCGCCCGACGCGCTGGCCGATGCCTTGCGCGCCGAATCGGCGCAGCAGATTGCCGACCGCCTGGCCGTCTACGCATCTGAAAAACTGGGCGCGCTCACGCCGTTGCAGCCGGAACTGGTGCGCGATTTTCCGCTGCGCCTGATCCGCCCGCACGCGATGACGTCGCCGCACGTGGCGCTGGTCGGCGACGCTGCCCACGTGGTCCATCCGATGGCGGGCCACGGCATGAACCTGGGCTTCGGCGACGTCGCCCAACTGATCGAAACACTAGCCGGCCGCGAGCCGCAACGCGGCGTGGGCGACGCCCGTGTGCTGGCGCGCTACGAGCGCGCGCGCAAGGAAGACGTGCTGCTGATGCAGGTCACCACCGATGGCCTGGCGCGCCTGTTCGGCGCCGATATCGAGCCGCTGCGCGTGGTGCGCAATCTGGGCCTGAACCTGCTCGATAAAATCCCTGTGCTCAAGCGCCGCCTGATCTCGCACGCCATGGGCAAATAAGTACAATCCCGTCATGATGAAGTTACCGGAGAAGTTATGAAATTGAGTAAGTTGGTATTGGTGATGTTGTCGGCGCTGATGGCGTCGTGCGGGAATGCGCAGGATGCGGCGAAAGCGCCAACCGAAGAAGAAATCCGCAAGCTGGTGGAGCCGCGCCTGGGCGAGGGCGTGAAGGTCGATTCGGTCAAGCTTACGCCGTACAGCGGACTGTATGAAATCCGCATGGGTAACGACATTCTGTACACCGACAAAACCGCCACCTACGTGTTCAACGGCCATGTCTTCAACATCACCAACGGCACCGACCTGACGCGCGAGCGCATCGATGAATTGAGCCGCGTGAAGTTCTCCGACCTGCCGCTGGACAAAGCGCTGAAAACCGTCAAGGGCGACGGCTCGCGCGTGATCGCGGTGTTCGAAGACCCGAACTGCGGCTACTGCAAGCAGTTCCGCAAAACCACGCTCACCGAAATCGACAACGTCACCGTGTACACTTTCCTGTACAACATTCTGCGCGAAGATTCGTTCACCAAGTCCGCCGGCGTATGGTGCGCCACCGACCGCAACAAGGCCTGGGACGACTGGATGTTGAACGGTAAATTGCCGCCGGCGGCGCCTGCAGCGTGCACCACGCCCAACCAAGAAATCGTCGCGCTGGGCCGCAAGATCGGCGTCAGCGGCACCCCCACCATCATCTTTACCGATGGTTCGCGTTTGCCAGGTGCGGTAGACACCAAGACGCTTGAAGCGAAGTTCGCAAAAATAAAATCGTAGTCGCAAGTCCAAAACCAGCTGTATCGTCCTCCAGGAGATTTTCATGATCACTTTAAATATCAACGGCAAGGACGTACAAGTCGATGCCGATCCATCGACGCCCATCCTGTGGGCGCTGCGCGACAACCTGAATATGACCGGCACCAAGTTCGGTTGCGGCGCCGCCCTGTGCGGCGCCTGCACCGTGCACCTGGCAGGGGAGCCGGTGCGCTCGTGCGTGATGCCGATTTCGGCCGCCGTCGGCCAGAAGATCACCACCATCGAAGCGATGGAGTCCGACAAGATCGGCAAGGCCGTGCAGGACGCCTGGGTCAAACTCGATGTGCCGCAATGCGGCTACTGTCAGAGCGGGCAAATCATGAGCGCCACCGCGCTGCTGCGCACCAATAAAAGGCCGAGCGACGCCGATATCGACAACGCCATGAGCGGCAATATCTGCCGCTGCGGCACCTACCAACGCATCCGCGCCGCCATCAAAGACGCCGCCAGCACCATCGCTTAAGGGGGACGTATGCGTATCGAATGGATCAATAAGGATAACGTCGATGCCGCCCTGGCATCGCAAACTGCTGCCCCTGCCGGCGTGTCGCGCCGCGGCTTCCTGAAAACCGGCGCTGTCGCCGGCGGTGGACTGGTGCTGGGCTTCTTCATGCCCGGCGCCGGTCGTTTCGCCCATGCCCAGCAGCCGCCGGCCAAGGTGTACGAGCCGAACGCGTTCCTGCACATCGCCCCCGACAACACCGTGACGGTGCAGGTGAACCGCCTGGAATTCGGCCAGGGCGTGCAGACGTCGATGCCGATGCTGATCGCCGAGGAACTGGACGCCGACTGGTCGAAGGTCAACGGCGCGCTGGCGCCGGCCGGCGACCAATACAAGGACCCCGCGTTCGGCATCCAGATCACCGGCGGCTCGGGCAGTATCGCCCACTCGTACATCCAGTACCGCGAGATCGGCGCCAAGGCGCGCGCGATGCTGGTCGCTGCCGCTGCCGAACAATGGCAAGTGGCACCCGCTCAAGTAAAAGCCGGCAACGGCGTGCTGACCGGTCCTGCCGGCCAGACTGCCACCTTTGGCGCCATGGCCGATGCGGCCATGAAGCAGCCGGTGCCTGCCACCGTCGTGCTCAAGGACCCGAAAGACTTCAAGATCATCGGCAAGCCGGTCAAGCGCCTGGACGCCAGGCTCAAAGCCACCGGCAAGCAGCAATTTGGCATGGACTTCAAGGCGCCCGACAGCAAGGTTGCGTTAGTCGCCCGTCCACCCGTGTTCGGCGCCAAGGTGGGCAAGCTGGACGCCAGCAAAGCCAAGGCCATCAAGGGCGTGCTCGAGGTGCTGGAAGTAAAAACCGACCGGGGCGGCAGCGGCGTGGTGGTGGTGGCCGACGGCTACTGGCCAGCCAAGATGGGCCGCGATGCATTGGTTATCGACTGGGACACCAGCGCGGTGGAAAAGGTCAGCAGCGAACAGCAGTTGAAGGATTTCAAGGCGCTGGCGCAAAAGCCGGGCGCCTCCGCCCGCCGTGCCGATACGTCGAAGCTGGCCGGTGCGCCGAAGAAAATCAACGCCGTCTATGAATTCCCGTACCTGGCGCACGCGCCGATGGAGCCGCTCAACTGCGTGGTCGATCTGCGCGCGGACGGCTGCACGGTGTGGGCCGGCACCCAGTTCCAGACCGTGGACCAGGGCGCAATTGCGGCCACGGCCGGCCTGAAGCCGGAACAGGTGGTACTAAACACCATGATGGCCGGCGGCGGTTTCGGGCGCCGTGGCGTGCCGACGTCCGACTACCTGGTTGAAGCGGTCAACGTTGCCAAGGTGTGGCGCGCCGCCGGCAAGACCGATCCGGTCAAGGTGGTGTGGAGCCGCGAGGACGACATCAAGGGCGGCTACTACCGGCCGTCGCACGTGCACCGCGCCGACATCGGCCTCGATGCCAAGGGCAATATCGTCGCGTGGGACCACGTGATCGTGGGCCAGTCGATCGCCGCCGGCACCATGTTCGAGCCGATGATGATCAAGGACGGCGTCGATTCCACCATGGTCGAAGGCATGGGCGAGCCGTACGACGTGCCGCTCAACCTGAGCGCCCACATCGCCAAGGCCAATGTGCCGGTGCTGTGGTGGCGCTCGGTGGGTTCCACCCATACCGCCTACGTGATGGAAACGCTGATCGACGAAGCCGCGCACGCGGCCAAAATGGACCCGGTGGCGTACCGCAAAAAAATCATGGGTGGGAAAGGCAAGCGCCACGTCGCCGCGCTGGATCTGGCCGTGGCCAAGTCGGGTTATGGCAAAAAAGCGCTGCCGAAAGGGCAGGCGTGGGGCGTGGCCGTGCACGAATCGTTCAATACCGTGGTGGCCTACGTGGTGGTAGCGTCCGTCAAGGATGGCGTGCCGAAGCTGCATAAAGTGACGGCCGGCGTGCATTGCAATACCGCCGTCAACCCGCTCACCATCGAAGCGCAGGTGCAGGGCGCGGCGCTGATGGGCCTGGGCATGACGATACCCGGCGCGGCCATCACGCTCAAGGACGGCGTGGTCGAGCAGCAGAACTTCAGCGACTACTCGGTGGCGCGCATGACCGATATGCCAGCCATCGACGTCCACATCGTGCCATCGAACGATGCGCCGACCGGCATGGGTGAACCAGGCTTGCCGCCACTGGCGCCGGCCTTTGCCAATGCACTGTTCAAGATCACCGGCAAGCGCTTGCGCAAGCTGCCGTTCGATCTGGCGTCGGCGTAAAAAGCTGTATGGCGCTGACCGGTATTTTGCTGGCGGCCGGACGGGGCAAGCGGTTCGACCCGTCCGGTGTGCAAAACAAGCTGCTGCAACTGGTTGATGGCGAACCGGTGGTAGCAACCAGCGCGCGCAATATGCTGGCCGCGCTGCCGCGCGTGCTGGCCGTGGTGCGTCCCGGCGATGACCGCGTGGCAGCGCTGCTGGGCCGTTTGGGCTGTGAGGTGCGCGTGGCCGACAATGCCGACCTGGGCATGGGCGAATCGCTGGCCACCGCCATCGAATACACGCGTGGCGCCGAAGGCTGGCTGATCGCGCTGGGCGACATGCCGTGGGTGCAGCCGGCCACCATGCGGTCGCTGGCCGCCGCCATTGAAAGTGGTGCCAACATCGCCGCGCCGGTCCATCGAGGCCGGCGCGGCAACCCGGTCGCGTTCAGCGGTTATCATTTACCCTTGCTGCTGGCGCTGGACGGCGACCAGGGCGCGCGCGCCATCGTCAACAGCCATCCCGTGCACGAGGTGGTGGTGGACGACGGCGGCGTGGTGCGCGATATCGATATGCCTGCCGATTTGACATAGTAAACACCAGGATCAAGATGAAGAAAACGACTAAAACCCCGGCCATCGTCTATACCATCGTGGGCCACGACCTGGCGGCCCACCTGTTCCACGTGACCTTGACCGTGGCGGCGCCGTCCGAAGCAGGGCAGGTATTCGCACTGCCGGCCTGGATCCCGGGCAGCTACATGATCCGCGAGTTTTCGCGCAATATCGTGCGCATCCGCGCCGAGTCGGACGGCCAGCCGGTCGAACTGACCAAGCTCGATAAACACAGCTGGCAGGCCGCACCACTGAAAGACCAGGCGGCGCCGCTTACGCTGCACTACGAAGTCTATGCCTGGGACCTGTCGGTGCGCGCCGCCCACCTGGACCAGAACCACGCCTTTTTCAACGGCACCAGCGTGTTCCTGCGCGTGCTGGGCCAGGAAGAAACGCCGCACGTGGTCGATCTCCAGCGCCCGGACGACGATGCGGCCAAGACCTGGCGCGTGGCCACCGCGCTGCCGGAATTGAAAGCCAAGCGCTATGGCTACGGCACCTATGTTGCCGCCAACTATGACGAATTGATCGACCACCCGGTGGAGCAGGGCGACTTCGCGCTGGCCACCTTCAAGGCACACGGCATCCCGCACGATGTGGTGGTCACCGGCCGCGTGCCGAACCTGGACCTCGCGCGTCTGTGCACCGACCTCAAACGCATTTGCGAGACGCAAATCACCTTCTTCGAGCCAAAATCGAAAAAAGCGCCGATGGACCGCTACGTGTTCATGACCATGGCGGTGGGCGACGGCTATGGCGGCCTCGAACACCGGGCCTCCACCGCGCTGATCTGCAATCGCGGCGATTTGCCCACCACCGCAGCGGTGAACAAGGACATCGGCGACGGCTACCTGCAATACCTCGGGCTGTGCAGCCACGAGTACTTCCACACCTGGAACGTCAAGCGCATCAAGCCGGCCGCGTTTGCGCCGTACAACCTGCAAGTGGAGAATTATTCCCCGCTGCTGTGGCTGTTCGAGGGCTTTACCAGCTACTACGACGACCTGATGCTGGTACGTTCGGGCCTGATCGCCGAACCCAGTTATTTCAAATTGCTGGGCAAGACCATCGGCAGCGTGCTGCGCGGCAGCGGCCGCACCAAGCAAAGCGTGGCCGAGTCGAGTTTCGATGCCTGGGGCAAGTACTACCGCCAGGACGAAAACGCGCCCAACGCCATCATCAGCTATTACACCAAGGGTTCGCTGATCGCGCTGGCGCTCGACCTGACCATCCGCGCCAAGACCGGCGGCAAGAAGTCGCTCGACGATGTGATGCGCACCTTGTGGGAGCGTTTCGGCCGCGACTTTTACCAGGGCGGTGGCCGCGGCGTGACGCCGGCCGAAGTGGAAGCGCTGTTCGACGAAATCGGCGGCGCGCGCTTCAAGCCGTTCTTCGACAAGTACATCCGCGGCACCGAGGACGTGCCGCTGGCCAAGCTGCTGGCGCCGTTCGGCGTCAAGTACGCCGACGACCGCAAGTCGTCCAAGCCTAGTCTCGATGCCAACCTGGGCCGCGACGGCAGTGACTGCAAGTTAGCGGCCGTGCACGAAAATGGCGCCGCGCACCTGGCCGGTTTGTCGGCCGGCGACCTGCTGGTGGCGGTCGATGGCTTGCGCGTGACCGCCACCAACCTGGACAATCTGCTGGCGCGCTACGCGGTGGGCAGCACGGTGCAAATCCATGCCTTCCGCCGCGACGAGCTGATGGTGTTCAGTGCCGTGTTGCAGGGCGAGCGGGTGCCCGGCATCACGCTCACGCTCGATCCGGTCGCGAAGAAATCGGCCGGGCCGTTGCGGCCGAGCGCAGCGCGATAAAGCGCTGGCCGCATCCGGGCCGCCCCAGTCTTCGATGGCCGCACTCACCGTGCGGCCATTTTTTTCACACTGGATGTGCCAGATTCCGGCATAAACACGCCATCATCCGGCACAAAACCCCGTGATCGGCCCCGTCCACTGTCCCCTTTGGCATAAAGATGGTTACCGAGCACCGATTAATGCTGCTATCATGCGAATAATTCTCATTCGCTAAATGTGCTTATCATGGCCACTGCATCGATTTCCCGCTCCGACATCGTCTGGCGCACGCTGGCTGCCGTCTTCGGCGGCTATGCCTTTACCTGGGGGCTGATCGCCTTCGGCATGGCTGCAATGGTTGCCGCCGACATGGAATTCCATGACGCCGAGCACCTGACCGCCATCATCGGTTTCCTGGTGTTTTTGACCATCTTCCTGACCGCATTCGCTGCGCGCAACATCGTACGCGTGTGGCTGGTACTGGCCGGTGGCGCCGTGGTCATGGCCTCGGCTGCCGAACTTATCAAGAACCTGATCACGTAACCAACGCTGACATTACGGAGTTTTTCCAATGCTGCAGAATTTCAGACAGTCGATGGCCTGGGTGCATACCTGGTTCGGACTGGCCCTCGGATTTGTACTAGTGGTTGTATTTTTCTTCGGTTCGCTGTCGGTGTTCGACCGCGAAATCGACCGCTGGGCCATCCCCGCCTCGCGCTTCGAGCCGCAACCGATGCCGTCGTTCGACAAGCTGATGCGCCCGATTTTCGAGGATATGCAGCCGCTGCCGGACGCGCGCGCGTTCACTGCGCCGCTGGTCAACGGTCCGTTGCCTGACCATTTCGACAAGGTGAAGAGCTGGGGCGCGTACACCACCCACCGCGATCCGGTGCTAACCATGTTTGCCGGTTACGAGGTACCGAACGCCAAGGATCCGGAAACCATGATCTTCGCCCAGCGCACGGTCGATCCGCGCACCGGCGCCGCCTTGCCCGACGACCGCCTCAAGGTCGGCAGCGGTTTCTTCTACCCGCTGCATTACAGCCTCACCTTCTACTGGAAAAACGTCGGCTACTGGATCGTCGGCTTTGCCGCACTGATGATGCTGGTCGCGCTGGTGACGGGCGTGGTCATGCACCGCAAGATCTTCCGCGAGCTGTTCACGTTCCGGCCGAAAAAGACCACCCAGCGCAGCATGCTCGACCTGCATAATCTCACTGGCGTGGTCGCACTGCCGTTCCACTTCTTCTTTGCCTTTACCGGCCTGGTGATTTTCGCCGGAATCTATTTCCCGATCGGCCACACCCAGCTGCAAGCCTTGCACGACCAGCACGAGATACACGAAGCGCTGGAAACCGGCCTGCCGCACGACCCGGCCGGCGTTCCGGCAAAAATGGCGTCGGTCGATGCCATGGTCAAGGAAGCGCAGCGCCGCTGGGCCGAGAAGGGCATGGCTGGCGACGTCGGTTTCCTGCAAGTGCAGCACGTGGGCGACGCCAACGGCTATGTCAGCATCTACCGCGCCGGTACCGACCGTATCGCGCTCACCGGCGAGGGCATCCACTTCAAGGCGTCCACCGGCGTCGTGATGCGCGAAGACCCGCCGCCCACCGCCGTCGGCCGCATCAACGAATTCCTCACAGGCCTGCACTTGCAGCATTTCCGCCACTGGCTGTTGCGCTGGCTGTATGTGCTCGGTGGCCTGCTCGGTTGCGCGTGTATCGCCACCGGCTTCCTGTTCTTCGTTGAAAAGCGCAAGCGCCAGCACGCCAAGCAAGGCAGCAGCGGCGCCCGGGTTGTCGATGCCTTGGGCGTGACCACGCTCACCGGCATGATGATCGCGGCGCTGGGCATGCTGATCGCCAACCGCCTGCTGCCGGACGTCATGCCCGACGGCTGGCCGCTGCGCGGCGACATGGAAAAATACTGCTTCTGGGGGACCTGGGTGGTGGCGATGGCGCACGCGTTCTGGCGCACCGCGCCGGTGGCCGAAGGGCGCATCGCCCCGGCCTGGCGCGAGCAATGCCTGGCGATTGCCGTACTGGGCGTGACCGCGCCGGTACTGAACTGGGTCACCACCGGCGACCACCTGCTGCGCACCATCGGCAACGGCTACTGGCCGGTGGCCGGCGCCGACCTGTTCATGCTGACCGGCGCGGTGCTGGCAATATTAGCCGCGCGCAAGCTGCAATTGCGCGCCGAGAGCAAGGTTACTGCGAACACCCCCGTGATGGAGGCAGGCCATGCCTGATGCATTGATGTTGTTGGCGGCGCTGGTCGTCACCGTGATGGGCATGGCCTGGCTGGCCCTGTCGATGGAAAACCACTGGGAGCAGGTACGCGGCAAGGCGGCCTGTCCGCCAGCCACGGTCAAGTCGCTGCGGGTGCTCGGCGCGGTTGCGTTGGTGACGTCGCTGGTGCTGTGCCTGATGGTCGACTCGGCGTCGATGGCGTCGCTGGTGTGGGTGATGAGTGTGGCCGGTGCGGCGGTGATCGTCGCATTTACGCTCACCTGGAAAGCCAGCGCGCTGGCTCCCCTGGTGTTCTGGACGAAGGCTTAACGTTAATTAAAGAGCCGGGCCAGTTCTGCGCCCGGATCTTCCGCGCGCATAAAGGCTTCGCCTACCAGGAACGCGTGCACGTTTGCTGCGCGCATGCGTTCCACGTCGGCCGGCACCATGATGCCCGATTCGGTGATCACCAGCTTGTCTTCGGGGATGCGGTCCAGCAGCCCCAGGGTATTTTCCAGCGATACCTCGAACGTGCGCAGGTTGCGGTTGTTAATCCCCAGCAGCCGGGTTTTCAGGCGCAGCGCGGCGGTCAGTTCGTCGCCATCATGCGTTTCCACCAGCACGCCCATGCCCAGTTCGTGGGCAACCGCTTCCATCTCCGCCATCAAGCCGTGATCGAGCGCCGAGACGATCAACAGGATCGCATCGGCCCCCATCGCGCGCGCTTCATAGATCTGGTAGATGTCGATCATGAAGTCCTTGCGCAGCACCGGTAGTGCACACGCGGCGCGGGCTTGCTCCAGGTACGCCACCGAACCCTGGAAGAACTGCTCGTCGGTCAACACCGACAGGCACGCGGAGCCGTTGGCTTCATAGGTTTTGGCGATGTCGGCCGGGCGGAAGTCGGCGCGGATCACGCCTTTCGACGGCGACGCCTTCTTGATTTCGGTGATCACGCCCGGTTTGCCGGCATCGATTTTTGCACGCAGGCTCGCTTCAAAACCGCGCATCTGGGCGCGCAGTTCGGTGTGCGATTCGACGTCGTCGCGCAGGCTGGCGAAGCTGCGGTGTTTTTTGGCGGCGGCCACTTCGTCGGCTTTGACGGCGAGGATTTTGTTGAGGATGTCGGACATGGTCGGCGGTTCGTTTATTCGGGTGTTCTATGGATCCCCGTGTTCGCGGGGATGACGGAAATTGCGTGTAGCGGACGTGTTGACGGGGCCTGTTTCTGGACGACGCTATTCAGTTCGCCGTCAGTTGGCCTTACATCGCCTCAGTTGGCAGCGCCCAGGGTTTGCGTCACGCTCACAAACTGCTCGACCTTCTTCAACGCATCGCCCGAGGTAATCGCCGCGCGCGCGCGTTGCAGGCCGTCTTCGATCGAGCTGGCCACGCCGGCCGCGTACAGTGCGGTGCCGGCATTGAGCGCCACGATGTCGAAGGCCGGACCCGGTTCGCCGCGCAGCGCTTCCATCATCTTTGCTTTCGATTCGGCTGCATCGGCCACCTTCAGGTTGCGGCTGGCGATCATCGGCAGGCCGAAGTCTTCCGGGTGGATTTCGTATTCGCGGATTTCGCCGTTGACCAGTTCACCGATCATGGTGCCCGCGCCCAGCGACACTTCGTCCATATTGTCGCGGCCATAGACCACGATCGCGTGCTGCGCACCGAGGCGTTGCAGCACCCGTACCTGGATGCCGACCAGGTCGGCATGGAATACGCCCATCAGGATATTCGGCGCGCCGGCCGGGTTGGTCAAGGGGCCCAGGATGTTGAAGATCGAGCGCACGCCAAGCTCCTTGCGTACCGGGGCCACATGGCGCATGGCCGCATGGTGGTTCGGCGCGAACATGAAGCCGATGCCGGTTTGCGCGATCGACTGCGCGATCTGCTCGGGTTTCAAATTGATGTTGGCGCCGAGCGCCTCGATGACGTCGGCGCTGCCTGACGACGACGACACGCTGCGCCCGCCATGCTTGGCCACACGCGCGCCGGCCGCCGCTGCCACGAACATGGCGGTGGTGGAAATATTAAACGTGTGGGCGCCGTCGCCGCCGGTGCCGACGATGTCGAGCAGGCCGGTGGTGTCGGCCATCGGCACCTTGGTGGAAAACTCGCGCATCACTTGCGCGGCGGCGGCGATCTCGCCGATGGTTTCCTTTTTCACGCGCAGGCCCATGGTCAGGGCCGCGATCATGGTGGGCGACATTTCGCCGGACATGATCTGGCGGAACAGGTGCAGCATCTCGTCGTGGAAAATCTCGCGGTGTTCGATACAGCGCAGCAGTGCTTCTTGATGGGTAATCGCCATGACCAATCCTTCTCTCAAATTTTTACGCAGGTGTACGACAGCGGAATGCTTAACGAACCAGGAAGTTCTTCAGCAAGGCGTGGCCGTGTTCGGACAGGATCGACTCGGGGTGGAACTGCACCCCCTCGATGTCGTAATCCTTGTGCCGCACGCCCATGATTTCGCCGTCATCCGTCCATGCCGTCACTTCGAGGCAGGCTGGCAACGAGCTGCGCTCGATGGCCAGGGAGTGATAGCGGATCACCGTAAACGGCGAGGGCAAGTCCTTGAAGACGCCCACGCCGGTATGCGCGATAAGAGAGGTTTTGCCGTGCATGACCTGCTTGGCGCGGATCACCTTGCCGCCGAACGCTTCGCCGATGGCCTGGTGGCCGAGGCAGACGCCCAGAATCGGCTTCTTGCCAGCGAAGTGTTTTAATACGGCGATCGAAATGCCGGCCTGCGCCGGATCTTTCGGGCCGGGCGAGATGCAGATGCGGTCGGGGTTCAGCGCTTCGATCTGTTCGATCGTGATTTCATCGTTGCGGTACACGCGCACGTCTTCACCGAGTTCGCCGAAATACTGGACGATGTTGTAGGTGAAGGAGTCGTAGTTGTCGATCATCAGCAGCATGTCAGAACTCCCCATCCAGGCCATCTTGTACTTGTTCGGCAGCGCGCAGCACGGCGCGCGCCTTGTTTTCGGTTTCCTGCCATTCCATCTCAGCCACGGAGTCGGCCACGATGCCGGCGGCCGCCTGCACGTACAACATGCCGTCCTTGATCACGCCGGTGCGGATCGCAATCGCCACGTCCATCTCGCCGCCAAACGACAGGTAGCCGCAGGCGCCGCCGTAAATGCCGCGCTTGGAAATTTCGAGCTCGTCGATCACTTCCATGGCGCGCACTTTCGGCGCGCCGGTGAGGGTACCGGCCGGGAAGGTGGCGCGCAGCACGTCCAGGTTCGACAGGCCGCTTTTCAGCTTGCCCTCGACGTTGGACACGATGTGCTGCACGTGCGAATACTTTTCGATGACCAGGCGGTCGGTGACCTTGACGGTGCCGGTCTCGGAGATGCGGCCCAGGTCATTGCGCGCCAGGTCGATCAGCATCACGTGTTCGGCGATTTCTTTCGGGTCGGCCAGCAGTTCTGTGGCCAGTTCGGCGTCGCGCTCGGGCGTGGCGCCGCGCGGGCGGGTGCCGGCGATCGGGCGCAGCGTGACTTTCTTTTCGCCATCAGGCAGGGTCTCGTTGCGCACCAAGATTTCGGGCGACGCGCCGACGATCTGCATGTCGCCGAAATTGTAGAAGTACATATACGGCGACGGGTTCAGCGAACGCAGCGCGCGGTACAGCGACAGCGGCGAATCGACGTACGGTTTGCGCAGGCGCTGGCCGATTTGCACCTGCATCAGGTCGCCGGCCATCACGTATTCGTGGGCGCGGGCCACCGCCTTTAAATAATCTTCCTTGGCGAAGTCGCGCGTGATCTCGGTGCGTACCGAGGCGCTGGTGACCGGCGCTTCCACGCCCCGGCGCAGCATCATGCGCAAATCTTTCAGGCGCTGGCGCGCTTTGCTGAACGACTCGGGCTGGGTGGTATCCGCATACACGATCAGGTACAGCTTGCCGGACAGGTTGTCGATCACGGCCAGTTCTTCGGTCACCATCAGCTGGATGTCGGGCAGGCCCAGGTCATCTTTCGGCTGGTTGGGCGATTGGGCCAAAGTCTTTTCGATGTGGCGCACGGTGTCGTAGCCGAAGTAGCCGGCCAGGCCACCGCAGAAGCGCGGCATGCCGGGGCGTACCGCTACTTTAAAGCGCTTTTGATAGGTTTCGATGAAGTCGAGCGGATTGCCGTCATGGGTTTCGATCACGGCGCCGTTTTTCACGATCTCGGTGCGGGTGCCGAACGTGCGCAGGATGGTGTTGGCCGGCAGGCCGATGAACGAGAAGCGGCCGAAACGCTCGCCACCGACGACCGACTCGAGCAGGAACGTGTTCTTGCCCGTGTTCTGGGACTGGGCCAGTTTCAGGTACAGCGTGAGCGGGGTTTCGAGATCGGCAAAGGCTTCGGCGATCAGCGGGATGCGGTTGTAGCCTTCGTTGGCCAACGATTTGAATTCGAGTTCGGTCATGTGTGCTCTCCATGGCGCCGCGCGATCACGCTAAGGTGAGGGGAGAGGGCGGCGCTGTTCAAAAAACCTGCCGGGCACGCGGGGTGCGGACGGCAGCAATACGGCTCGGGCGATCAGCCCTGCCAGGATTGCCAGCGTCGCCAAAGCCAGGCCTCAATCGAGCCTGGTTGGTTGACGGTGTGTTTTTTGGTGAGAGACATTTCGGTCAGGTGTTCTGCTAAGTTGGTATATTTTGCGAACGAATCAGGCTAGCCGCTTCTAGCAGCGAGGTAACTATACCATCGGAATCGATATCGTGTACAGATTCACCGTGGTTGTAACCATACGGTACCGTCAACACCGGGCAACCCGCAGCCCGGGCCGCTTGCGCGTCGTTGGACGAGTCACCAATCGCCACCACTTGCGCCGGTTGCAGGCCAAAGTCGGCGCACACGGTCAGCAAAGGCAGCGGGTCCGGCTTCTTGCGCGCCAGCGAGTCGCCGCCGTACACCACCTCGAAAAAGCCGCTCAAACCCTTGAGTTTTAACAGCGGGGTGGTAAACGCGATCGGCTTGTTGGTCACGCAGGCCAGGCGCAGGCCGGCTGCTTTCATGGCGGTCAAGCCTTCGAGCACGTCCGGGTACAGCGCGCTGTGCTGGCCGTTGATCGCCAGGTAGTGGCGCTGGTACGCTTCCATCGCAAAGTTGAAGCGTGCTTCCACCGGCGGCGAATGCGGCGCTTCGTTCAGTTGCAGTGCCAGCACGGCGCGGATCAGGTTTTCCGATCCCTTGCCCACCATGACCGCGATCTGCTCTTGCGCTACCGGCGGCAGCTCCAGCTCGGCCAGCATGCCGGTAATCGCCACGTGGAAGTCGGGGATGGTGTCGAGCATGGTGCCATCGAGGTCGATGATGGCTGCGCGTACGCCTGCCAGCACGGTAGCCATTACGCTAGCCATCAAGCGCCGACCTTGGCCAGGTTGGCGCGCATGGCGTCGATCACGGCCTTGTAGTCGGGCTTGCCGAAGATGGCGGAGCCGGCGACAAAGGTGTCGGCGCCGGCAGCAGCGGCGGCGGCGATGTTCTCGATCTTGATGCCGCCATCGACCTCGAGCATGATGTCGCGGCCCGATTCATCGATCAGGCGACGGGCGTCCGCGATCTTTTTCAGCGCATGCGGAATGAACGACTGGCCGCCGAAGCCCGGGTTGACCGACATGATCAGGATGATGTCGATCTTGTCCATCACGTGCTCGAGGTAGCTGAGCGGCGTGGCCGGGTTGAACACCAGGCCGGCCTTGCAGCCGTGGTCGCGGATCAGCTGCAGCGAGCGATCGACGTGATCGGACGCTTCCGGGTGGAAGGTGATGATGTTGGCGCCGGCCTTGGCGAAGTCCGGGATGATGCGGTCCACCGGCTTGACCATCAGGTGGACGTCGATCGGTACCTGCACGTGCGGACGGATCGCTTCGCACACCAGCGGGCCGATGGTCAGATTGGGAACATAATGGTTGTCCATCACGTCAAAGTGGATGATGTCGGCGCCGGCGGCGACGACATTGCGCACTTCCTCGCCCAGGCGGGCGAAATCGGCGGACAGGATGCTGGGTGCGATGCGGTATTGGGTCATGGCAGGGGGCCGCAATGGGCCTGGCGTAAAAAAAGATGCGTCATTTTACGCTGGTCGCGGCCGCTCTGCCTAATTAGAGAGCAGATAGGCCCGATTTGTCCCAAGTCGTCCTTGCGCAGGTTGCCGATTTGCGGTGCAATGAAGGACTTGCATTCAAAGACATTGTATCTATTAAGGAAAGTTGATGGCCACTTACGAATTCACTGTATCAGTCAGAACCCAATACCTGCCTGAGCAGTCGGACCCGGAGCGCACGAGTTTCGTGTTCACCTATTCCATCACCATCAAGAACACCGGCACGGTGGCGGCGCAGCTGATCTCGCGCCACTGGGTGATTACCGATGCCAACAACCATGTCGAGGAAGTGCGCGGGCTGGGCGTGGTGGGCCACCAGCCGCTGCTGCAACCGGGCGAGCAGTTCGAATACACCAGCGGTTCGGCGCTGCAAACGCCGCAGGGCTCGATGGTGGGCGAATACTTCTGCGTGGCGGAAGACGGCCACCAGTTCGAAGCGAAAATTCCCGAATTCGTGCTGTCGCTGCCGCGCACGCTGCACTGATTACTGTTTGTCCCGGTCACGGTCCCGGTGCTTGTTCTTGCGCCGGGTTCGGCCGTGGAACATCGTCCACCACACCAGGAACACCAGCAGGCCCAGCGCCACGCACACTTCCAACAACAATATCCACATAGCGATTCCCCATGAACTTTTCCCGCCGTAGTCTACTCGTTCCGGCGAGCGTTGCCATGCTCGCGCTGGCCGCTTGTACCACCACCCCGATTCCACCCGACCAGTCCGCAACGCCGGCACCGGCTGCAAAACCCGCGCAGCCGGCCACGCCAGCGACGCCCACCACGCCGGCCACCCCGTCCACCGCGCCGGCCAAGCTGCAACTGGTGCCCAGCACCTTCTCGGCCCTGCCAGGCTGGGACCGCGACGACGTTCGCGCCGCCTGGCCAGCCTTCATGGCTTCGTGCACGTCGCTGGCCAAGCAGACCATCTGGAAAGAATCGTGCAGCATCGCCCGCACCGTCAATGGCAACGACGACAAGGCCATCCGCACCTTCTTCGAGGCGTTCATGGTGCCGAACCAGGTGGTCGCGCCCGATGGCGCCACCGACGGCCTGGTCACCGGCTACTACGAGCCGCTGCTGCGCGGCGCCCGCAAGAAGGGCGGTCCATACCAGACGCCGCTGTACAAGGTGCCCGACGACATGATCACCGTGGACCTGGCCAGCGTTTATCCCGATTTGAAAGGCATGCGCCTGCGCGGCAAGCTGGTGGGCAAGAAACTGGTGCCTTATTCCAGCCGCGCCGAGATCGATACGGGCGAACTGAAGGGCAAGGAATTGTTGTGGGTCGATGATCCGGTGGAAGCGTTTTTCCTGGAAGTGCAGGGTTCGGGCCGGGTGCAACTGACCGATACCCAGGAAACCGTGCGCGTGGCGTACGCCGACCAGAACGGCCATCCGTATAAGTCGATCGGCAAATACCTGGTAGAGAAGGGGGAGCTGCGGCTGGACCAGGCGTCGGCACAGGGCATCAAGGCGTGGATCGCCGGTCACCCCACCCGCATGCAGGAACTGTTCAACGCCAACCCGAGTTATGTATTTTTCAAGGAAGAGCGGCTGCCAGATCCGAAGATCGGCCCGAAAGGCGCGATGGGCTTGCCGCTGACGCCGCAGCGCTCGGTAGCAATCGATCCGACCCAACTGCCGCTGGGCGCGCCGATTTTCCTCAACACCACTCAGGCCAACAGCGATATCCCGATGCAGCGCCTGGTGATGGCGCAGGATACGGGCGGGGCCATTCGTGGCGCCATCCGCGTCGATTACTTCTTCGGCTTCGGCACCGAGGCGGCTGAAAACGCCGGCCGCATGAAGCAGCGCGGCAACGTCTGGGTGCTGCTGCCTAAATAATCAGCGCAAAAATTAACGCAACACCAGTACCGGCAGGGTGGTGTTCGACAACACCTTGTCGGTCTGGCTGCCCAGCAGGAATTTGTCCAGCCCAGTGTGGCCGTGGGTGGCCATGATGATCAGGTCGCAATTGAAGCGTTTCGACGCTTCGATGATTTCCTCGAACGGCACGGTGGACGTGGAAATGATGCCTTCGAACGGCACGCCGGCGATATTGGCGGCGGCCGCCAGCTTGTCGATGTGCTCGCGCGCGGCTTCCTGCATCTGTACCGAGAAGTCGCCCACGTCCACCACCACGCCCACGTCGCTGATCGGGGTCATGGCGATCGGTTGCACGACCGTGATGCCGATCATGCGGGCCTGGTGCAACATGGCGAATTGCACCGCAGTGGCGGTGGCTTTTTCCGACAGCTCGGAGCCATCGGTGGGGAAGAGAATCGATTTGAACATGGCGCACTCCAGTTGGCGGTTGATGGCAGTGAGACTAATATCTCGGCGCGTTTCTTGTCGCACGTTATGGCACGACTGACAAGTTTTGCCTATCCCCGCTGACAGGAGACCGATCATACCCGGCGCCGGGATAGACGCTACAATCGACGCCATACCTATGCCACCTTGGAGAACATCATGCAATATGCAGACCTGATCGTCGAAGTGCACGGCAAGACCGCGCTGATCCGCCTGAACCGTCCCAAGGCGCTCAACGCGCTCAATGACAACATGATGGACGAACTTGGCGACGCCTTGCGCACGTTCGACGCCGATCCTGCCATCGGCTGCATCGTCCTCACGGGCAGCGAAAAAGCCTTTGCCGCCGGCGCCGACATTGCCGCCATGGTCGATTACACGTATGCCGACACCTACCGCGACAACTACATCAGCCGCAACTGGGAGCACATCCTGAAGGTGCGCAAGCCGGTGATCGGCGCCGTGGCCGGCTTTGCCTTGGGCGGCGGCTGCGAGCTGGCCATGATGTGCGACTTCGTCGTCGCCGCTGATACCGCCAAGTTCGGCCAGCCCGAAATCAAGATCGGCGTGCCGCCCGGCGCCGGCGCCACCCAGCGCCTGCCGCGCGCCATCGGCAAGGCCAAGGCCATGGACATGCTGCTTACCGCGCGCACCATCGACGCCGCCGAAGCCGAACGCATCGGCCTGGTGTCGCGCGTGGTGTCGGCCGAAAAGCTGATCGAGGAAGTGCTGGTGATTGCCGAGCAAATTGCCGCCATGCCCACCTCGGTGGCAATGATGGTCAAGGATGCCGTCAACCGCGCCTTCGAGACCCCGCTGACCGACGGCGTGGCCTACGAGCGTCGCCTGTTCCAGGCCGCTTTCGGCACGCCGGCGCAGAAAGAAGGCATGCAGGCATTCCTGGCCAAGCGCCCGGCCAACTTTGACGGACTGTGACGTCTCCTCCATGCGGATCCTGATCATCGAAGACAACCCGGACATCCTGGCCAACCTGTACGCCTTCCTGGAGCCGAAAGGCCATGTGCTCGACTCGGCCGCCAACGGCTATGCCGGGCTGGCGCTGGCGGCCCAGCACGAGTACGACGTGATGGTGCTCGATGTCATGCTGCCCGGGATGACGGGGCTGGAACTGTGCCACAAGATCCGCACCGAGCTGCGCCAGACGACGCCGGTACTGATGCTCACCGCGCGCGACACGGTGCAGGATAAGGTGGCCGGCTTCGACAGCGGCGCCGACGATTACCTGGTCAAACCGTTCTCGCTGGTGGAGCTGGAAGTGCGGCTCAATGCGCTGGTGCGCCGCGCGCGCGGGCAAACCGCCGGTGCGGCCGTGCTGGCCGTGGGCGATTTGCGTTTCGATACCGAGAAATTCGAGGTGCACCGCGCCGGCACGCCGCTGGTACTGACCAAGACCGGTTACGTTATCCTCAAGTGCCTGATGACCCAGGCGCCCAAGCTGGTCACGCGCGACATGCTGGAACAGCAAGTATGGGGGGAGGACCGCCCCGACAGCGACGCCTTGCGCACGCACATCCATGCGCTGCGCCAGGTGCTCGACAAACCTTTCGACTTCGCCATGCTGCGCACCGTGTCCGGCATCGGCTACAAATTGCTTGCTACCGATGTCCCAGTTTAAATCCCTGCGCCGCCGCATCGTCGTCGCCTACCTGCTGTTTGCCGCCGTCGCCAGCCTGTTCTTTGCCATCATCGCGGCCGTGGCGGTCGAAGGCATCGAGGTCAAGCTGGTCGATGAACGCCTCGAGGAAGTGGCGGCTTGGGCCTCGCCGCGCCAGGCCGGCGGCTTGCCGGTGGAAATGCCGGCCGGTCTCAGTTTCTTCCATGACGCCGAGATTCCCCAGTCGCTGCGCGGCTTGCCGCAGGGCGCCAATGAAATCACGGTCGATGGTGTTGACCTGCACGTGCTGGCCGGGCGCGATCCTGCCGGCAACTACGTGGTGGTGGACCACGCCAGTGCATATGAAAAAATCGAGCTGGTCGTGTACAGCATGTTTGCCGTCGGCTTTGCCGGTTTCCTGGTCTCGTCGCTGATGTTCGGGGCGTTTATCGGCAACAGCGTGGTGCGTCCCATCATGGACCTGGCCACGGCCGTGCAGGCGCGCCGCACCGACCTGCCGCAGCAGGACAGTCCCGACGAACTGGGCATCCTGGCCCGCGCCTTTGCCGCCCGCACCACTGAGCTGACCGAGGTGCTGGACCGCGAGCGCTTCTTTACCGGCGATGTCAGCCACGAATTGCGCACGCCACTCACCGTCATCAGCGGCGCGGCCGAGGTGATCATGGCGCAGGCGCCGGGCAACCCGGCGATCCAGGCCGCTTCCGAGCGCATTTATCGCGCTGCGCGCGATGCATCCGATTCGGTCACCGTGCTGCTGCGCCTGGCCCGTTCGCCCGAGCAGCTGGAGGCAACGCCGGTGTCGATGGCTGCGCTCGCTGCCGATGAGTGCGCGCGCAGCCAGCCGCTGGTGGGTAATAAACCGTTGAGCGTGCGGTATGCAGGCGGCGCCGATTTCACGGTGACCGCGCCGCGCGAACTGATGATCGCTGCCGTCGGCAACCTGGTGCGCAACGCCTGCCTGTATACATTGGAGGGCGAAGTGCTGGTGATGCTGCAAGACCGGTCGCTGTTCGTCGAAGATACCGGCCCCGGTTTGCCACCGGCCGCGCGCGCCCGCGTGCTGCACGAGGCGGCACCGGTTGGCGCCAGCGGCTCGTCCGGTACCGGCCTCGGCTTGGGGCTGGTGCAGCGCATCTGCGCTTACCTGGGCGCCAGCCTGCATTACAGCGAGAGGCCAGGGGGCGGCAGCGTGTTCGAGATTCGTTTTCCACACATATAAAATTGGTTTAACGCAATCTTAACGCCGCCATGACGGCGATTTGACCGCCGCGTTTGTAAGGTAGAGGCTAGACTTCTGGAGCCTCGCGTGAACGTTCACAACCTGACCTTGCAGGTGCCGCTGGCACTGCGCACCGCCATCCTGCCGCGACTGCGCAAGCTGACCTTGCATCCGATGCAACTAACGCTGGCCGCCTCGATATTCCTGGTACTGGCTTACAACTTCAGCTTCTGGAAAACTTTCGTGGTTGCCACCGGTGGCTTGCACGCTTCCAATATTCCGCTGTACCTGGGCGCATTTACCATGCTGGCGCTGGTGTTCAACGCGTTTTTGAGCCTGGTCGGTTTCCGTTACCTGCTCAAACCGGTGCTGATCGTGCTGTTTTTCGTCACAGCCGGCGCCAGCTATTTCATGAACCGCTACGGCATCGCCATCGATGCCGCCATGGTCCAGAACGTGATGGAGACCGACCCGCACGAAGCCGAGGAGCTGCTGAGCTGGGATTTGTTGTTCACCTTGAGCCTGCTGGGCGTGTTGCCGTCGCTGTTCGTGTACCACGTCAAGCTGCGTTATCCGTCGTTGACCCGGAGCGTGGTGACCAATGCCATCGTGGTCCTGCTGTCCGTGTGTGCAGCCGGCATTTTGATGATGACCTTTTTCAAGACCCTGGCGCCGGCCGTGCGCGAGTACCGCGAAATGCGCTTCCTGCTCACGCCCACCAATGTCATCCAGGCAACCAACAGCTATTTCAAGCATCACTTTGCCAAGCCGCTGGTGATCGAACCGATGGGCCGCGACGCCATGAAGGGCAAGCTGTGGTCGCAACCCCCCGATCATCCGACGCCGGGCGTGCAGGTGCCGCGCCGCACGGTGACCATCATGGTGGTGGGCGAGACTGCGCGCGCCATGAATTTCTCGCTTAACGGTTACAGCCGTGACACCAACCCGCTGCTGTCGCACCAGGCTGGCCTGATCAATTTCAAGAATGTCTATTCGTGCGGTACGGCCACGGCGATTTCCGTGCCTTGCCTGTTCTCGGGCATGACGCGGGAAAAGTATTCGGAAGACAAGGCCAAGTCCCAGGAGGGGCTGCTGGACGTGATCAGCCACGCCGGCATCGACGTGCTGTGGCGCGATAACAATTCCGGCTGCAAGGGCGCCTGCGACCGCGTCACCTACGAAGACATGTCGGAGGTCAAAGCCGGCGATCCGTTCTGCGGCAAGGACGAGTGCTACGACGAGCGCATGCTGCAAGGCTTGCCCGACATCATCCGCAACGCCCGGCGCGACCTGGTGATCGTGCTGCACCAGAAGGGCAGCCACGGCCCGGCCTACTGGAAGCGCTACCCGCCAGCGTTCCAGCGCTTTGGCCCCGTGTGCAGCAGCAATGAGCTGGAAAAATGCTCGCGCGAGTCGATCGTCGCGGCGTACGACAACACCATCCTGTACACCGACTATTTCCTCAGCAAGACCATCGACATGCTGCGCGCTGCCGGCGCCGAGAGCAACGTCGATACCGCCATGATGTATTTCTCCGACCATGGCGAATCGCTGGGCGAGAAAAATATGTACCTGCATGGCGCGCCGTACATCATTTCGCCTGAAGAACAACGCCACGTCCCGTTCATGCTGTGGCTGGATCAGAACTTCCGCGACCGCTTCAATATCGACCAGCGCTGCATGGAAGCGCGGCGCGATCAGGATTTCTCCCACGATAATGTGTTCCACTCGTTCCTGGGCATGTTGAACATCAACACCGCCGTGTATAACCCGCAACTGGATATGTTCCATGCCTGTACCCTTGCCAACCAGCCTTGATACGCCTTCGACATCTCGCCGCATCGGCCTGCTGCGGCCGGTGGAGTGGGCGCTGCTGGTGTCAAGCCTGCTGATACTATGGATCGGCAACAACACCGATATCGACCTGGCCCTGGCCGACGCCATGTTCGACCGCGCCCGTAACGTGTTTCCCTGGCAGCACGCGTGGCTGGCCGAGCGCTTCAACCACGAAATTTTGAAAACCGTGCTGCAGGTACTGGGTTTTACGGTGGTCGGTGTGGCCAGCTGGGATTGCTTCAAGCCGTTCCGCAGCTGGACCGTGGCGCACCGCACCGGCATGCGCGTGCTGGCGCTGTCGGCGCTGCTGGTGCCGGCGGCGATCAGCCTGCTCAAGCGTTTCAGCGATTCGCACTGCCCGTGGGATTTGCAGCGCTATGGCGGCAACGAGCCGTATGTACGCTTACTGGAAATGATGCCGGCCGGGATACCTTCCGGTCACTGCCTGCCGGCCGGCCACGCGTCGAGCGCGCTGTGGCTGCTGGCGGTGGTCGTGTTCTGGCTGCCCGCGCGCCCGCGCATGGCAGCGGCTGTCGGTGCGGCCATGCTGGCGTTCGGCTTTGCCGTGGGCTGGATGCAGCAGTTGCGCGGCGCTCATTTCCTCACTCACACTCTGTGGTCGGTCTGGATCGCGGTCGCCATCGTCTATTTTCTGTATGAGATACTCGGCTCACGTAAAGGGCGTGCAGCGTTGGCTTGATTTCATAAAGTACGCCACAATCCCGGTTGTCAGGTTGTTTAACTCATAACGGGGATTCCATGAACGAGCTAATCGCGAGAGATGTGGTGATGGTCCGCGCCATCGAGACCACCGATCAAAAGAAAGAAATTCTCAGCGAGGACGACCGCCTGTACGCCAGCCGCAGCGCGCGCGAACTGGCGCAATGGCAGGCTTCCGGCAAGCATGCCGAGGTGACCGGCGACGATTTCCTGCAGCAGCGCTCGGAACTGCTGCTCAAGCGCCTGGCCGAGCGCAATCCTGCCTTTGCCAGTTTCGCTAAGCGCCGCTACGGCCTGCAAGGGCTCACCTGGGCGCTGCCGTTGCTGGCCCTGGTACTGGGCGTGGCGCTCGACCGCATCACCGATCCGCACCGCGTCGATCTGCTCTCCGCTCCCTTGCTGCTGATCCTTGCCTGGAACTTTGTGGTTTATATAGGATTGCTGATCAGCCTGGTGGTTCCATCGCGCGCGCCCGGCTGGCCCAAGGACGGCATGGTGCGTCGCCTGAGCGTGGGCAAGCTGGCGCTGCCGCGCAAGATGCCGCCGGTACTCTCCACCGCCTTGCTCAGCTTTATGGGCGAATGGGCGCAACTGGGCGCCAAGCTGACGGCAGCCCGTCTCAATCGCACCGTGCACCTGAGCGCGGCGCTGTTTTCCATCGGCGCCGTCGCCTCGCTGTATGCGCGCGGCTTGCTGGCCCAGTACGGCGCCGGCTGGGAAAGCACCTTCCTGAATGCGTCGCAAGTGCATGGCCTGTTGTCTTTCCTGTTCGCGCCGGCGATGTTTGTATTTAACCTGCAAGGCTTTACCCTGGCCGAGATCGAGGCGCTGCGCTTCCCGCAGACCACGGCAGCCGAGGGCGGTGCGCGCTGGGTGCATTTATATGCGGCGACCATTTTCCTGTTCGTGGTGCTGCCACGCCTGCTGCTGGCGCTGGCCTACAACCTGCGCGCGGCGCATTTCGCCAAACGCTTCCCGCTCGACCTCGACCATCCTTATTTCCGTCGCCTCAATGACACCATCGGCGTGTCCACCGGCGGCCTGCTGCGCGTGCTGCCCTACAGCTTTACCGTGGACGAGGCGCGCCACCAGGGCCTGGTGCAGGTCGCGGTGATGGCGTTCGGCGAGCAGGGCCGCATGATGTTGCGGCCATCAAGCGCCTATGGCGAAGATGCACGCGAACTGCTGCGTGAAGTCGATCTGACCGACCCCAACGTTAATATCACCGCCGTGCTGTTCAACATCACCGCCACGCCGGAGAAGGAAAACCACGGCGCCTTCCTCGACTACCTGGTCAAGTCATCGCCGCGCGGCATCGCCGTGCTGCTCGATCAATCGAGCTACGTCGAGCGCATGGGCGACCACCCCGACGACCGCGCCCGCCTGGCCGAGCGCGTGGCGTTGTGGCAGCAGTTCTGCCACTTCCATCACACCAGGGCCACGGTAGTCAACTTGCTCAACCCCGGCGCCCATCCGCTCGAAGCCGGGCTGCCACTCTCGACACCACAATGACCGTTTCCATACAAAAAGACGGTGTGCAGATCCAGTTTGCCCTGATTTCGCACACCAATAATGGCAAGACCACGCTGGCCCGCACCCTGGTCGGCGTCGATATCGGCGAAGTGCGCGACGCTGCCCATGTCACCATCTTTGCCGAATCGCACACTTTATTAACCACGCCGCAGGGAGACTCGCTGCAACTGTGGGATACGCCGGGCTTTGGCGACTCGGTGCGCCTGCTCAAGCGGCTGGGCCAATCGGGTAACCCGGTCGGCTGGTTCCTGCGCGAAGTGATCGACCGCTACCGCGACCGGCCATTCTGGCTCAGCCAGCAAGCAATGCGCACGGCGCGCGAATCGGCCGACCTCGTGCTTTATTTGGTCAATTCGTCGGAAGATCCACGCGACACTGGTTACCTGCCGGCGGAAATGAAAATCCTCGAATGGCTGGACAAGCCGGTAGTGGTGCTGCTCAACCAGGTGGGCCGGCCGCGCCCGGTAGGCGAGGAACACGCCGAGCAGGAGCGTTGGCGCCAGCACCTGCGCCAGTATCCGGCCGTGCGGGAAGTTCTGGCGCTGGACGCCTTTGCCCGCTGCTGGGTGCACGAGCGCGTGTTCTACGACACCGTGGGCAAGTTGCTCGACGTGTCGTTGCAGGCGGGTTACGCCCGGCTGTTTGCCACCTGGCAGGCGCGCAACACCGAGCGCTACGACCGCGCCGTTCACCTGCTGGCTGCGCAATTGTCCACGGCCGCACGCGACAGCGAGCAGGTCGTGGAAGAGGGCAAGAGCATGCTCAAGTCCGCGCTCAAGGTGGTGGGCATCGGCAAGAACGAAGAACAGCAGCGCCAGGACCGGGCGATGGCCACGCTGGTTGCGCGCCTGAACCAGCGGTCCATCGACAGCACGCGCGAACTGCTGATCCTGCACCAGCTCGATCCCACCGACGCCGGCAAGATCAACGAACGCGTGCGCGAGAGTTTTGCCGTGCGTGCACCGATCGACAAGGCGCAGGCCGGCTTGCTGGGCGCCATGCTCTCGGGTGCTGCCACCGGCTTGTCGGCCGACGTCATGGCTGGCGGCCTTACATTGGGCGGCGGCGCCATCATCGGCGGCGTGGTCGGTGCGCTGACGTTTGCCGGTGCCGCCTGGGGTTTCAACGCCAGCACCGACCGCAACGTGGCCGCCGTGCAGTTTACCGACGCGTTCATGCGCAACCTGGTGATTGTCGGTGTGCTGCGCTATCTGGCCGTGGCGCACTTCGGCCGGGGTCGTGGCAATTTTGTTGAAAACGAAGCGCCGGCATTCTGGCAGGAAGAAGTGGAGCAGGTCGTCAGCCAGCACGACGCCGGCCTGGTCGAACTGTGGCAAGACGTGCGCCGCGAGAAGGTCGCCATCACCGGCGACCGCGCAGCATTACTGATCAAGCAAATCATTTCCGCGACCCTGGTACGACTGTATCCGGACGTTGCCGGCACCGTGTAAAAAAGCCTCTTGCCAAGCCCCTGCGGGCTTGGCTATAATTCGCCCCCTCGCAGAACACCGCATGTAAATGTTAAGTAAAGCGAGAAAAAAGAAGGTTGACGAAACAAGCTAAACGCTTCATACTCTTYCTTCTTCGCGGCAGACAAAACGATCGACGCGAAACGCAGYACCGAATAAGTTCTTTAAAAATTAACAGTCGATAAGTGTGGACGTTTGATGACAGTGCRCACGCTGCTTGCAGCGTGATACTTWAAWTATCAAATGTTCACAAGAAGTAATGAAATAGGCGCTATGAAAATAGTGGCCTGTCAGTATTTTGAGTGAGCGACCCGTCGAAAGACGGTGCCGAGTGATACTTAAAWTATCAAATGTTCACAAGAAGTAATGAAATAGGCGCTATGAAAATAGTGGCCTGTCAGTATTTTGAGTGAGCGACCCGTCGAAAGACGGTGCCGAGAAATCGGCAAATAAACAGAGATTAAACTGAAGAGTTTGATCCTGGCTCAGATTGAACGCTGGCGGCATGCCTTACACATGCAAGTCGAACGGCAGCGCGGGGCAACCTGGCGGCGAGTGGAACTGAAGAGTTTGATCCTGGCTCAGATTGAACGCTGGCGGCATGCCTTACACATGCAAGTCGAACGGCAGCGCGGGGCAACCTGGCGGCGAGTGGCGAACGGGTGAGTAATATATCGGAACGTACCCTGGAGTGGGGGATAACGTAGCGAAAGTTACGCTAATACCGCATACGATCTMAGGATGAAAGTGGGGGATTCGCAAGAACCTCATGCTCCTGGAGCGGCCGATATCTGATTAGCTAGTTGGTAGGGTAAAAGCCTACCAAGGCATCGATCAGTAGCTGGTCTGAGAGGACGACCAGCCACACTGGAACTGAGACACGGTCCAGACTCCTACGGGAGGCAGCAGTGGGGAATTTTGGACAATGGGCGCAAGCCTGATCCAGCAATGCCGCGTGAGTGAAGAAGGCCTTCGGGTTGTAAAGCTCTTTTGTCAGGGAAGAAACGGGTYTTTCTAATACAGAGATCTAATGACGGTACCTGAAGAATAAGCACCGGCTAACTACGTGCCAGCAGCCGCGGTAATACGTAGGGTGCAAGCGTTAATCGGAATTACTGGGCGTAAAGCGTGCGCAGGCGGTTTTGTAAGACTGTCGTGAAATCCCCGGGCTCAACCTGGGAATGGCGATGGTGACTGCAAGGCTAGAGTTTGGCAGAGGGGGGTAGAATTCCACGTGTAGCAGTGAAATGCGTAGATATGTGGAGGAACACCGATGGCGAAGGCAGCCCCCTGGGTCAAAACTGACGCTCATGCACGAAAGCGTGGGGAGCAAACAGGATTAGATACCCTGGTAGTCCACGCCCTAAACGATGTCTACTAGTTGTCGGGTTTTAATTAACTTGGTAACGCAGCTAACGCGTGAAGTAGACCGCCTGGGGAGTACGGTCGCAAGATTAAAACTCAAAGGAATTGACGGGGACCCGCACAAGCGGTGGATGATGTGGATTAATTCGATGCAACGCGAAAAACCTTACCTACCCTTGACATGGCAGARATCCYSGAGAGATTKRGGAGTGCTCGAAAGAGAATCTGCACACAGGTGCTGCATGGCTGTCGTCAGCTCGTGTCGTGAGATGTTGGGTTAAGTCCCGCAACGAGCGCAACCCTTGTCATTAGTTGCTACGAAAGAGCACTCTAATGAGACTGCCGGTGACAAACCGGAGGAAGGTGGGGATGACGTCAAGTCCTCATGGCCCTTATGGGTAGGGCTTCACACGTCATACAATGGTACATACAGAGGGCCGCCAACCCGCGAGGGGGAGCTAATCCCAGAAAGTGTATCGTAGTCCGGATTGTAGTCTGCAACTCGACTGCATGAAGTTGGAATCGCTAGTAATCGCGGATCAGCATGTCGCGGTGAATACGTTCCCGGGTCTTGTACACACCGCCCGTCACACCATGGGAGCGGGTTTTACCAGAAGTAGGTAGCTTAACCGCAAGGAGGGCGCTTACCACGGTAGGATTCGTGACTGGGGTGAAGTCGTAACAAGGTAGCCGTATCGGAAGGTGCGGCTGGATCACCTCCTTTCTAGAGTAGCACTCATCATCAAGCGTTCACACTTATCGACTGTCAAT